>JAAYGO010000262.1 GCA_012727685.1 Bacillota bacterium | reverse complement strand
GCTGTTTAGGTGGTAACTATTGTACGCTTACATAAAGAGGGATTGCTGTTTAGGTGGTAACTATTGTACGCTTACGTATATCGATTACCTCAAAGGAATTCCGTCGAAAAGAAGTTAATCCCTTGAAGTAAAGGCAGGTGGCCATTTCTCTGAAGAAGAAGTTTAATTATAGTTTTCCTTGGTTGGCTAAGGCAATAAAATCTTCAAGACTTATTATTTTAATATCGGAAGGTACTTTTAAATAGGCATCTAATCCACCGGAAATATAATAATCACGTAATGTCCATCCCGTACCACCAAGCACCAAGTAGGCTTTGTTGTAGGCTCCTTGCTGAAGTGCATGTGTTAAACAAATAACCTCAAAGGAGACTTTTTGTTCAGCAGTACCTGAAATTTGCTGCCATTTGAGCGAGATTAATATTTTAACTTTGTTGCGTATTGCAACAACGTCAACTATATGTCTTCTGCCTCCTGGTCGCTGGCCTATATTAACTTGTGTCTGATATTCATAACCTCCCTGGTTTAGCGCTGGAAGAACCATTTGTTCAAGGACAGAACCAGTGCGTGTATCCCTGGGTACCATCTCAATTTATCCCCTTTGTTGCCAGTACTTCTTTTGCGGGCGTCCTGTCGCCGCTGCAACTTATCATACGTGGACCATCCAATAATGTAATGCTGAACCCTAATTCTCGATATAAATCCAAAATTCGCTTTGTTGCTTGATTGGAGAGTACAACCGGCCCAGGATGCTCGGAAAGCCATTTTGCCAATCTTACCTGATCCTGCCAGTTAAAACCTTCTGATGAGTAATGTGTAAACTCTACATCATATGGAGGATCGGCATAGACAAAATCATCTGTGGCAAGGGAAAGCGTTTCAAAGTCTCCATTAACAAATTCCCATTTAGCAAATACATCTTTGTACTGTAGGAAATTGCACGTGTAGTTGATTTTTAAGTACCTTCCAAACGGGACATTGAAATTGCCTTTCTTGTTGAAACGGCAAAGACCATTATATCCCGTTCGATTTAAGTAGTAAAATAGTTCTGCAGCTTTTTTTGTTTGGCTATTTTCCCTTTCAATCAGGCAATTAAACTCTTCCCGATGTTTATAGTATAACTCTTTATTGTTTTCCATCGGTATTTCAATTATAAGGCCTTTTTTCAACCACTTAAAAAAATTAATCAGATGAGGATTTATATCATTAAGTAGAGCTTTCTCCGGCATCAACCCTAAGGTTACCGCAAGACCGCCACAGAGTGGTTCAACTAAGCGCCGGTGAGTATGTCTTTGCCATATGGGGCGAAGATGGGGAACCAACCAGCGTTTTCCGCCCGCCCATTTAAGAGGGGGTTTTACTACTTCACCTGCAGTGCTAGCTTGTATTGTCAAAATCAAATTCCTCCTTAGTTATTTAATAGATTTCGTTGTCTATATCAGTCTTCCTGCTTGGTAAAAAGTCATCAAGCTTTTCTTCGCGAAGCGAAAACTAAAGTAATAGTTACGAAGATGCCGTGGGGCTGGCAGGTGGGAGGCGAAATGATTTCCAAATAGTATAGTAAAACCATGGGAATTATGTTATTATTGATTCGAATCAACATTGAGTATGCAGCGCCAGTGGCATAAAAATCTTTTTTGCCCAATATCAAAAAGAAACTTTTGGCAAATTGCCAGGCGCACTGGAGGTATATGATGCGGTTATCCACCAAGGGACGGTACGGATTGAGGGCGATGCTGGACCTGGCCATCCATAAGGATGAAGGGCCGAGCGCCATATACCTGGTCGCGGAGCGGGAAGGGATCTCCGATCGCTACCTGGAGCAGATCATGACCGCTCTCAAGCGGGCGGGTCTGGTTAAAAGCATCCGCGGCCCCCAGGGGGGATATGTGCTGACCAGGGAGCCGGGCGAGATTACCGTCGGCCAGATCATTCGGGCCCTGGAAGGGCCAATCGCCCCGGTCGACTGCGTCAGTGAAGAGCATCCGGAGCAATGCCAGCGGGCAGACCGCTGTATCACGAGGTTGCTGTGGGCCAAGGTGCGGGATTCCATCGCCGGAGTTCTGGATTCCTACAGCCTGGAGGATTTGCTCAAAGAGTGGAGGAAGGCGCAGGCTGGCAGCTCTTAATTTGCGGAATAGGGCTCCGGCATTTGCCGGATGGTAGAGGGAGGGGAGGTTAATTCCGGACTGGCCGGGATTGAACCTCCCCTCAATTTATCCCTTTGCCGGGTTACATGTCCTGAAAAAGCGTCGTGGAGAGGTATCTTTCACCGGTATCGGGCAACAGGGCTACGATGGTTTTGCCGCTGTTTTCAGGACGCCTGGCAATTAGGGTGGCGGCGAAAGCGGCGGCCCCGGAGGAGATGCCCACCAGCAGCCCCTCGCTTTGGGCGAGCCTGCGCACAGTGTCAAAGGCCTCCTCGGTCGTAACTGTGATGATCTCGTCAATGATGCCGGCGTTCAGAACCTTCGGCACAAACCCGGCACCAATACCCTGCAGCTTGTGCGGTCCCGGTTTCCCCCCGGAAAGAACCGGCGAGTCGTGGGGCTCAACGGCGACTACTTTGACCCCTGGTTTCCTGGACTTGAGCACTTCACCAACGCCGGTAATCGTGCCGCCGGTTCCCACTCCGGCCACGAAAATGTCAATTTCACCCCCGGTGTCCCGCCATACTTCTTCGGCGGTGGTGCGGCGGTGGATCGCCGGGTTGGCGGGGTTTTCAAACTGCTGCGGAATGAAGGAATGGGGAATCCCGGCGGCCAGTTCCTGAGCTTTCCGGATTGCCCCCGGCATGCCCTCCGCGCCGGGAGTCAGAACCAGCTCCGCTCCCAGGGCTTTCAGCAGGTTGCGTCGCTCCAGGCTCATGGTATCGGGCATGGTGAGGATCAGCCGGTAGCCTTTGGCGGCGGCCACAAAAGCGAGGGCGATCCCTGTATTGCCGCTGGTCGGTTCAATGATGACCGAATCCCGGTGCAATATTCCGCGCTCCTCGGCATCCTTGATCATGGCATAGCCGACGCGATCCTTGACGCTGCCGGCTGGATTGAAATATTCCAGCTTTAACAGCAGCCGGGCGGCGAGTTGCTGGGACCGGCTGTAGTTGACCGGTTCGAGGAGCGGCGTGTTGCCAATCAAATCGGTCAGGCTCTGCGCAATTCTGGACATGGCTTCAACCTCCGTTCGTAAATATAATAGAGATCAATAATAATATTGGTCAAAGGTAAGTTCAAGGTAAGTTCCTGGATGTCGTCCTGAGGTCTTTTTTATCATCCTGGGTTCCTTTTTGTGATCATGAGGACGAAGCCCCAAGGAACCTGGCAGCCTGCTTTTTTGAGATCCTTCGCTACGCTCAGGATGACAAACGCTACGCTCAGTGGTTCATGATCTATTATACCTCCTTTACTTGTGGCCGCTAGTAGCCGCCAGGCAGTAATACGCCATGAAAGAAGGTTGAGCCAGGTCTAGTACCCTACTTAATCGATATATTTTCCTGATTGAATCATTTTGCTGCCAAGTTGTCAATGATTAGTAATTCCATGATTATTCATTTTGCCTTGTGAAGACCTCTTCCCGAAGCAGGCATTTCGTGTTATAATATGGCAACTCACGGAAAGATGGTGCCTATTATGGATATTGATGCCTGCACCAGGTTTTTCTTTCTGCTGGGGAACCCGGTGCGCCATTCGCTATCGCCGCTGCTTTATAATACCGCTTTTCGCCATCTCAAGCTGAACTGGGTTTACCTGGCCGCCCCTGTGCTCCCGGATGCGGTGGGCGAGGCGGTGAACGGCCTGCGCGCCCTTGATGCGGCCGGCGGCAATGTCACCAGCCCGCACAAGGAAGCGGTCGTGTCCTTTCTGGATGAGATCACCCCGGAAGCAAGGCTGATCAGCTCGGTCAACACGATCGTCAACCGCGATGGAAAACTGTGCGGCCACAGCACCGACGGCCCCGGGTTTTTCCGCCATCTCGAGGAAAAGGGGTGCACCGGCTTTCTGGAGGAACCGCTCCTGGTTGTCGGCACCGGCGGGGCGGCCAGGGCCATTGCCCATACCCTGGCCCGGCGCGGCGCCGCGGAGATGCTATTCGCCAACCGGACCGCCGCCCGCGCCCGGGAATATGCCGCGCAGATCATGAAGCAGACCCCGCTGCGCAGCGCCGCCGCCGTGTTGCTGAATGAAGAGGCCTTGCGGCAGGCGCTGCCGAGCTGCCGCATCGTGATCTACAGCCTGCCCCTCGATGCCCCGGTCTTCCTGGAGGTACTGGCGGATCGCTCTTTCTCCTGCACCGGACGTGTCCTTTTCGATCTGCGCTATCAGCCGGAGGAGACAGAGGTGATGCGCCTCTTCAGGGAACGGGGCGGAAATAGTTATAACGGCAAGGGCATGCTTTTCTGGCAGGCAGTTTTGGCCCTGGAACAGTTTCTGGGGGGAGCTGTCCCCGCGGAGACGGTGGCGGAGATGCGCCGGGCGTATGGCAGTTTTTAGCCGGGGAGGTTGGAATTGTGGCCGGCTCCAAGCGTCCCAAACTTGGCCAGCTCTTGCTGGAAGCAGGGCTGATCAGCGAGGCACAGTTGCAGGAGGTTCTGGCCGAACAGCAAAAGAGCCGCAAGCGGATCGGGAAAATTCTCCTGAAAAGGGGCTTGATCACCGAAGCCCGGTTGCTGTCGCTGATTGAAGAACAGCTCCACATCCCCCAGATAAACCTCTACAGCGCCCAGATCGATGCTGCCGCCGTTGCCGCCGTCCCCAGGCATATGGCCCAGCGTTACCTGGTGTTCCCCGTGGAAATCAAAGACAACCACCTGCGGCTGGCCATGGCCGACCCGTTCAACCTGACCGCCCTCGATGAGCTGGCCATGTATGCAGGCCTCGAAGTGGAACCGGTTCTCGCCTCCGAAAGCGCCATCAACTACATGATCAACCAGTATTATGGGGTAGAGGATATGCCGCCGGAGCGGGCCGCGGAGAATGATGGCGGCGCCGCTGCCGATGATCTGACCGCGCTGCGCTCCATGGTGGAAGAGGCCCCCATCGTAAAAATCGTGGATGCCCTCATCCGCAGGGCGGTGGATGAAGGCGCCAGCGATATCCACCTTGAGCCGGCGGCGGCGGGGCTGCGCGTGCGCATGCGCATTGACGGGGTTTTGCATGACCTGATGCCCTATCCCCAGGGAACGCAGGCCTTGATCGTCTCCCGGGTCAAGGTGATGGCCAACCTGGATATCGCCGAAAGGCGGCTGCCGCAGGACGGCAATCTCGTTTACCAGGCGGGTGGCAAAGAGATCAATCTACGCATCTCGACCATGCCCACGATCCATGGCGAGAAGGTTGTGCTGCGGCTGCTGGAAAAAGAGCGGGTGATCATGCCGCTGGAAAAACTGGGCTTTACCCCGGAGAATTACCGCGCCTTTCACGGTTTGCTGCTGAACCCCTACGGCATGATCCTGGTGACCGGGCCGACCGGCTGCGGCAAAACCACCACCCTTTACTCGGCGCTGCATTATCTCAACCGTCCCGCGGACAATATCATTACCGTGGAAGATCCGGTTGAGTACCGCCTGGAGGGGATCAATCAGATCCAGGTCAATCCGCGCATTGACCTGACCTTTGCCGTGGCCCTGCGCTTTATTTTGCGCCAGGATCCGGATATCATCATGGTAGGAGAGATCCGCGATCCGGAGACGGCGAGAATCGCCGTCCAGGCTGCCTTGACCGGGCACCTGGTCTTGAGTACTTTGCATACCAACAACGCCGCCGGGGCGATCACCCGCCTGATCGACATGGGGGTGGAAAACTACCTGATTACCGCCTGCCTGGCCGGTGTGGTGGCGCAGCGCCTTGTCCGGATGATCTGTCCCCGCTGCGCGGAGCCCTACCGCCTGCCTGCCGAAGAGCGCCAGCTCTTTCGGCGCCTCTTTGGGAAGGAAGCCCCGGCAGAGCTGACCCGGGGAAAGGGGTGTAAATATTGCAACCGGACCGGCTATCGCGGCCGGACCAGCATCCAGGAGCTGCTCCTGCTGAACCGCGAGCTGCGCCAGCTGATCATGGCGGGCGCTCCTGCCCATCAACTGCATGAAAAAGCGGTGGCGCAGGGCATGGTCCCGCTCCTGCAAATCGGGCTGCGCTGCATTGAAAACGGCGTCACCACCCTGCCGGAAGTGGCGCGGACCGTATTCAGCAGCGTGATCGACACGGAGGATGAAAGCTACGCCGAGATTGTCCATTACCTCCGGCGCTAATCCGGGCGGGGCCGCTGCGGCGGGATAGTACGGGGCGGATGGGAGGATAAAGATGGTTTGCCCCGGGAAGCGAAAGAAATTTTCTCCGGCTTTTACCGTCATTGAACTGCTGTGCGTGCTCGCCATCCTCGGCCTGCTCGCCGCCCTGGCCGTACCGGCCCTGGCCCATTGGGCTGCAGCCGGGACCCTGGAGACCGCCGCGCATCGGCTGGCCCAGGATATGCGGCGCGTCCAGCAGGCGGCCATCACCTCGGGCTTAACCAGTGAAATTGTTTTTTATAAATATGGCACTGATTTTGATTATAGAATTAGAGACTATGCCTCCGGCAAGAAGATCGATGTAAAACTGCCGCCCGGAATCACCTTCCGTTCCATAAACTTCCCCGGGGAGGGGATCTACACGTTAAAATTCTACCGCTCCGGGGCGCCCAACCAGGGGGGCAGCGTGGGTTTAAAAAATGAAAGGGGAGAGAGCCTTTACGTGATCGTCACCCCGGCTACCGGCAGAGTCCGGATTTCCAGCGAGCCGCCTGATTGGTAGCGACGATTATAAAATTGAAAGGTGGTTGGCAAGATCGACGTTCGTGAAAAAAACATCATCCTGACCGGTTTTATGGGCACGGGGAAGAGCGCCGTGGGGCGGATCCTGGCCAGGCGCTTGAAGCGCCGCCTGCTCGACACCGACACGCTGGTGGAAGAGCTGACCGGCATGTCCATACCGGTTATCTTTGACCGCTTTGGAGAAACATATTTTCGGGACCGGGAGAGCGAGGTTGTCGCCGGGCTGGAGCGCCAGCCGCCCGGCACCCTGGTGGTGGCCACGGGAGGAGGGGTCGTGCTCCGCGAGGCCAACATGGCCTCCCTGGAGAAACACGGCGTGATCGTTTTGCTGACCGCGTCCGTAGACGCCATTCTGCAGCGCACCGCCCGCAGCGACGATCGCCCCCTGCTGCGCGTTCCCGACGCCCGCGAGCGGGTTGCCAGCCTGCTGCAGCAGCGGGAGCCCTTTTACCGCCGCCATCACCTGGCGGTCGATACGACCGGAAAGAGCCCCGCCGCGGTGTCCGGGGAAATCATTTCCCATCTGGGCATGAAAAATTAACCTGCAGCGGCAGGAATTAAGCCTTTGATCAGGGAATGTTATTTAGGTGAGTCCGAAGGGGGCTGTCCTGGTGGAGAGCGCGGAGAAGAGAATACTGGTTTTGCACGGGCCAAACCTGAACCTGCTCGGGAGCAGGGAGCCGGCGGTGTACGGGTCAACCACTCTCCAGGAAATTAACGCATCGCTGCAGCAGCGCGCCGCCTCCCTCGGCGTGGCGGTGGACTGTTTCCAGTCCAATTACGAAGGGGCGCTCATCGAGCGCATCCAGCAGGCCCCCGGCGTCTACGCCGCCATCCTGATCAATCCCGCCGCCTTGACCCATTACAGTTATGCGCTGCGGGATGCGCTGGCGGCCGCCGCCCTGCCTGTGCTGGAGGTGCACCTCAGCAATATCTTCTCCCGGGAACCGTTCCGGCATCACTCCGTGATCTCTCCGCTAGCCCGCGGCGTGATCTGCGGCCTCGGCCCGGAAGGTTACCTGCTGGGCCTGGAGGCGCTGGTAAAGATACTGCAGCAGGAGGAAAAAAAGAGGTTAAGTTCGATGCATGTGAGGCAGCAGGCATAATCCTCTTTATCGGCATCAGCGGAAGGAGAATTATCTTTGAACAAGCGATTACAACGTTTGCAGGAAAAACTGGCGGAACACTCCCTGGAGGCGATCTTGATCAGCCAGCCGGCCAACCGGCGCTATATCAGCGGTTTTTCCGGCAGCAGCGGCTACCTGCTGGTGGGGCGGGAGCAGGCCTTCTTAATTACCGATTTTCGCTACCTGGAACAGGCCTCGCAGCAGGCTCCGGACTTTGAAATTCGCAAGGCAAAGGAGAACCTGGCGCAGAGCCTGGCGCCGCTGCTGGACGAAACGGGATGGCGGCAGGTCGCCTTTGAAAAAAATGATCTGACCTACGCCCTTTATAGCGAACTCACACAAGGCACCTCCGTGGCCTGGAAGCCGCTGGCCGGCCTTGTGGAAGAGCTGCGCATGATCAAGGATGAGCAGGAACTGGCCATTCTGCGCCGGGGCGCCGCAGTAACAGACGCGGCTTTTGCGCATATCTTGACCATGATCAAGCCGGGAGTAACCGAGCAGGAGCTTTCTTTGGAGCTCGAATATTTCATGCGCCGCCGGGGGGCGTCCAGAGCGTCTTTTCGCTATATCGTCGCTTCCGGACCGCGGGGTGCCATGCCGCACGGTACGGCCAGCTCCAAGCAACTGGCTGCCGGCGAACTGCTTACCATGGATTTTGGCGCCGTTTTTGACGCATACTGTACTGATATTACCCGCACCGTCTGTCTGGGCGAACCGGATGAACAGCAGCGGCGCGTCTACGAGGTCGTGTTGCAGGCGCAGCAGGAAGCGCGGGCCCGGATCCGCCCGGGGATGACCGGCCGGGAGATAGATGCGCTGGCCCGGAACCTGATCAAGGAGGCGGGTTTTGACGAGCAATTCGGGCACGGACTCGGGCACGGGCTAGGGTTGGAGGTGCACGAAGAACCTCGCCTTGCCCCCCTTTCGAAAACGGTGCTGCAGCCGGGGATGGTTATCACCGTGGAACCGGGGATCTACATTCCCGGTTGGGGCGGCGTGCGCATTGAAGATATGGTTTTGCTCACCGCAGAGGGGGCTGAATTGCTGACCCACAGTCCCCGGGAACTGATAATCGTATAACTTACCGCATAACAAAGGCAGGTGTAGAACGATGATTTCAACCAATGATTTTCACACCGGGCTGACCATCGAATTGGATGGCGACATTTACACCGTGGTGGAATTTCAACATGTCAAGCCGGGCAAGGGATCGGCTTTTGTCCGCTCCAAGTTGAAGAACTTGCGGACCGGAGCGGTTACCGAGCGCACCTTCCGCGCCGGCGAAAAGGTGCCGCGAGCGCACCTGGAGCGCAAAGAAATGGAATATCTTTACAACAGCGGCGAAGAGTATTACCTGATGGATTTGGAAAGCTATGAACAAATGGCCCTTTCCGCAGCACAGATGGGGGATGCGGTCAAATACCTGAAGGAAAATGAGAAGTTGAACGTCGTGATGTACCAGGACAAGGTGATCGGCGTCGAGTTGCCCAACACCGTGGAACTTAAGGTGACGGCAACGGAGCCGGGGGTGAAGGGTGACACCGCTGCAGGCGGCTCCAAGCCGGCTACCCTGGAAACCGGCCTGGTCGTGCAGGTGCCCTTTTTCATCAATACCGGCGATATCATCAGGGTAGATACCCGGAGCGGTCAATATCTCGAGCGGGTTTAGTGAATAAGGCTGGAAGCCGAAAGGAGGCATTGTCAATGGCGGAGGATTTTAAAGCAAGGGTGGCCTACCTCAGAGGGTTGGCCGAAGGACTGGAACTGGGTGAAGAGAGCAAGGAAGAAAAGATCTTGCAAAAGGTCATCGATATTCTCGAGGAATTCGCCGACGAGCTGGAACAGCTCAGAACTGACTACGATGAGCTTTTCGAGTATACGGAGGCGATTGACGAAGACCTGACCGAGCTGGAAGAGGATTTTTACGAGAAAGATGATGATTTTGATGATGAAGAGGATGACGATGATGAAGATTTCGAAGGCGGTTTTTCCGTAGAATGCCCCAACTGCCGGGAAGTTGTCGTCGTCCCTGAAGATTTGCTGGACCAGGATAGTTCCATCGAGGTAACCTGCCCGGGATGCGGCGAAGTAGTCTTGATCGACGACGATTGGGAACTTGAAGAGCCCTTCGACGACGAAGAAGGAGAAAAAAAGGAAGAAGCTAAAGGGGAAAAGCAGGAAGACTAAGCTTCCCCATTTCTGCAACCGGGGCTGTCCCCATAGCGGTTTATTGATTCGCTTTCATACAGCGCTGAAGGCGCCTGGCACGATTTAAATGCCGGGCGTTTTTTTATGCCTTGCTTTCTTTTAATAATATCGCCCCGCAGCGTTTCATATACATGAATACGGGCTTGCATGCATGGGGGCATGCATGTAAACGGGCTTACAGGTATAGGGCTGGAGAGAAGAAGGCAAGCATCGCCAGGTTGCGCTGAAGGAGATAGATGGCCATGGCCGCTCAAAGTGCCACACCCCGGGAACAGGTCCGCAACTTTTTGCCGCAGCGGATCTGCGAGATGATCGACCGCTCTCCCCTGCCCCTTTGGGACGAAGCGGAAGAGATCAGGCTGCGGCTGGGGCGCCCGCTGGCTCTGCACGGGCGGACCGGCGATCTTTTTCTCGCCGCCAGCGGGGCGGCGGTTAAGCCGGAGCAGGCTTATAAGCCGGATCGCTCCGACCTGGAGCGGGCTTTGCAGCTAATCAGCAGCTCTTCGCTCTATGCCTTTGAGCAGGAGCTGCGCTGTGGCTACCTGACCGTGCCCGGCGGGCACCGGGTGGGCTTGTGCGGCCAGGCGGTCCTCGAAGAGGGGCGCGTGGCGCGGCTGAAGCACATCACCGGCTTGAATTACCGCATCGCCCGGGAAGTGATTGGCGCGGCGCTGCCGTATGTCTCTTACTTTGTCGATTATCACAGGCAGCGGGTGAGGCACGGGCTGATCATCTCCCCGCCGCGGGGGGGAAAAACCACCTTTTTAAGGGACCTGGCCCGCTGCCTCGGCAGCGGCGCGCCGGAGCTGGGCTTTCGCGCCTTTAAGGTCGCCATTGTGGATGAGCGTTCGGAAATTGCCGGTTCCTTCCAGGGACTGCCCCAGCTTGATGTGGGCTTCTGCACCGACGTGCTCGATGCCTGTCCCAAGGCGGAAGGGATGATGATGCTGCTCCGCTCCATGGCGCCCGAGGTCATGGTCACCGATGAAATCGGCAGCGAAGCCGATGCCGCAGCCATCGAAGAGGTGCTCCATGCCGGCGTGGCGGTCATCGCCACCGCCCATGCCGGCAGTTTGGCGGAGCTGCAGTCCAGGCCGGGGCTGCGCAGGCTGCTGCAGATGCAGGTTTTTGAACGGGTGCTCTTTCTCGGGCGCAGCCGGGGGGTGGGGACGGTGGAACAGATCATTGACCCGCGGAGCGGCAAGGTCCATTACCGGTGCGGTTAAAGCTTTGCTGAACCGGTAACCGTGTAAGGGCCGCACCGGCGGCGCTCTTTTCATGGGCAGAAGCAATCATTATAACGCTTGAAAGCTGGCTTGAAGGGGGCCAAAATGATCGACCTGGTGCTTAAAGCAGCCGGCGCCGCCTGTGTTATGGCGGCGGCGGCTGCCTACGGCGAGCTGAAAGCGCGCCGGCTGGCCCAGCGGGTCAACCAGTTGCAGCAGTTTCAGCAATCGCTCAAACTGCTCGCCGAAGAAATCTCTTTTGCCCGCTCGGTTCTGCCGGAGGCCTTTCAGGCGGTGGGCGGCCAGTGCGCCCCGCCAATCCGCGATCTTTACCGCTTGGCCGCGGAGACCCTTGCCGGCAACCGGGAGCTGAGCGCCGGCGAGGCCTGGTGCGAGGCGGTGCGCCGCATTTACCCCGCCAGCAGCTTTACCCCGGCTGACCGGGAAATCATCAAGGGACTAGGCGTCTCCCTCGGCGCAAGGGAGCGGGAGGGACAGCTGCAGCAGATCCGGTTAACCGAGCGCCGCCTGGAACTGGCCCTGGAGGGGGCGCGGGACGACAACAACCGCAGGGCAAAGCTGTGGCGTTATCTCGGTTATCTCGGCGGAGCGGCCATGGTTATTCTCTTGCTTTAAAAACGGAGGGGACTCGGGTGGGCGGTGTCAATATTGACCTCTTGTTTAAAATTGCGGGGATCGGCATTTTCATCTCGGTTTTAAATATCGTCCTGAAGCAGGCGGAAAAACAGGAGCAGGCCCAGATGCTGACCCTGGTCGGGGTGGTGATCGTGCTGTTGATGGTGCTGCAGTTGATCAATGAACTATTTACCAGCATTAAAACGATCTTTAACCTCTTTTAATTAAACAAGCGGGGTTGTCCAACCTTTATGGAAATTCTGCAGGTAGTGGGATTAGGATTGATCGCTACGGTGCTGGTCATCATCTTGCGCGAGTACCGCCCCGAAATGGCGATGCAGGTTTCCCTGGTGGCCGGGGTTGTGATCATGCTCCTGGTAATTAACCGGATCGCGGGGGCGGTCCAGGCGATCACCGAAACCGCCGTGGGGGCGGGCATTAACCTGGTCTACCTGCAGACCCTGCTACGGGTGATCGGCATCGCCTACCTGGCCGAATTCGGCGCGCAGGCATGCCGGGACGCCGGCGAAGGCAGCATTGCCTCGCGGATCGAACTGGCCGCCAAGGTGATCATCCTGGTGATGGCGGTGCCGATTGTGATGGAGATCATGGAGAGCATCCTGCTCTTGCTGCCGTGAAAAAAAATTCAATATGCGAGTGGATAAGATGGCGGGCAAAGCTAAGCAATGGGCCGCCTGTGTGCTTGCGGCGGTCATCGTTTCCGGCAGCGCCTCTGTCGCCGCCGCGCCGCAGGAGCTGGTGCAGGAGCTGCAGGAGGAGCTCGATTTAAGCTTTTTTGACCGTTACTGGTCGGAGCTGGATCAGGAAGTGCGGGAATACCTGCCGGGTCTCTACTGGCGCGACCTGATCGAACGGCTGCCGGAGGGAGAGACAGTCCTGGAGCCGGGCCGGATCATGACCGGCCTGGGCCGCTTTGTGATGGGCGAGTTCGGCCTTCACCTGAAGCTGATGGGGCAATTGTTGCTGCTGGCCGTAGCCGCGGCCTTCTTAAAAAACCTGGAAAGCGCTTTCGAGCGGGAACAGGTGGCCACGTTGACCCGCAGCATTGTTTTCATTGTCCTGATCGGGATCTGCCTGCGCAGTTTCAGCACCGCCCTGGCCACGGTGAACAGCAGTGTCAACAGCATGACCGACTTTACCCTGGCCATGCTGCCCACCCTGCTGGCCCTGCTGGCCGCCCAGGGCAGCCTGGCTTCGCAGGCGATGCTGCACCCGATGGTGATTTTCGGGATTAGCTTTTTTGGCACGGCGATCAGGAACGTGATTGTTCCCCTGATCCTGCTGGCGACCGTGCTTGGCCTGGCCAATCATTTTTCACCCCATTTTAAAGTGGGTAAGCTGGCTGATTTTTTCCGGGATTTAAGCATCTGGGGGACCGGCCTGGCGATGACCATTTTTGTCAGCATCCTCGTTGTCCAGGGGACGGCCGGCACGGTGGCAGACGCGGTGAGCATGCGCACGGTCAAGTATATGACCGGCACCTTCGTGCCGGTAGTGGGAAAAATGCTATCCGACGCCGTGGAGACGGTGGCGGGGGCATCGATCGTGCTTAAGAACGGGATCTACCTTGCCGGGGTGGTGCTGCTGCTGCTGTTTACCCTCTTCCCTTTGCTCAAGGTGGCAGCCATGGCCGTCATCTACAAGTTGAGCGGCGCCCTGATTCAGCCGCTCGGCGAAAGCAGCCTCGGGGAGGCGGTCAATACCATGGGCAACAGCCTGGTCTTGCTGGTGGGCGCCCTGGCCGCCGCTTCGGTTATCTTTTTCCTGGCCGTGACGGTGGTGGTGGGCGCCGGCAACATTGCCATCATGTTCCGTTAAGCCAACGGGAGGTCACCGGCATGCTCGAAATCTGCGGCAACCTTGCCCGCAACCTGGTCCTGATCGTGTTTGTGAATCTCCTGCTGGAAATGCTCCTGCCCCAGGGACATTTCCAGCGCTATATCCGCCTGGTCACCGGGTTGATCGTGGTGGTGCTGGTGGTGGGCGCCATCAATGTGTTTTTAGGGAAAGTGCCCGCTTATTTTGAAGCGGTGCCGACCGCGGCGCTGATAGCCCCGCAGGGAGCGGATGCTACCCGTGAACAGCTTCTAAGGTTTAACCGGAAACAGGCCCTTTCGCTCTATACCGCTTTCCTGGAGGAGGCGGTGCGCCGCGAGGTGGAGCAGGAAGGGCTCTGGAGCCTGGTGGAGATGGAGCTGATGCTTGAAGATGATCCGGAGCATGCTCGCTACGGGGACCTCTACCGGCTCAAGGTGGCGGTAAAAAAGGCGGCGGCCGGAGCAGGCGGCGAGGTTGAAGCGGTACGCGTCGATCCGGTAACCATGGAACCGACGGAGCCCGGCGCCGACGATGGGGCGGCGGTAGATGAGCCGCAGCGGCAGCGGGTGGCCGCCCTGGAGCGGGCCCTGGCGGAGCGGCTGCAGCTTGCCCCGGGAATCGTTACCGTTACGGTGGTGGAATGAAAAGCGAGGTGAGCGGTTTACGGCTATGGCGTGGGTGGAGCGGCTTAAAAAATATTTCCGGGAATTAACCGATTCTAAAATCACCCCCAAGCTGCTGTTGCTTTTGCTCCTGGGCATCGCCTTGCTCAGCTTTAATTCGTGCTTTGATACCGGCACCCGGAACCGGGATCGGGAGGGGGCGCTCAATGGGGCTATCGCCGGAGCCCCGGAAGGAGCAGCGGCGGAATCATCGCTGGAGAAAGAACTGGAAACCATGCTCGAGCAAATTAACGGGGTAAACCATGTCAGCGTCTATATTACCCTTGAAAGTTCGGGTCGCCAGGAGCTGGTTGTTGACCAGGAGCATACCGAGAAGCAGACGGTGGAGGGGGACGGCAGCGGCGTTCAGCGGGAGATCGGGGAGGTAACCAGGCGGGAGACCCATGTGATCTTGCGCGACGCCCAGGGGAGGGAGCTGCCACTGGTGGTCGCGGAGAGCCAGCCGTGTTACCGCGGCGCCATGGTGATTGCCGGCGGGGTCGAGGATCCTGCTGTCAAAGCGCAGGTCGTGGAAGCGCTGCGGGCGGTGCTCGATTTGCCGTATCACCGCATCACGGTGCTGCCGCGGGGCTAAACAGGCCGGCTTGCGGCACGGGGGTGCCGATTCTAAAAAAGGAGAGGGAGAGCATGCGCAAGTATAAAAGACTATTATGGCTGATTTTTGTCCTGCTGCTGTGCGGGGCTACTTATTGGGCCATTGCCGGCCGCGAGACGGAGATGCAGCAGGGGCACGAGATTCTGCCCGATGACGAGCTGCAGACTGTCGGCGCCATCGCCGAGCTTGCCCCGGGAGACCCGGGGTCAGTTGAAAGCGGCGCTTTTTTCGCCGAGTACCGGCTGCAGCGGGATCGGGTCAGGGCCCAGGAGATAGAGATGCTGGAAGGGGTCATCAACAATGAGAATGCCAGCCCGGAGGCCAAGGCCGAAGCGGAAGCCCTGCTCCTTTCCATCGTCGATCTCATGGAGCAGGAGCTGATGATTGAAAATGTGCTTAAAGCGCAGGGTTTTGCCGACGCCATCTTTTTTTTCCAGAATCGCGTGGCCTCGGTGATGGTTAAGCAGGCTGAGCTCAGTGAACGGGAATTCGTCCAGGTCACCGAAACGGTGGCGGGAATCGTCGGGATTGACCGGGAAGAAGTACAGGTCATCGCCAGGCCGTGAAATCAAAGGGTATGGCTGTAGTGATCGCCGGCTGATGCTTGAAAAAATATCCTGTAACGGTGTTTAATTGCATGCCACTCTTTGGTATAATTAAGATTGTCCAGAGAACATGACAAAATGGGAGGGTAATCTATGTGTTCAGAAGAAGTCAGGTCGCTGCCGTCCGATCTGGGAGCGATTCGCATTGCCGATGATGTTGTCGCCGTGATCGCCGGGCTGGCCGCGGTGGAAGTGGAAGGTGTGGCGGCCATGAGCGGGGGTATTGCCGGCGGCATCGCCGAAGTGCTGGGGCGCCGCAACCTCGCCAAGGGCGTTAAGGTGGAAGTCGGTTCGGAAGAGGCCAAGATCGATATCTTTATTATCGTCAAATACGGGATACGGATCCCTGATGTTGCCTGGGAAATACAGGAGAATGTTAAAAGGGCGGTTGAAAGGATGACCGGACTGAACGTTTTGCAGGTCAATGTTCATGTCCAGGGTGTGAGTTTCCCGCACAAGGATAAGGAAAGCGGCGATAAAGAGGGTGAAATTACCGTTAAGTAGGGGAGAGCGGCAAGCGTAGCTCAAGCCCAAAGGGTGCATGCGGGAAGGGATGCAACTGAATAAGGAGGGCCGGATCAGATCATGAAGGGAAGCGCACGAGTGGTTTTGGTTTTGCTGGGGTTGCTGTTTGCGGCAGGGGGCTTGTATGCTCTGGCCCTGGGATTAAACCTGGTGCCGGATTACGGGACAAGCCTGGTAAAAATGTTGGATCGGCCTGTCCTGGCGGCGGCGGGGGCAGGCTTGATCGTGATTGCCGTCTTGTTTTTATCCCTGGGGCTGCGCCCGTCGAAGCCGGCTCTGCCCGAGACAATTTTGCAGACCAGCGAATACGGAGAGATTCGCATCACCATCACCGCCATCGAGAATATGGTTCTGCGGGTGGTGCAGCAGACCCAGGGTGTCAAGGATAACGGCCGGCGGGTGAGCTATTCCCCTGACGGCTTGATCATCCAGGTCAGAATTAAGGTGATGCCGGACCTGCAACTGCCGGAGCTGGTTAACGGCCTGCAGGTGAATGTGAAGAATTACGTGGAGGAGATTACCGGGATTATTGTCCACGAGGTCAAGGTCCTGGTCGAGAACATTGTCTTGGATCAGGTTCCCATAAAAAAAAGAGCCTGAGCGCAGTTGAAAGGGGGCGGGCACAATATCTGATTTAAACTGGTGGACCATGATGAGCAAGCACTGGGGCAAGGTGCTGGGCGGATTGGTGGGCCTGATCTTCGCCCTCCTGGTGTACACGATGGGGTTCTGGTGGGCTGTCTTTGTCTTTTTTTGTGTTGCCCTCGGCATTATTATCGGCTGGCGTCTGGATTTAAGCGGTGGTTTGAAAAAATTGCTGGAGCGGCTCTTTTCCTCTGGTGGAAAATATTAAACCGGCTACGGAGTTGCCGTCGCTTAAATCAGGGATTGCCCATTTTACGCGTGCGGTTTATAATTTTAAGGGATAATAAGAAGAACCGGAGCGGCGAAGCCTGCCCGTAACGAGCGCCATCGTCTCTTGTGGGGCAAGCTTTGTGTTTTTTCAGATTCCTGATTGCTTTATAAGGTGGAGGGAGGTCAATTGAGCCGACGTCTGGCCCGCGAGGTCGCCTTTCGGGCGCTTTTTCAAGTGGATGTAGGAAAGTCGAAACCCCAACCCTCCTTGCGCTATGCCCGGGAAGGCTTAACATTTTTGCCGGAAGAAGAACGTTTTATTGAAGAGCTGGTGGAGGGGACTCTGCAATACAGGGAAGTGCTGGACCGGGTAATCTGCAAGCACCTGAAAAACTGGGAGCTGCACCGCCTTCCGGCAGTGGATCGCAATCTGTTGCGCCTGGCCCTTTTTGAAATTTTATACCGGCCCGATATTCCCAATGCCGTGGCCATCAACGAAGCGCTGGAGCTGGCGAAGAAATACGGCGGCAGCGATGACTCGGTCGCCTTTATCAACGGGGTCCTGGACCGGGCCGCGGGAGAGGCCGCTGCTAAAGAAATGGGCAGGGAAATTGACAGGGAAAGTTGAGCGGATATTTATTGGCCTGGATACATCGGCCTACACCACCTCCCTGGCGCTGGTCGACCAGGCGGAGCGCTTGCTGTGGGAAAAAAGGCTTCCCTTGCCGGTAGGCAAAGGGGGCCTGGGGCTGCGCCAATCGGAGGCGGTTTTTACCCACCTGCAGAACCTGCCGCGCCTCTGGGCTGAAGGCGCCTCCTGGCTAAAGCTGGCGACCCCGGCCGGGGTGGCTGCTGCCACGCAGCCCCGGCCGCTGGAAGGCTCGTATATGCCGGTTTTTAAAGTGAGCGAGGCCTTTGGCCTCTTCCTGGCGCAATCGCTGGGCCTTTTTTTTATGCCCCGCTCGCACCAGGAGGGCCACGTGGCCGCCGGATTATGGTCGGCCGGACTGGCGCCGGGACGTTACCTGGTGCTGCACCTCTCGGGAGGCACCACGGAGATCCTGGCCGTGGAGGAGCAGAATTGCGGCGCGCTGCAGATCGAGCGGGTGGGGGGCAGCGCCGATCTGAACGCCGGGCAGTTCATTGACCGGATCGGGGTGGCCCTGGGCTTCCCCTTTCCCGCCGGGCCACACCTGGAGAGCCTGGCCCGGGAAGCAGCTCAGGTAACTGAAGCCGGCACCGTGACCCTGCCGCTGGCGGTCAAGGGGAGCGCGGTCAGCTTTTCCGGTCCGGAGAGCCATGCCCGGCGCCTTCTCGCCAGAGGCTGCCCGGGGGCGAAGCTGGCCCGGGCCGTGGAAACCTGTATCGCCGATTCGCTCAGCAAAGCGGCGCGCGCAGTGCCCGGCTTTGCCGGGCGCTACCAGGCCGTGCTGGCGGTGGGCGGGGTTGCAGCCAACGCCTTTATCAGGGCGCGGTTGGCCGAAGGGCTTGAGCCCCTGCCGTTTTATTGTGCCGAACCCCGTTTTTCCGGCGATAATGCGGTGGGGCTGGCGGTGCTGGCGGCACGCTCCGGCCGCCGGGGGGGCGGCTGAAGGCTGGCAGAAAAACCTTTCCATTTTCCTGGGCAGGCATAAAGTAGAAATTAAAGCTCAAATTTAAAAAAATGAAAATAGACAAACAGGATTACCTGTGAAATATGGCGAAGTTATTACTAATTGAATCTCGTATTCAGAATAATGTGATCAATTTAATTTGGCTGAGGAAGGGGGGCTCATCAAAAAAGGTGACGCGGCCATGACCGCTTCTTAGATTTGAATTTCCGTTAGGGGAGAGAGAAAAATGGCTAAAGTACTTTTTAGTAGCTGGAACGGGACCATCATTGATGAACGGAACAAGGATCACGCGGCACGGATCGATCTGGAAGAACTGCACCTGCCGGATCAGATTGGCGGAACGGATTTGAAGGTTTTTGTAGGCTGGTCCGGCCTGGTAGTGGTTGATCCGGAGATCAATGTCGTGGAAATATTAGAAAACTATTTCCGGGCGGTGCAGCGGGAATCATGCGGGCGTTGCATCCCCTGCCGTGTCGGCAGCAAGCTGATCGCCGATCGCCTCGCCCGCATCACGGCCGGCAGGAGCAATCGCGCCGAAATTGACTCCCTGGCCTGGATCGGCCGGGTGATGAAGGAAAGTTCGCTGTGCGAACTGGGCCAATCATCGCCGCTGCCGCTGCTGCATGCCCTGGAATATTTCCAGGACCACTTTACTGCTTACCTCGAAAAAGAACGACCTGTGGCCGGGGATTATGACTACCGTTCGATTTTAACGGCGCCCTGCCGCAACGGCTGCCCGGCCCACATTGATATACCCTCTTATATACGCTGCATCAAGGAAGGGTTCTTCGAAGAGTCCCTGGCCATTATCCGGGAGAAGACACCCCTGGCCGGGGTGCTCGGGCGGGTCTGCGTCCATCCCTGCGAGGCGAATTGCAACCGCCAGACCGTTGATGCACCGCTTTCGATCCGGGTTTTGAAACGTTTCGTGGCCGATTACGCCGACCATAACGGCGCCCGGGTACTGCCCGGAGCGGCAGGGGCACCGCAGGCCGAGGCGGCCAGGGTGGCGGTAGTGGGCTCGGGACCGGCCGGCCTGACCGTCGCCTACCAGCTTGCGCGCAGGGGCTACAAGGTCACCATCTTTGAGGCCCTGCCCGTTGCCGGCGGGATGCTGGCGGTGGGCATCCCCAGCTACCGCCTCCCCCGCGATATTTTAAACGGGGAAATTGAGCTGGTTAAGGACCTGGGGGTGGAAATCAAGCTGAACACCCGGATCGGAACGGACCTGACCCTGGAGCAGCTGCAGCGCGAAGGCTATCAGGCCGTCTTTATCGCCACCGGCCTACATAAAAGCGGCCGCATGGGCGTGGAAGGTGAAGACGCCGGCTATCAAGGATTTATGCCGGGGGTGGAGTACCTGCGGCGGATCAACCTGGGCGAGCCCCCTGAGCTGGGGCGGAGCGTGGCGGTAATCGGCGGCGGGAACGTGGCCATGGACTGCGCCCGCTCTTCGCTGCGCCTCGGGATTAAAGATGTTTACCTGATTTACCGGCGCTCCCGGACGGAGATGCCGGCCAATGAAGAGGAGATCGTCGCCGCGGAGGAAGAAGGAGTGCAGTTTGTCCTGCAGTCGAACCCGACCCGCATCCTGGCTGAGGGCGGCCGGGTCACCGGGGTGGAATGCATCCGCATGGCGCTGGGAGAACCCGACAGCAGCGGGCGGCGCCGCCCCGTGCCGGTGGAGGGTTCGGAATTTATTCTGGATGTGGATATGGTCGTGCCGGCAACGGGGCAGGTGGCCGACTTTTCCTTTATTTCCCCGGAGAGCGGGATCGAGCTGAGCCGCCGGGGCACGATTGTGGCCGACCCGAAGACCATGGCCACGGGCGCGCCGGGCATCTTTGCCGGGGGCGATGCCGTCCTCGGTGCCCGCACGGTGATCGAAGCGATCGCCAGCGCAAACAAGGCGGCGCAGGCCATTGACGCTTACCTGCGCACCGGCAAGGCGGCATTGCCCCCCGAGAGAGAGATGGAGCAGTTCCTCGAGCAGGCGGGGGTCTATAATCCCGCCGTGCTGCCGGTCCTGGTGGGCGGCAGGGAACGGCAGGAAGAGGAGAGCCTGCCCGTTGCCGCAAGGTTGCGTGGATTCAACGAAGCTGAGCTGGGCTTTAAGGGGCCGCCGGAAGCGCTCCGGGAAGCGGATCGCTGCGCCTGCTGCCTGCGCCTGGGCCTGGCTGTATTTTAACCGAGGGGAGGGCAAAATAGATGAAAAATGTTAGTTTAAAGATTAACGGCAAGCAGATTTTTGCGGACGAAGGGACGACGATCCTGGAGGCCGCGCGGCAAAGCGGCATTCAGATTCCTACACTTTGCTATCACCCCCGGTTAAGGCCTTTGGGACACTGCCGGTTGTGCCTGGTGGAAGTGGAGGGACTGCCCCGGCCGATCACGGCCTGCGATAATCCGGTGCGGGATGGAATGGTGATTGAGACCGATACCCCGCTGCTGCGGGAGATGCGGCTGGAGATTTTAACCATGGCTCTGGCGGTCCACCCATACGAAGATTGCTTGACCTGTGAAAAGGGGGGCGCCTGCGAGCTGCAGGAGAAAGCTTATTCTCTCCAGTCGGCCTTGCCGCAGCAACTGGAGCGGGAAGCGGGGTCTGCGGCCGTCGATGAAAATCCGCATATCGAGCGGGACGAAAGAAAATGCATCATCTGCGGGCGCTGCATCGAGGTCTGCCGCTCTGTCGTGGGCCGCGCCGTCTTTTCCCTGGCAGGGAACGGAATCAATACCCGGGTCATCGCGGCGCGGGACGGCCGGGAGTGCAGCCTGGAGGAAGCCGGCTGTATCTTTTGCGGCCAGTGCGTGGATGTCTGCCCGGTGGCGGCGCTCCTGGAAAAAGGGCGCGCCTCTGGAGGCCGGGAGTGGGAGATGAAAACGGTCCCCGGGGTTTGCTTCGAGTGCTCCCTCGGCTGCCTCCTGGAAAGGCGGGTTGTCGGCGACCGCCTGCTCAAGATCACGGTGCCCCGCGAGGGGGAAAAGGCGGCCTGGCTTTGCAGCAAGGGCAAGTTTGGCGTAAGGGAGCCGGAGGCGGAGCGGATCACCGTTCCCCTGGCGCGCGAGAACGGCAACTGGATCGAGATCGACTACGAGGAGGCGCTGCGGCGCACGGCAGAGGCTTTCTTGAGAATAAAAGAAGACTACGGCGCGGGCGCCCTGGCTGTCATCGGAGACGGGCGAGCGAGCAACGAAGAGGCTTACGTGCTGCAGAAGTGGGCGCGCGGCGTGCTGGGCACGAACAATATTGACCTGGGGAGCGAACCGGCCTGGGTGGAAGCGGTTTTAGCAGCCCGCGAAATCGCCGGTCCCAGGGCTGTGGGCCCGACCATGGCAGAGCTGCAGCAAGCCGGGGCCATTCTGGTGGTTGGTGTGGACCTGGCGGAGAGAATCCCGGTGGTGCAGATGGCGATCCAGCAGGCGGCCCGTTTTGGCCGGGCGGCCATCGTCCGGGTCGGCCCGGCGGCGGAAGACGAGAATGCCTGGGTAAGGGTCTGCCTTGAGCCCGGTCCGGCCGGAGCAGCGGCGCTGCTGCAAGCGATTGCCGCCGCCCTTTCCGGTGCCTCCGGCGCGGCGCTGGAAGAGCAGGCCGCGGCGGCGGGGGTGAGTGCGGAGGCTTTACGGCAGGCGGCGGAGCTGCTTAAAGCAGAGCGCAGCTATACAGTGGTTGCTCCTTCGTTCTGGGAGGCGGCCGATACCGCTGCGGTGCAGGCCTTGCTGGCGCTGGCCCGGTCTGCCGGACAGCTCTCGCGGGGTGTAAGGAACCTGCTCATGCTTTCCGCGGCGAGCAATGCCCGCGGCATCCTGGAAAGCGGCGGCACACCCCATTGGCTGCCCGGTATTAGGCCGGTAGCCGATGCAGCGGTGCGGGAAGAGGCGGCCGCCGTTTACGGCGCCCCGCTGCCCGGCAAAGCAGGCCTGGAACGGCAAAAGATTCTGGCGGCGGCTGCCTCCGGCAAGATCAAGGGGCTCTTTGCCTGCGGGAAAGTGGACCCCGGCGCATCCTTAAGAGGGGTCGTTTTCCTCGCAGTGCAGTGTGCCACTTTTGATGCGGTGCCCGAGGGAGCGGACGTGGTCTTTCCCGCCCCGCTGCCCCATGAAATAGAGGGAGCCTATACCAGCGCCGCCGGCCGGATACACTGCAACTATGCCGCGGCAAAGGCGCCGGTCAAAGCGGGCTGGGAAACGGGCTGTGACCTTGCCGCCGCCTGCGGAGCAACCTGGCGTTTCGCCGATCTGGCCGCGTTGCGCCAGGAGGCGGCGCCAAACTGCGACTGCTGTGCTAGCGAGCGCTAGCGATGAAAGCTCGTTTATACAGAATAAACCCCCATGCCCCCGCCAGCAGGGGCGCCAGCAGGGGTATGAAAATGGTAGCGGTCAAAATACCCAGGGTGCCCTTAATGTCATCCTGAGCGCAGTGAAGGATCCCTAAAGCGCCGCATCAGGATATGGTAGTCCCTATACTCTTTGCACGCAGGAGTTTATGGAGGCTGAAATATCGTAATAGTTTATTACGGTTAACCCCCATACTCCTTGCAAGCAGGAAACACCTTCACTAAAATCACGGGGCTGTCCCAAAAGGGCAACCATTTACCATTTTTTGTAGTACAAAAATAATTATAAGTATGCTAGAATTGGAATATGGACGAGAAAAAGGGAAAGAACAAGGGAAAAGAAAAGGGAATAAGGGG
>JAAYGO010000261.1 GCA_012727685.1 Bacillota bacterium | reverse complement strand
CCCGCTCAGGCGCCCACCGCGCCCAGGATCAGGCTAGAGGCCGCCGGCGGGGCGGCATCGATCTCATAGGCCTCGAGGGCCATCCGCCGCGCCTGCTCCACCCGCGGCGAGGCGGGATCGAGGGCGGTGTGCAGCACCGCCAGGGGCTCGCCCGCCTTGACGGCATCGCCGGCTTTTTTCAGCAGGACGATGCCAGCGGCCGGGTCAATGGCATCTTCCTTGGTCTCCCGGCCTGCGCCCAGGAGCATGGCGCTCCGGCCGATGCTTTCCGCCCGGATCCGCTGCACAAAGCCGGCGGCAGGCGACGGGAGCTCCAGCCGGACAGGGGCCTGGGGCAGCAGCGAGGGATCGTCCGCCACCCGCGCGTCGCCGTGCTGGGCGGCAATCAACTCCTTGAACTTGTTTAAGGCGGCGCCGCCAAGGAGGCCCTTGAGCAGTTCGCTGCCCCTGGCGGGGTCCGGCACCTTTCCAGCCAGGCAGAGCATCTGCCCGCCCAAAACCAGGCAGAGCTCCTCCAGGTCCGCCGGCCCCTCCCCGCGGAGTGTCTTGATCGCTTCTTCCACTTCCAGGGCGTTGCCCACGGCGCGCCCCAGGGGCTGCTCCATGGCGGACAAGATGGCCACCGTTTCGCGCCCGGCCCCGCGGCCGATTTCGACCATGGCCCGGGCCAGGGCCAGGGCGTCGTCCAAATTCTTCATGAAGGCACCGTCGCCGCACTTGACATCGAGCACGATGGCGTCGGCGCCGGCGGCCAGCTTTTTGCTCATGATGCTGCTCGCAATGAGGGGCAGGCTGTCCACCGTGGCGGTCACGTCGCGGAGGGCATAAAGGGCCTTATCGGCGGGAACTAGGTTGGCGGTCTGCCCGGCTACCGCCGCACCGATGCGCCGCACCTGATCGGCAAGCTCCTCCCTGGAAAGATCGGTGCGGAAACCGGGGATCGATTCGAGCTTGTCAAGGGTCCCGCCCGTATGGCCGAGGCCGCGCCCGGACATCTTGGCCACCGGCACGCCGGCGGCGGCCACGAGGGGCACCAGGACCAGGGTCGTGGTATCGCCCACCCCGCCGGTGCTGTGCTTATCCACTTTGATCCCCGGAATGTCAGCCAGCGAAACGGTCTCACCCGATTGCACCATAGCCATGGTCAGGGCCAGGGTTTCCTCCCTGCTCATGCCCTGGAAATAGACGGCCATGGCGAAGGCGGCCATCTGGTAATCGGGGACCAAGCCGGCGGCATATCCCTTGATCAGGTAGTCGATCTCGGCCCCGGTCAGGGCCAGGCCGTTGCGTTTTTTAAGGATAATTTCGTACGCCCGCACCAATAATCACCGCCGCATACTGGATGATATTAAGAAGTTGGAATCATGGGGGACGGCTATCACGCGGTTTACTGGATTCAGCCCCCCTCACCCTGACCCTCTCCCCCCAGAGGGTTGAGAGGGAATTGTAAACGACAACATTTTCATCATTCTAGCTAGTGGCGAAGTGACGCCTCCCACTTGATCAGGGCACGTTAGCATACCCGGGTATTTTTATCTTCTTGCTCCCGGTGGGAAATCCTTTTAGTACCGGATTATTTTTTCCAGTTGCCCGGAAAGGTAACCGCCCGGAGAGGCCGGTTGTAAAATACAAACCGGAATATAAAACCGGACGCAGAAAGCGTCCCGCTGCCGGGGAGCCGCCTGCCCGGATGATGAGGAACGGCGAAGGGGCGGAAATTTAAATTAAGGCGCCGGTAGTCGCGCGCGCCCCGTGTTTGTTTCTCTATTTTTGCAGGATTTTCAGGTCTCCAGTTTGAAAAGGATAACGATAAAAAATCTCACCCTGGCAAGTTGTAAAGGAGGCAGTTAATGATATGAGCAAGATTCGCCATCCCGAGCTGGCTCCCGAGGGACACAGGCGCATTGATTGGGCCAGCCGGCATATGCCCGTTTTGCAGGCCCTGGCAGAAAAATACGGGGCAACCCGGCCTTTCGAGGGGATCAAAATGGCCATCTGCATCCATCTCGAGGCGAAAACCGCCTACATGGTTAAGGTGTTCCGGCAGTGCGGCGCCGAGGTGGCGGTGACCGGCAGCAATCCCCTTTCGACCCAGGATGCCATAGCCGCGGCCCTGGCGGATGAAGGAATCGAGGTTTTCGCCTGGCACGGGGCCACGGCAGAGGAGTATAACGATCATATCCGCAGCACCATTGCCACCGGCCCAAACCTGATTATCGACGACGGCGCCGACCTGATCGCCATGCTGCACCGGGAGCGGCCCGATCTATTACCGCAGGTGCGGGGCGCCGCCGAGGAGACAACCACCGGCCTGAAGCGGCTGCGCGCCATGGCGGCAGAGGGGGTCCTCGCTTTTCCCGTGATCGCGGTGAACGACGCTTACTGCAAGCACCTCTTCGACAACAGGCACGGCACCGGCCAGTCGGTCTGGGACGGGATTATGCGCACCACCAATCTGCTGATCGCCGGGAAAACGGTGGTGGTGGCCGGTTTTGGCTGGTGCGGCCGCGGCGTGGCCGCCCGGGCGGCGGGACTGGGCGCGCAGGTGATCGTGACCGAAACGGATCCGGTGCGGGCCCTGGAAGCGGCGGTAGAAGGCTACCGCGTCATGCCCATGCTCGAGGCCGCCCCTCTTGGCGACATTTTTATTACGGTTACGGGCTGCAGCGGGGTGATCGGCGCGGCCCACTTCGAGCGGATGAAAGACGGCGCGCTGCTGGCCAATGCCGGCCATTTTGATGTGGAGGTGGACAAGAAGGCGCTGAGCCGCATGGCCGAGCATTGCGGGCAGCCGCGCCAGAATATCGATGAATACCGCCTCAAGGACGGGCGCCGTCTCTACCTGCTGGCCGAGGGCAGGCTGGTTAACCTGGCGGCCGGGGACGGCCACCCTGCGGAGATCATGGACCTTTCTTTCGCGCTGCAATTCCTGGCCATGAACTACCTGCGCGAGCAGGGGCAGCCCCTCCCCAACCAGGTGCTGCCCTTGCCGGCGGAACTGGATCGCCGCGTCGCCTCCCTAAAGCTGGAGGCCATGGGGGTGCGCATCGACAGCCTTACCGCGGAGCAGGAAAACTACACTCATTCCTGGTAGCGGTTATTTAAACCCGGCAGCCTTTTGTTTGATCCTGGCTTCGTTTTCATGGATCCAGGCCAAGACATTATCAATGAAAGCGGCGTATGTAAACGCCCCGTTCTGGCAATGAACCGAGATCATGGATAAAAAGGAAGCCAGCATTACCGGGAAGACGGCGCGCCTTTCATTTTCAGTGAGTTTGCCGGCGCTGCTGTAACCTTTAAGCAGTGCCGGCAGCAGGTCGAGCCAGAGCTCGCTTTTCCCGGGGTCGGGAAAGGCGAAGAGAAACATTGCCGCGGCGCAGTAGACGGGGTCGTAAATCCGGGGCCGGTGCGCCACGATCTCAAAATCGAAGTAACCGGTGACGGTTTCGCCCTGAAACAGCATGTTGCCGGGATGCAGATCGCCGTGCGTCAAATGCCGGGGCAGGCTTTCCGCCAGCGGAGCATACTCCGCGGCAAAGCGTGCGATCGCCCCTTCCAGGTGTTGGCAATCCAGCTGCGCTGACTTAAACTGCTCCGGCAAATCAGCCAAATCCGGCGCCATTGCCCCCCACTCGACCACGGGGAAGGCCGGATGCCGGCAGTTGCGCAGGGCAAGGTGCAGCTTTCCGATCGCTTTCCCGAATAAATAGGCTCTCTTTTCGGCGCCTGCTGTAAAGTAATCGCTCACCACATCACCGGGGAGAAACGGGTAGAGACAATAGAAACGTTTTCCAAAGGTCGCATGATAGCGCCCGCCTGCAGTGGCCACCGGCACAGCAACGGGCATTTTTTGCGCATCAAGACAGAACAGGACCGCGTGCTCCGCTTTTAACAGGTGCCCGAACTGCTCTTTTAAGACATACTTTTTCCCTTGCTCCGCGTAAACCAGCCACGCCTTGCCGTATAAGGAAGGCATCGGGTGAATGCTTGCCTTTTTAATACCCCAGCCGGCAGCCAGTAGCTCAAGCATGGTCAGCTTAACCGTTCCTTTCCGCCGGCTCTCCGGCCAGGCGCCGGCAGGCCTTGAGCAGGAGCGCGGCCACGTCTTTGACGCGCGGCGACCGGAATTCTTTTTTTTGGAGCAGGCGCAGCGCGTTTTTATAGGCGGGGAGTTCGCGCCACAGATCGTCGGAGCTTTCCCAGAGCGAGAGGAGCAGCAGCTCGGGGTCTGTGCAACCGAATTCTTCCTGGAGAACACAGTAAAAAGGGATAAAATTGCGATCCGGGGTGCGGTAGCTGTGCGGATGCTCCTGGTGAAAGCCGGTCACACGGGGTATGCTGCGGAAAGCCACCCCGAGCCGGTGCAGCCTGTAGCCCAGCTCCCAGTCCTCCCCCGCTCCCCGGACCAGCCGTTCATTAAAGCCTCCCGCCTGCTCCAGGTATTCCTTCTCCACGGAGACACAGCGGGTGATGAAGAGGAGCCAGGGCGCCACATCGGTGCGCAAAAATTCTTTTTTAAGCGCGGCAGGCAGCAGGTTGCCGCCCCGGACCCCGTTGACTATAGAGAAATCGCGGCGCAGCTCCGCCGGAGTGAAGATATCGATCGCCTTGTTATCCGCCAGAAAACGCTCCTGCCATAAGCCCGTTCTCTCCAGGACTCGCTGCATCTGCTTTTTTTCCCACGGCGAGAAATCGGGGAAATAGCGCGTGTAGACGCGTTCATAGCAGTAGGGGACCCCGGAAAAGGCCGTTTTCGGTTTCCGCACGTGGCAGCGGTGGTGTATTTCGATAAAATCGGGGCGGACCAGGTAATCGGCGTCGCAAAAGATGATCCGGCTGCCGCGGGCGGCCTTAATCCCCCGGTTGCGCGCCCGGGCAGGCCCGCTTCGCCTTTTTTCCGCAATCAACTGCAGCGCGTAGGGCGCGTTATATCCTTGCAGCAGCCGGCAGGTGTCGTCGGTAGAGCCGTCGTCAACGATGATGATCTCGAACCGGTGGCGGGGAAAGGTCTGCAGCTCAAAGGCGGCCAGGGTTAAAAGCAACTGGGCGCCCCGGTTGTAGGTGGGGATCACGATGCTGTAGTCCACTTTCATCTATTACCACCCTCTTTTAATGTTTTAGTTACGGTTGACTCAAAGCCTGTGCTATTCAGAAAATGTTGCAGCCGGATTTAGCCCCCCTCACCCTGCCCTCTCCCTCCAAAGGGGGGAGAGGGAGTTGGGAAGGGCACTATTTTCCTCCTTCTGATGGTGCCCCCGCCGGTGGGGGCATGGCCGTCTACTTTAAATCGGCTTAAGCGCTTATTGCTCTCGGCGTTGAGTTTTGCCTTACGCTAAAGGGAAAAAAACATAGCTACTGAAGCATGATCTGCTTTAACTTAGTGTTAGATTATTTTATAGTTTGGCAAATGGTGCCCCGGGCAGGATGTTTGCCGGGGTTTTTAACACCGGCATGCCGCAGGACATATGATGGTGCAGAAGATAAAGGATGGGAAAGGCGGCGGAGCATGCTGGTCTCTGTGGTTATGGCCGTGTATAACGGGGCGCGCTATCTTCAAGAGGCAATCGATAGTATCCTGGCGCAGACATACCGGGACCTTGAGTTGATTATTGTTGACGACGCCTCCACCGACGCCACCGGAGCAATTTTGCAAAGCATTGACGACCGCAGGGTAAAAGTGGTCCGCTTGCTGTACAACGCAGGCGCAGCGGCAGCCTTGAATCTGGCCATTGAGCGGGCGAGAGGAAATTGGATCGCCGTGCACGACGCCGACGATCTCAGCCATCCCCACCGCATAGCCGAGCAGGTGCGCTATCTGGCGGAAAACCCCGGCCTGGCGGCAGTCGGATCGTTTATCGAATGTTTCACCGGTAACGGTATGCGGGACCGGGTTTCAGAGGGCGAGCTGCGCTGGTATGAGAGAACCAGGAACAGCGTGCGGACTGCCTCCGATATCCGCCTTGGCTTATATTCCGGCTGCCCGATCACCCACGGCACCCTGCTGATCGCGAAAAAGCTTTCCACGCCGCCGGCGGTTACGATCCCCGGCTGCGTATTGCTTACGACTACGATCTCTGCACCCGCCTCGTCACCGTAGGCCCAGTCGAAAACGTACCGCTAAAGCTCTACCGCTACCGGCGCCACGGCAGCTCCCTGTCGGCCAGGAAAAACCTTGTGGCCACTAATGACGAACTGTTTTACTCGTTCGCCAGGTATATCCGCCGCACCTGTTTTCAGCACCTCGACAGGCCTCCGCTCCTGGCTGTTTGCGGCGGTAGGGAAGGCGCTCTCCACTTTGCGCTGCAGGCGGAACCCGTTCTCGCGGTCAGGGTCGCCGCCGGCCTGGATCAAAAGGCATTGCAACAGCTAATCCGCGATTACCGGCATCACCGGCTCGACGGAGCGGTGATCCTCGATAATTATAAACATCGGAATACGGTTTGGCGGAAGCTGGCCGGAGCCGGCATGACCCATAACGAGAATTTGTTTCTGTTCTGGTGTCGCATTTAACCTTTCATAACCCTGATGGTAACCCCATATCGTGGTGAAATATCGTGGTGAACTCGTCAAATGTGTAGCGGCTCTCAGCAACAAGAGATATAAGTGTTTTCATTCCCTGATGGCGCCCCCGATTTGTAGGGATATGGCGGTCTATCGTGATAGATCTTTTACCGCACACCATTGGCTTACTGCTGCCCTCCTCATTAATCACCATTCCTATCTATACGCGTATTATAGCTAGTAGCGCTTAAGGATGGGTGGTCGGCAGACTGCTTGAACCTGCTTAATCCGGAGAAAGCGCGGCTAAAAATTGATTAATAGGGTGTGGATTGATGAGATATCTGGTCACCGGAGCGGCCGGGTTTGTCGGGTCGCACCTTTGTGCCGCCTTGCTGAAACGCAACGGCACGGTATGGGCTTTGGACGACCTGAGCAAGGGCCGTCCGGAACGGCTGGCCCCTTTGGGAAGGAACCTGCGCTTTCATTTCCTGCAGGGCTCCATTGCGCAGCGCCTTGATGCTCTGGCCGAAATCATTGAAACAGTGGATGTAATCTATCACCTGGCGGCAGTGGTCGGGGTAAAAAATTATGTGGAAGACCCGGTGCGCGTTGTGGAGGTAAATGTTTGCGAAACGCTGGCTCTGATGAAGCTCGCCTGGAGCCACGGCAAGAAAGTCGTATTTACCTCAACCTCCGAGGTCTATGGTAAAAACAACGAGCTGCCCTTCACGGAAGATGCAGATCGGGTTTACGGGCCAGCCGGCACCGACCGCTGGTGCTACGCCGTAGCCAAGAGCGCCGCCGAGCATATCTGTCTCGGCTACGCCAGGCGCGGCCTTCCCGTGGTGATCCTGCGCTATTTTAATGTCTACGGGCCGGGCGCCGACTCCTCCGAGTACGGCGGGGTAGTTTCCCGTTTTATCAGCCAGGCGCTGGCCGACCAGCCGCTCACCGTGCACGGCGACGGCAACCAGACGCGCAGCTTCACCTATATCAATGACATCGTGCGGGGCACCATTGCCGCGGGGAAAAGGGTAGAGGCGGAAGGAAAAATCTTCAACCTGGGCAGCAATGAAGAAATTTCGATCCTGCAACTGGCGCGGCTGATCCTGCAACTGACCGGAAAGAAGGGAAAAATCATCTTCCAGCCGTACAGTGACTTTTACGGTCCCCACTACGAGGATATGCGCCGCCGGGTTCCCGACACGTCAGCAGCGGAACGCTGCCTCGATTTCAAGGCCAGGACTCCCTTGCGGGAAGGCCTGATGAAGACCCTGGAGTGGTATAGAATTAGGATAGGGGGTGGCTTTTAGCCGCCACCCCACCTGCTCCACCCGTACATGCCGGCCTGGCATACGTCGGTTCGCCAGGATGAGCGTACTTCTGCCGCCCTTTCTTCCGTTCTTGAATCCCGCGGATACACTCGGCGCTCCCTGCATGCCTTCGGCTTCCACCCTATTCTCTGCAGGGCAGCTTTCACGCGAAGTTTTCTGCTTTCTTTGCGTATCCGCCGTTTCCATTTGCCAGGCACACATGCAAAAGGACTGCCCCTTCGGAGCAGTCCCTTGTTGCCATCCAGAAAGCGATGAGTCAAAGTCACCGTCCCCTTGACTCATTTACTTCCAGGGCTCCTTTGGGGCAGAGCTCCACGCAGCAGAAACAGGAGATGCAGCCGCGTCCGATACGCGGATACGGTTTCAGTTTGATCGCACGGGGCGGGCAATTGACGGCGCATTCGCCGCACCGCACGCATAGGTCCGGATGGGCGAGGAACGGTTTCAGTGTGCTGCGCCGGACGATGATCGCGGCTTCGGTTTGCTCTTCCGGGGAGGTTGCCCGGGATGTTCGCCCTCCTTTTTCTCCCTTTTTCGGCTGCCGCGGTTGAAAAGAAAGCAGCAGTTCAAAATCGGGAATTACCACGGGCGTTTCGCCCACATATTCAATCTCTTCGGCTTTAAGGGTGCCGAAACCGCGCCGGGCGGCGATGCGCAGCAGGGGCAGCTCAGCCGGGTCAAACCCCATCATCCGGGCGATGGTGGCGTCCACGGCCACCGGATCGGCGCCGGCAATTATTTTGCCCAGTTTCCGCACGCGGCCAAAGCTGGGCCCGTTCCCCTCCATTGCCGTGAGAGCATCGACGATATGAAAATCCGGCGGCCGGATCGCGAAGAGGTCGCATAACAGCGCGGCAAAGAGTTTCCCGGAAGGTGCCTTCAGATGCAGTTTCGATTTGTAGGCCCCGGCCACGTAGCCGAAGGTGTTCTTGATGGCCCCGGTCAGGCCGGTCAGGACGTGGGTTTTAAACACGGGCACATTGATGATCAGGTCAACTTCCAGAACGAGGGCGGAGATCAAAACTTCGCTGATTCTATTTGAAGGCAGCTTGACTCGCTTTACCCGGCGGTTGATCGGGATGAAACAGCCGTGGGAGGCGGCAGCCAAACCGGTGGCCTCGCCGACAGCGGCGGTGCCCTTGCTCACTCCACCCGGGTTGTCGCCGACCATCACTTCCGCGCCGCGCGCCAGGCAGCTTTTTACGACGGCGCTGATTACCTCCGGGTGGGTAATCACCCCGGAGTCACCGGGAAATGGCCCCAGCATGTTCGGTTTAACCAGGACAGTCTTACCGCGCATCCCCAGATCGTGCGCGCTGAAAATGGCCTCGATCTTCTTTTCCAGATTCCGTGGCGTTACTGATTCGATATAAACCCTAGCCATTGACCATCGCCGATCCTCCCATCGCTGCCAGGCAAGGGCTTTCCCTAAATAATATGTCATGGGACGGGGGGTGGTTCCTTCTCCCCCTTCAGTAGACCGTGATCAGGTCGGCGATGGATTTGTAGATACTCTCCCCGATGCCGGAGACATCCATGATCTCGGAGGGGTCGCTGAAATAGCCGTTTTCTTCGCGGTAGGCAACGATGCGCTCGGCGCGGGCCGGACCAATGCCGGGCAGGGTGGTCAGTTCTTCAACGGAAGCCCGGTTAATGTTGATTTTAGCAGGAGCTCCGCCCGGGGCGGGCTCCTCGCCGATGCGGTAGATGATCACCTGTTCGCCGTCAAAAAGGGGACGTGCCAGGTTGACTCGCTCCAGGTCTGCGTCCGCTGCGGCGCCCCCGGCCGCCTTCACCAGATCTTCCACCCTTGAGCCGGGGGGAAGGCGGTAAACCCCGGGCTGGCGCACCGCCCCCACAATGTGGATTACCAGGGGCGCTTCTTCCTCTACCGCTGCGGCCGATCCCCCGCTGGCGCTGGCTGCATCGAGGGTGAATCTTTCCGGCGCGGGAGCGGCGGGCTGCAGCATCCGCCAGAGCGCCCCGGCCACGAGCAGCGCCGCCACCAGGCCCAGGAGCACTTTTTCGCGCGGGGTAAAGTCTCCCCATTTAAACATGGCAGTTACCACCCGATTTTTTTATGATTGCCAATATTCTCTTTTGCACGCCATTTTCCTGCCAGCGAAAAGAAGTCAGTATGCGCGGTGACAAAAGTGATAACGAATATTCCCCTTGTTAATAAAAAGTGCCATGCCCCCGTCCGGCAGGGGCGTCTCAAGGGGGGAGAGGGGATTTGGAATGGCGCCATTGTTGGCTTTTTGATGGGGGCCCCCGCCCGGCGGGGGCATGGGGTTTATCCTTTTTAGGGTGAAAGCGTCAGGGTGAGGGGGTATAATCCGGCTGCCGCATTTTCAGTGTATCCCTGGAGAACTGTCCCTTTGGCAATGTTGTCAGTAGAACCGTCCCGGAACACGAAAAAAGGGGCTGCCGTTTAAAGACAGTCCCTGATGCTGCAGTATGGCCTGGACACCAGACCTGGCGCCCCTGCGGCCTGGCTTTTGCTCATGCTTGCCCGGGAAGCAAGGGCTGCGGCTCACCGGCCGTCTTCCATCCCAGGCGCTTGGCTTTATTCCTGGGACACTATTTTCTCCTCCTGCTGCCGGGGGATATTGATCCCCAGGACATTTACATTGATGGCGGCAACCTGCAAGCCGGTCACATTCTCCACGGTGGAGCGGACTTCCTGTTTCAAGCGATTGGCCACATCGACAATTTTTACGCCCATCTCCACAATAATATTCAGCTCCAGATTGACCCGGTCACCTTCCAGGTGGACCTTGATGCCCCGGGTAAAATCTTTCCGGCCGAGCTTGTCGGCGATTCCGTCGATGATGCCGCCGCTCATCCCGGCAACGCCCTCTATCTCTCCGGCTGCCAGTCCGGCAATAATGGCGATAACATCGGGGGCGATCCGCACGCTGTCCATCTCGGTCTCGGCAATTTCCACCACATCCTTTTCTTCAAAACCGCTGTCAAGATCCGTCATTCGCTCACGCCTCCTTTCACAGTATTTTATAATCATAGTTATGCACAGAAGCGCTGCTTTAAAACTGCCTTAAAATTATTACTTATTCTTATTAAGCAAAATATAGCGCTACCCCTGCTTCTCGAAAGGGCTACTCGAAAAAAACGGTAAGCGGGCTCAGCCCCCCTCAACCTGACCCTCTCCCCCCAGGGATGGAGTCAGGATAATGAACCCCCCGGTCCGGCTGCCAAGATTGCCGGAGGAAGGGGAGCGGCCTAGTCGATCAAGGTAACGGACGCACCGCTCTCCTGCAGGAGGCTGTAATGGAGGCCGCGCATGTCCCGGCCGCCGCGATCAAAGGCGATGGCCGGAATGAGCGCACCGCGGTGACGAGCAGCTTTTGCAGGGTCGCAGGGTCGGGCCTGGTCAAGATGAACTCCTCATGGCGCCTTCGTGCTTGAGCAGCCATTCCTTGCGCCAGAGGCCGCCGCCGTAACCGATGAGCGAACCGTCGGCGCCGATGACGCGATGGCAAGGCACGATCAGGCTGATGGGGTTGCGGTTATTGGCGGCGCCGACCGCCCGGACGGCGGCGGGCCTGCCGACGGCCCGGGCAATCTCCTTGTAGCTGGCGGTGGCGCCGTAAGGGATCGCGATGAGCTGCTGCCAGACCGCCATCTGGAAGGGGGTGCCCGCCAGGGAAAGGGGCAGCTCGAACCGGCACCGCTGTTTATGAAAGTATTGATCCACCTGGCGCAGCGCCTCTTCAAGCAAGGCATTGACTGCGGGGCGCAAGCGGCGCTCCGCCACGAAGTTCAAGGCGATCACAGCCCCGGCTGCGCTCGTAATCTCGATTAGCCCGATGGGCGATTCGTAATAAGCGGTGTATACCGCTTCCATCCGCTCCACCCCGCTTTAAGCAAAGAAAGAACTGGATGAGGACAAAGAGGGGAGATGCGGACGTGGCCGTCCTTCGTCCACCTGTCCCGCCTCCATCCCGCGAATGGAGAGGAGGATTGTCCCCCTCTCCTTATTTTACAACGAAGTTGACCAGCTTGTCGGGAACGGTGAATGCTTTGAGTTCGGTTTTCCCGGCAAGGAGGCTGCCGATGCGTTCGTGGGCGCGGGCCGCTGCCAGCATCTCTTCCGGGGAGGCCCCGGCGGGTAAGAGTAGCTTGGCGCGCACCTTGCCGTTGATCTGGACCACCACTTCCACTTCGTCCACTAACAGCAGCTGCGGGTCGTAAGCAGGCCAGCTCTGCCGGTGGACGCTCTCCTTGTGCCCCAGGAGGTGCCAGCACTCCTCGGCGAGGTGCGGCGCAAAGGGGGCCAGGAGCAGGACCAGGCTTTCCAGCGCTTCGCGCAGCAGCGGCCGGTGCTGCCGCATCGGTTCAGCCGCCTGGCGGTAAGCAGAAATGGCGTTGACCAGTTCCATGATCGCGCTGATGGCAGTGTTGAAATTGAAGCGCTCCTGGATGTCTACGGTCACCTTTTTAATGGTGCCGTGCACGGCGCCGCGCAGCTCCTTTTCGGCCTTGCCGGCTTCCGCTGCCGCTCCCTCTTCTTTGAGCTGCTCCGCGCATTCATGGACCAGGCGCCAGACGCGGCTCAGGAAGCGGTGGCACCCCTCCACCCCCTGGTCGCTCCATTCCAGGTCCTTTTCCGGCGGCGCCGCAAAGAGGATGAACAGCCGCCCCGTATCGGCGCCGTAGCGCTGCACGATCTCATCGGGAGAGACGACGTTGCCCTTTGATTTGGACATCTTGGCGCCGTCCTTGTAGACCATCCCCTGGGCCAGCAGGCGGCTGAACGGTTCCACCGCCTCGACGAGCCCGGCGTCGTGCAACACCTTGGTAAAGAAGCGGGCGTAAAGGAGATGGAGCACCGCGTGCTCAATCCCCCCGATATACTGATCCACCGGCATCCAGTAATTGGCCTTCTCCGGATCAAAGGGAACAGTCTCGTTGTGGGGGTCGGCATAGCGCAGGAAATACCACGACGAGCAGATAAAGGTATCCATGGTATCCGTCTCCCGGCGCGCCGCGCCGCCGCATTGCGGGCAGGTGGTGTTGATAAAGGAGCTGTAATGGGCCAGCGTCGGCACCCGGCCGCCGGTTAGCTCCACATCCAGGGGCAGCTTTACCGGCAGGTCGGATTCGGGAACCGGCACGGTGCCGCACCGGTCACAGTAGATGATGGGGATCGGCGCGCCCCAGTAGCGCTGCCGCGAGATCAGCCAGTCGCGCAGGCGGTAGCTCACTTTAAAGCCGCCCTGACCGCGCTCCGCCAGGTGCCCGGTGATGCGCTTCATCGCCTCATCATTGGGAAGGCCGTTAAAGGGGCCGGAGTTGTCCAAAGTGCCGGGACCGGTGTAAGCTTCGGTCATGGTGGCATCGTCCAGCTTTTCGCCGGGGGGCTGGATCACCACCCGCACCGGCAGCTTGTATTCCCGGGCAAATAAAAAGTCGCGCTGGTCGTGGGCCGGCACCCCCATCACGGCCCCGGTGCCGTAGCCCATGATCACGTAATTGCCGACCAGGATCGGCACCGCCTCCCCGTTGGCGGGGTTAACGGCGTGCCGCCCGGTAAAGAGCCCGATTTTAGGCGCATCCTCGGCGGTCCGCTCCAGCTCCGTTTTCCGCCGGATCTGGGCTACGAAATCGAGGATCTCCTGCTCCCGCTCCGTGCCGGCGACCAGGCGCGGCACCAGGGGATGCTCGGGGGCGATGACCATGTAAGTGACCCCGAAGAGCGTATCGGGGCGGGTAGTAAAGACGCTGAGTTTCTCGCCGGGAAACTCCTTCAGCTCGAAAGCGATCTCCGCCCCCTCGCTGCGGCCGATCCAGTTTTGCTGCATGCTCTTCACCCGCTCCGGCCAATCTTCGAGCAGGGCAAGGTCGTTCAAAAGCCGGTCGGCGTAATCGGTGATGCGCAGGAACCACTGCTCCAGTTCGCGCTGCTGCACCTCGCTGGAGCAGCGCCAGCACAAGCCCCCTTCCACCTGCTCGTTGGCGAGCACGGTCTCGCATTGCGGGCACCAGTTGACGGCGGCTT
>JAAYGO010000052.1 GCA_012727685.1 Bacillota bacterium | reverse complement strand
CGGGCCCCAGCAGATCGAGCCAATAAATGTCCCCGCATCAAAAGCGTTCCAGTAGGTGGCATTTGCCGCTCCTCTCTTTTCCGGCGGCAGCCCCCTCACGCTTAAGGCCAGCATGGTCGGCTGGAGGATCCCCATCCCGATTCCGTAGATGATCCCCCCGATGATCAGGTGCAGGGAAGATGATGTCCGCGCCAGGAGCAGGGTGGCCGCGAGCAGTGCAGTCACTCCGATCACCACCGCCATGTCATAGCCCCGCTTCCCGAGCCTGTCTACCAGCATGCCGGCGAAAGGCCTCGCCACCAGGGAGGTGAGAGCCATGGCGGTGAAAAATATGCCCGGATTTGCAACCCCCTGGTTCACTGCATACACCGGTAAAAACGACATCATGCTGCTAAAGCTGAACGCAGCCATGAGCATGACCACTGCCGCCTTCAAGCCGGCGGTGGAGAGAAACACGAACCGCGGCTGCTCTTCTTTCTTAGTAAAATGGGGATATTTAAGCAAGGCCGCCAGGACCATGCAGGCGACAATTAAGAGGGCGGCCACGGTAAAAATGGTGGGGTAGTTGGTCCTGTTCAAAATCCACGAGCTGGCAGCCGGAGAGGTCGCCGTAGAGAGGGCCATGGTAGCAGTAAAATAACCCATCCCCGCACCCATGCGCTGGTGGGGAATAATATCCGAAGCAATGGTAAACAGGGCCGTATTGGAGATCCCGAAACCGATGCCCTGGATGAAACGGAGGAAAATTAGATACCAGGCCGGGAGCATCCCGATATAAAGCAGTGTCGGCAAGAGGAATAAAAAAAGCCCGGCAAAAAAGAGGGACCGGCGCCCGTAAACATCCAGGGCCCAGCCGGCAAACGGCCTGATCAGCAGCGCGCCTAAGGTTAATGCGGCCATGGGATATCCGGCCGCACCGCTCAGGCCCGCGTGAAGCTCCATGTAGAGGGGGAGGACAAGCATCATGCTGTCAAAGGACATGAACAGAAAAAGCGCTGCAAACCAGATCAGGATATAATTCCTGGTCCAGAGCTCATTTTGCTTCCGGGTAACCGCCTGCACCATCCCTGCCGGTTGAAACTCGTCTCCCATGCGCTCACCGCCCATTTTTAAGATTAGCAGATGCAAAGATCCGCCTTTAACCTTTAACTCTAAAGCGCTGATCGACACCAACAAGCGTTATAACGTGGGCTGCAGCGGCAGCCCCCCGGTAACCGGTATTACCGCGCCCGTGACATAAGCCGACAGGTCCGAGGCTAAAAACAGGGCTGCCCCGGCGCAGTCCTCGGGAGTGCCGACCCTTTGCAGGGGACAGATCTTCGCCATGCCGGCAAAAAAGGCTTCCCTTTCCTCGTCAGTCATCCCGGCAACGAGCTTGTCGAAAAAGGGCGTGCGGATCGGGCCTGGCATGATCGCATTGACCCTGATGTTAAACGGCCCCAGCTCGCGGGCCGTATCGTAGGTCATGCCGATAACCCCGGCCTTGGAGGCGTGGTAATGGGGGGCAACGGTCGGCGGATGAATGGCCCCCAGGGAGGTAAAGTTAATGATGACGCCGTTTCCCTGTTTTTTCATCTGCGGAATGACCGACCTCATGGTTAAAAAAGTGCCTTTTAAATTTGAGCCGACAATCCGGTCCCATTCTTCCTCGGGGATGAGCGCAATGCTCTTGGAAGCGGAGGGGTCCGAACCGGCGATTTCTCCGGCTGTATTGACCAGAATATCGATTTTCCCGAACTCGGCAATGGTGCGCTCCACCATTTCTTCTACCTTGGCGCTGTTGGCCACATCCAGGGCGAAGGCGAGGCTTTTCCGCCCCAGGGCTCTTAGCTCTTCGGCTACCTTTTCAGTTTCCGCCGCATTACGGGCGCATACAACGACATCGCAACCTTCCCGGGCAAACTTCAGCGCAATGCCACGGCCAACACCCTTCGAGCCTCCGGTTATGATGGCCGTTTTGTCTCGCAGCAGCATTCTTCCCATTCCTCCCCTGTAAATTTTTAATTGGCGGCGGGGGCTTCCAGCGGCAGCCCTCCGCTGACCGGTATTACCGCAGCCGTAACATAGGCCGAAAGGTCCGAGGCTAGAAACAGGGCGGCACCGGCGATATCCTCGGGCCGGCCCATGCGCTGCAGCGGGGCCTCCTTGCCGAGGCACTCGAAGAAAGCCTCTTTCTCCGCCTCACCCATGGCGGCAATCAGCTTGTCATAAAAAGGCGTGCGGATCGGGCCGGGCATGATCGCATTAATCCGGATATTAAAGGGACCCAATTCCCGGGCCGTATCATAGGTCATGCCTAAAAGGCCCGCCTTGGCGGCATGGTAATGGGGGGAGACGGTGGGGGGGTGGACGGCGCCTAACGAAGAGATATTGATGATCCGGCCGTCCCGCTGTTTTTTCATCTGCGGTACCACTGCCCTGGTAAATAGAAATGCCCCTTTCAAGTTGATGGCCACGATCCGGTCCCACTCCCCTTCGCTGATGGCAGCCACGCTCGAACCACCGGCCACGCCGGCGGTGGTTCCAGCGCTGTTGACCAGGATATTGATCCGGCCAAATTTGGTCATCACCTGATCTACCACGGCCTGTACGGCTTCACTGCTGGCGATATCACACTCCAACGCCAAGCCTTCCCTGCCCCTTTCAACCACTCCCCTGATCGTCTCGTTCGCCTGCGGCACATTGATATCGGCGACGGCAACATGGCAGCCTTCTTCTGCAAATTTCAGAGCGATCGCTCTTCCCATCCCGGTAGCTCCTCCGGAGATGATGGCCACTTTATTGGCAAGAAGCATGAATCTGGTCCTCCCCATTCATTTATTTGGTTTTTCATTCCTGTTCGGTATGGTCAGCAATGCGCTTTTCATTTTTTCGATATTCTTGGAGCATGAGTACTGGGGGCAGGTGAAGCTGACTTTCACCCAAAGGGCAAATAGTTTTTTGCAGTATACATTTATTATCTTAATTTTCGCTTAATAGAAACTTAAGATATGCTTAAAATTGCCGCCAACGGTAGATGCATCGTGCACCGGTGTGGTTCTTTATGCCGATCAGCAAAAAAGCGGTTCACCCTTTTTCCCGTAAGGCAGTGGACCGCTTTGCATCAATTCGCACTGGCTGGCGGAGCCTCTTGCGCAGGTGGCTTGGGCTTCAGAGGCAGCCGGACGTAAAAGGTGCTGCCTTCGCCTTTTTTGCTGGTTACAGTGATGCTTCCCCCATGCAGATCCACGATCGATTTGGCAATGGTCAAGCCCAAACCGGAGCCGCCTTTTTTGCGCGTCCGGGAGGAATCGCTGCGGTAAAAACGGTTGAAGATATTGGGGAGATGCTTGTTGCTAATGCCGGGGCCGTTATCCTGGAAGGCGATTCGGGCATCGTTGTCGTTGCGGCTCAGGGTGATCCGGATCTGGCCTTTTTCAGGGTCGGTAAACTGAATCGCATTGTGAAATATATTTAAGATGACCTGTTTAATGCGATCTTTGTCAAAGCTGCATTTTACCTGCTCTTGAATCTCGAAATCCAGCTTCCGGTTGCCGGCCAGGATGCGCAGTTGCGGTTCCATTTCGCGGAGCAGCACATCAAGATAGCCTTCCTTAAACTCCGCCTGGGGCTCCTGCTCCAGCTTGGTCAGATAGAGCAGATCGTCAACCAGTTTTTTTAAACGCTCCGCTTCGTCATACATGCTCCTTAAAGCCTGGTAGAGCTGCTCCGGATCATTGGCGGCACCGCGCAGCAGCACCTCTAAAAAACCGCTGATACTAGTCAAGGGCGTGCGCAGTTCATGGGAGGCGTCCGCAATAAAACGGCGCATCTGTTCTTTCGTTTCCCTTTCCAGGGTAAAAGAGGCTTCCAGGCGTTCCAGCATTTTATTAAATGATTCGGCCAGCCGGTCGATCTCCATCTGGCCCTGCCGGGCGGGAAAACGCCGGGCTAAATTCCTGGCGTCAATTTGCTCCGCCGTATCAACGATGTCAAAGATGGGATCGTACCTGATCGGCTGGGAAGCAACGATGGCGCCGATGGCATTGCCTTCTCCATCCTTTAGAGGGATGCTGACCCCGATATGGGATTGCTGGGAGCCCCGGCCGAACCTCCGGATGACCCGGCGCCCTTCAGCCATCGCCTGGTAGACAATGCCTTTTTTGTTGATCGGGTCGCCGGCTTTAACCGGTAAAATCACTTTCGTGCCGTTTAAATGAATCAGGCATTTTTCCCGGTCGTAGACCCCGACGGCACCGCTCTTGCCTATCAGTTCGTGGAACCGCGGCAGGCAATGCACAAAATAACTGAGCTTGTCGCCTTTCTTCTTGTCTCCCATAGACCCTCCGGCAGCTTTTATACAGATTTAAGATCTGACATTGCTCAGATCAACCATATAGCCAAGGCCGCGCAGGGTGCGTATGATCCGGCGGTCTTTATCATTCAACTTGGAACGCAGCAGGCGAATGTAGACCTCGACGATATTATCGTCTCCATTAAAATCGTAGCCCCAAATTTTGTCGAGAATCTTGCTTTTGCTTAAAACAATCCCGTGATTCTGCACCAGCAACTTAAGGAGATTGTACTCGGTAGGAGACAGATCCAGGATCCGGTCTTTATATCTGATCTCTTTGCGGGAATCATCGATAAAAAAGGGCCCGACCTCCACCTTTTCCAGAAAACCGGGATATTGACTGCGGAGCCGGGCGCGAATCCTGGCCAGCAGTTCATCGAAGCTAAACGGCTTGACCATGTAATCATCGGCACCGTAATTTAAGCCCTTGACCTTATCCTCCACTTCATCCTTGGCCGTAAGCATGATCACCGCGGCCCGATCGTTTTCCTTCAACATCCGGCAGACCTCAAAGCCGTCCATTCCCGGCATCATCACGTCGAGAATCACAATATGCGGTTGAAATTCTTCGGCAATGGTGATGGCGCTTACGCCGTCCAGGGCGGTCTTCACATTAAAACCCTCGTTTTTTAAGCCCAGCTCCAGGAACTGCAGGATATTCGGCTCGTCGTCTACGACCAGAACCCTGATGCCCTTGTATTTTTTCATCCGGATCAGCCCCTTTGGCGTCATTATATCATTAATCAATGATCTAATAAACACCATTGCGGCAGTTGACACTAGTCCGAAAATACACTCGTTCATAGCCGCTGCAGCTTTCAGCGGCAAGTGGCAAGATATCTTCTATGTTAAATCATTGTTATCATTGGACCAGCTCGAGCAGTTCCCGGACATCGCCCAGCTCTTCAAGCCGCGCGATCAACGCCACCAGCTTTTCGGCTTTGTCTTCCGGGAGCCGCCTGGGGGCGTGGCTGATGCAGTCCCGGAATTTCTCTGCGCATGCCGCATAGGAGAGGGGCCGGTGCGGTGTCCCCGTGGGGAAATCGACCTGTTCGGTAAAGGAGACACCGTCCCTGGTGGTGATCCGCACCCGCGCAGGCTCGATCCCGGGGTTGGTCAAAGCCGGATCCAGCTCAACCTGGATTTTACCGGCAATGGCGAGAATGTCTTCGCTGTGAATCGCCGCTTCGGTAAAGTGTTCAATTTTCACCTGCCGCCTGGCAATGGCCGTAGCTACGCACCAGGGAACGCTGAACTGGCCGTCCACCACATTGCGCGGCCGGGCCTTTACCTCCAGGGGTGTGCCCAGCAGGCCGTAAGTCCCTTCACCCAGCCAGATCCTTACGCTTTCCACCGCCGCCGGATCGAGATCGTGCTTTTTGACCAGGGAGAGCGCAGCATCAATGGACGGGTGGGTCCCCCGGCAGCAGGGATATGGCTTGATGGAGACATTGGCGGTCTCCATCCTGCTCCCCAGACCATCGAGGAGAATCTCCGGGGAATAGCTGCCCTGGTGATAAACCTTATAGATGCCGGCCCGGCCTTCGATGCTATAACGGGCGCCGGTCACCCCTCTTTCAGCCAGCAGGGCGGCGATGATCCCGCCGCGCACGGCGAAGCCCGGTCCCATCCTTTTGGTCAGGGCGCCGTCTTTGACACATTGGCCATTGCCGGAGGACTGGTGGTAGCCGATCCCGATGGCATTGAGCAGCGTTTCCGCGTCGAAGCCCAGCACCATGCCGGCCACGGCAGCGGCGGTCATAAAGCCATAAATGCTGGTCAGGTGCCAGCCAAAAGCATGGACATTCTGTCCCGGCCGGGTCGCCAGGCCGAGGCGGCAGATGAAATCGGCGCCCAGGGCGTTGGCCGCAATAAAATCTTTGCCGCTCAGGCCGCCTTTGTATTCAGCCATGGCCAGCGAGGTTGAAACGGTGATTACTCCGGGGTGGATGATCGCCGCCTCATGCACATCGTCATAATCCAGGGCATGGGCCATGGTGGCATTGACCTGGGCGGCGTTGGCAGCGGGCATTTTGTGACCCCAGAAGATCACGCTGCTTTGCTGCACCCCGCCTGTTTCAGCATATAACTCCGCAATTTGTTTGGCCCCCTCCTCGGCGGAGCCGGCCAGGGCGACTCCGAAGAAGTCGAGAACTTGCTTTTTCGTTGTTTCTATAACCTCAGTGGAAAGCTGATCATAGTTAACGGTTGTAAAATTCTTCACAAACTGCTCGGTTGCCTCCACGGCCAATCTCCCTCCTCATGATGCTCTCGTTATGCGAGCTGCCGCAGGTATTTCCGCCCGATCCGAAACGCTTTGACCGGGTCGCTCTTGGCCAGCAAACCCACGGCAAAAAGAATATATTTATGATCCAGCATCAGCACCGGATTTTTCGGTTTAAGCAGGGCCGGGACTGTTTCCTGGAATAAAGCCCCTTCCAGGAGGTGAAGCGGATTCCGGGAAAACGAGATGGCGCCGCCCGAACCGATCACCGTTTTAATCTCGGTCAGATCCTTCCCTCTCTGCACAGGCATGGCGCCGCCGGGCGTGGCGATCATTTCGATTCGCCCCACGTGCCGGTCCACCGCTGATTTTACCGCCAGGCGCCCCAGCAAATGGTGCACCTTTTCCTGGGCCTCCCCTTTGGGAATCATTCCATTCCGGTAGAGCTCCTGAAAGGTCTCTTCAAACCGATCAGGGTGAGGCTCCGCCTGCGCCAGTTCGTACAGCACCTCGCGGTTATGGACCAGGCCGAGATCGCCTTCCACCGTGCGCTTCACATAAGGTTCGGGCAGGCCGGCCATGGTGACCGCCTCTTTGGTGGAAGCCCCCTTGGCCACCGAGTAAACGTCTGTAGTCGCCCCCCCCACGTCAACCAGGAGCAGTTCCCCGAGGCCCGGGCACCCGGGCGCTCCGTCAGCGAGCAGCCTGGCCGCCTCCAGCAGAGCCGCAGGGGTGGGCATGATCACCGCATCGATGATCGTTTTAACCTTGTCAATCCCTTTAGCCGCGGTAATTTGATTAATAAACAGCTCCCGGATCTCCCTGTTGGCCGGATCAACATCAAGGACCCCGAGTTCAGGCATCACGTTCCTGGTAAAAATGATCTTTTTATCGGAGCCGGCAAAAATGGATTTAATTTCATCGTAGG
>JAAYGO010000055.1 GCA_012727685.1 Bacillota bacterium | reverse complement strand
TTCTTCCGGTGTGTATTTTTTCATGCTTTCGCCTCCCTCTTTTAAGTGTAGCTTAGAAAAGAGGGAAGAGACAACCATTATCTAAGGTAATAGGGCCCGTTTTAACTCGGTTAGGTTGTTTAGCACCTTCACCGGATGGCTGGCCAGGTAAACGGTAATTTGACCGCTTTTATCTTTTACCGCCCGCACGGGCTGGCCTTCGATCTTGCCGGTCAGGTAGAAGTTTAGCCCGTCCTCGGTAGATAGGTTCATTGCTTTTTCCACTTCTATTGCGGCGTTAAAGAAGCGGTCCGCGGGGGTAAGGTAGCCGATACCCATATGGACCCGCTCGAAGTTGTAGTATTCAATGTATTCTTTGATCGCCTGCTGGGCTTCTTTAATGGTGTTAAACTCCTTTCGCCGGAGCAGCTCTTTTTGAATGTTACGGTGAAAAGACTCAATTTTCCCGATGGTCTGCGGCGATTGGGGCCGGGTCACAATGTGCTCCACACCCAAGTTGCCCAGTAGCGCCTGAAAAGAGCTTACCCCTTTCCATCTGTAAAATTGGCTGCCCCGGTCGGTGAGAAGCTGGTTTGGTAAACCGTAAGTTTCTACCGCTTCCTGAAAAACCAAGGTGACATTATCGGCGCTCTGAGTTGTGCAGACCCTGTGAGCCACGTTGAAACGGCTGTAATCGTCGAGGATGCTGATCAGGTAAAACCGGCCTTCTTTCTTCAGGCGGTAATACATGATGTCCATCATCCACAGATCACACGGGTTTAAGCGTTCAAACCGCCTGGTCCCTTTGGGCGGCGCCTTGGCCAGGGTTTCTGTTTTAAATCCATGCTCTTCTAAAACCCGCTTTACTTTCCCGGGGTGAAGGTTCATCCCGTAAGTGCGCAGCAGTTGCTTGCTGAGTTTAACCACGCCGTAGTAGGGGTGCTCTTTTTTTAGCGCCAGCAATTTCTCCACCGCTTCGGTATTATTGCTACGGTCGGTTTCCGCCCGGGCGGGCTCTTGCTTTTTCTCCGCATCAGCCGCCAGCTTCTTGCGCCAGGCGTAAAAGCTGGCATCGGAGATGCCGTATTGCTTGCAGGCCTTCTTTATGGGTAGGCCTGATTTGGAGATCAACTCCACCAGCTTAAGTTTTTCTTGGTCGGTATAATACATGATTTTGCCCTCCTTGAGATTGGTTTGAGGACTAATCATGCCGGCAGTTCATCTGACACGCGGCCTCCCGTACTAGTGTCAGGTGATCTCTTAACAAAAAACTCTACAAAAAGTCTACCACGGAACAACTAAAAGAGCTCCCAGCTCATGTCTAATATACTTTACTCCAAGCATTAATGCAACAAAAAAAGACAATATTCCGCATAAATACCTTTTTATTGACAATTGAGGTAAAATAGGAAAGTCCGGGCAGAAAACCCCATGCATGGCTTTAAAGGAGAGTGGCTTTAGATACTAGAAAGAAAGCAATAACTAGGGCTTTAACCCCTGTTCTCCTGGGTTGTTGTGACGGATGCCCGGGCGCGTTTTGCCTCGCCGGAAGGAAAAGAGGGCTGCCAGGGCGGAGAGCCCTGCGGCGAAAAGGTAGGCGGTTCGCAGGCCGCCGAGAAAAGAGAGGGCCTCCGCACCGCTTAGCTGCTCTTGCGCCACGATGGCCGGCGGCACCAGGGAGTAAAGGATCAGGCCTGCCACGGCAATGCCCAGGGCCATCCCGGCATTGCGGGCCGTGGCCAGAATGCCGGAGGCGATCCCCAGGTACGGCCGGGGAACACTGCCCATCACCGCGCTGTTGTTGGGTGATTGGAAGATTCCCGAACCAAAACCAAAGAAGGCCAGGCGCCACCCTACGGCCAGGGCGGAAGCGGATACCGGCAGGAAAGCCATCGCCACCAGGGCCGCGGTGCAAAGCGATGACCCGGCCACAGCCAGTTCCCTGGTGCCTAAACGGTCGGATAAACTGCCGCTTAAGGGAGCGACGGCCATGACTGCCAGCGGGGAACAGGTCATCAGCAGCCCGATCTGATCCGGAGATAGATGGATCACCCGCTGCAGGTAAAAGGGGGTCAGAAAGACGATCACGAACTGTGCGGCATAATTGAGCAGGGAGGCGGCGGTGCCCAGCGAAAAGGCACGGTGTTTAAAGAGTGACAGGTTGACCATCGGCTGCGGGGTATGGGTCTCAATATAGAAAAAGCAGAATCCCGCAATAGCAGCTACAGCCAGAGCCAGGCCTGTGACCAGCCCCAGCCCTATTCTTTGCAGCTGGTTGACAAAAAAGAGCAAGAAAAATAAAAAGATAAAAGCTGAAACAGCGCCGGCGCTATCCAACCGGCCCGGCTTCCCTTTTAAGTCGGGGATAACCTTGCCGGCCCACAGCAAAGCGGCCAGGCCGATCGGAATATTGATCAGGAACACGAGCCGCCACGACCACAAAGTGGTCAACATGCCTCCCAGGGTCGGTCCAAGGGCCAGCCCGACAGAGATGCTGATCGCATAAAAACCAAGAGCCCGGCCCCGTTCATGCGGTTGGAAAACAGCAGTAAGAATGGCGTAGGGCACGGACATCAACATCCCGGCGCCAATCCCCTGGAGGGCGCGAAAGACGATCAGCCAGTAAATGGTTGGCGCCAGGCCGCATAGGCCGGAGGTAATGATTAAGCAGGCCAGCCCCGCCAGAAAAACCCGCTTGTATCCCAAAATGTCTCCCAGGCGGCCGAAAAAAAGAAGCAGGCTGCTGATCGTCAGAAGATAGATCAGCGGCACCCACTGCGTCGTGGCAATGGGGGCATTAAAAAAGCCTGCTATGGTCGGCAGAATCACATTGACAATGCTGACGTCAATGGGCCCCATAATCGCACCCAGCATGACCGCAGCCAGGACCCTGTAGCGGTTCTCGGTTGCGGCAGCAGCTTCATTTAATTGCATAGACACATTATGGTCCCCCTTGTTTCAACTGTTGTTTCCAACTGATTAAATTCTACCACGGTTACGAGTAGTTGTTTAGGTTTTTATCGAACGCAGGTGCCGGACCCGTCTAATCGTTCTACCGCTGCCGGGCTGGAGTAAAATCCATAAAAAATGAAAGCTGCCCGCAAGAGAGGCAGGCAGCTCTTTTCATATGCAGTAGAGAGCGCCTTTTTAGGGCGCAGGCAACGGCAATGCACCGCCGTTGCCACTACTCTCAATAGGTTTAAATATTTGATCTTTCGGCCAGGTCCTCAAGGGCTCTCAGCTCTTTCTGCATTAACTCAAAGGCTTTCTCTTGATAAGCTTTTAAATGGTCGGGCACCCGGCTCATGTTCGCCGCACTTTTTGCAATCATTTCTTTCTGCCGGGCGATCTCCTCTTTGATTTTTTCTCTAATATCCAGCTCCATATCTAAACCACCCTCCTTGCGAAAGATCGTGATCATTTTTCTTGCTTAAGAAGCAGCGCACGGTTGATCGATATTGTTGAGAATAATGTTGTCTGGTACGGTAAACGGATTGTCTTCGCTGGTATCGAGGATATTGACAGGGGGATTGCAGATCAGCGTGTTGTTATAGATCAGGTTGGCCCCGGCATCAATATTCAGCCTGATCCCGATGCTTTGATTAAAGGTAATGGCATTGCACTGAATGCTTCCCTGGTTGCTGTACCTATCCATTCCGAATACGGCATTGGCATGCACTTCATTATCCCCAACAAAAGTGTTGAAACTGGAGCTGTCAAAGAGAATGCCGCTGTTGTTATTGTTTTTGATTTTATTGCCGATCACGGAAACATCGCTTCCCGCCACATATAAGCCGATCCTCCCGTTGCTTTCCACGATGTTGTCTACTACCAGATTGTTGACTCCGAATATTTCCATGCCAAAGCGGGTGTTGCCGCTAGCCTTGTTTCCGGCAAAGACATTGTTTTCATCCTCATTCAACCACGATTCAATACCATCGTCCCTGCAAAACTGGACCAGGTTTTCCACAACGCGGTTGTTGGTGCTGCCAAACCGGAGCAAGATGCCGTCAAAGGCCCGCCGCACCGTGTTTTTCCAGATCAGATTGGCGGTGGATGAGCCGGCAAAAATCCCCCTGCCGGTTACGTTGTCAATTTCATTATTAATGATTCTGTGTCCCAAGCCTCCATCAATGTGGATGCCATTGTTCTGGTAATTAGTGATCTTCATCCCGTTGATCTCAACGCCGGCAACTTCTTCAAGAATAAAAGCATTGAGCAGGATATTCCCGCCATCGAAAACAACGCCATCACCGCCGGCTAAAATGCGCAGAAAATTCTTGGTGACAATTACGATCTGGTTATAGACGCCGTTCTCCAGCAAAAGCACATCTCCCTCGGAAACTTCATCGGAAGCGATGAGGGCGGTAATATCGGTTTGGGGAGAAACAGGAATAACCGCCATTGGGCACACTCCTCTCTCAGCCAATCGGATTCAATTTCAATATACTCAGTGGCTGCTAGAGGGTGTATACTTTTTTCATTAAACCGCTGCATGATCTCAAGTGGTATTAAAAAGAAAATTATACTCCAGCCCACACCGGACTCGAATCGGAGGAGGAGCAAGTCCTCTGGTAGAGAAGAAGCCTGAACTGTCCCGTCTTCTTGACTTACATGATTTACAAGATGTTTGAAAAAAGCTGAGTAAAACTGACTATAGTAAAGGAATTGATTTATATATGTCGAAATATCGGAAATTGTCGGTTCTATTACTAATATCTTAAGGAGGAAGAAAGAAATTATTGTGGAGAAAAAAAGTGTATTTATTATTGCCGCCTTGTTGTTTATTCTGGTGTTCGCAGCGGCGGTATTAAGGATGGAGTAACCGAAACTCCCTATGAAAATATCAGTGATGCGGTGGAGGCTGCTTCTCCGGGCAGCACCATTACGGTTGGTGCAGGGGAGTATACGGAAGCGTTCGTAATCGACAAAGCCCTCACCATAAACGGCGACACGGGCGCAAAGATCATTGGCACCAATAAAGAATTCGTTGTCGACATCTCCGCATCCGGCGTGACCTTAAACGGGCTGGAGATTGTCTGCGGCGACAGCGAAACAGAATCAGCGGCTATTGTGCTCAGGTTTCAGAATTTCGCCGGTTCCTCGCCGGTAACGATCACCAACTGCGTCTTAAACGGCAACATGACCGCTTCAAACAGGATCGAGGGCTGCGGCAATCTTGCAAACGGCGCTCTCATCGTTGAGGGAAACATCATTAAAAACTTTACTTACGAAGGCATCAATCTGTATGAGCATCTCGACGAGATTGCGGAACCCAGCCTGACTTTCCAAAACAATGAGATTTACAACGACCACGTAGAAGAGCAACTTAGTTATGGAATTGATCTGGATGCCGATCAATTGACAAACACCATTATAATCGAGGGCAATAAAATCAAATCCCTCTACAGCTCTTTATATTTTAACTATGTTTATGAAACAACAGTTGAGATCACCGGCAATGAAATGACGAGTTATGATGATGCATGCATGCATCTACGCATATTCAAATTACCGGTTGTTCCTGGCTTTCCTGCTGCCGGCGCTGCTCCTGGCCGGTGTAGTAATACTGCTCAAACACAAAGCAGCTAAAGCCTGGTAA
>JAAYGO010000208.1 GCA_012727685.1 Bacillota bacterium | reverse complement strand
TTGGGCTGTTCTGGAAAAGGAATTCCACGGCTGCATTTTTAACCATGGTGATCTCCACCATAACCCTTATTCTTTGGCAGTACACTTCTTTGCCGGCAATACTATCTATGCCCGCATGGTTAAGCCCTGCCTTTGCCAGTCTTTTTATTTCCATAATCTTTGGCGTAGGGCTTACTGCCATACTTCCGGGAGAAAAAGGAGTATTTGCCAAAGAGAGAAAAGACGCCGCTGCTTCAGTGTAGCCGAAAATCTGTGATAAATTAAAATTGCCATTAGTTTAACTTTAACAATTACTAATAAAATTTAAACCAGATTTATAATAAAGGGTTTTTAGAATATTCGTCGAATATACATTTTATAACCATAATACCGTATCATAAATTTCCGGGCAAGGTGTCCTTGTGGAAGAAGGGTTTTAACCCCTTGAATCAACAGATTCGAAAGGAGTGATGCATTAATGATTACCAGTTTCAGTCGGACGGTCCCCGTTCTTTTCGGTCCGGGAGCCTCAATGCGAACAGGTCTAAAAGTGAAAGAGCTGGGTGCTCAGAAGGTCCTGTGTGTTTATGACCAGGGAGTAAAAAGTGCCGGGATTGCCGACAAGATCATCGACAATCTTAAGGCGGCGGGGCTTCAGGTCGTAATTTTTGATGGAGTAAAGGCGGATCCGCCTGATACCATCATCAATGAAGCGGCTGTAATGGCTAATGAGGAGCAAGTTGACGGTGTCGTCGGGGTGGGCGGAGGCAGTACTATGGATACCGCCAAGGCCATAAATTTGCTTCTCACCAACCCGCCGCCCATCAATCTTTACTATGTCGGCTCCGGTCGGGAGCATAAACCCGGTAAAGTTGCCGTCATGATCCCCACCACGGCAGGGACCGGAAGTGAGGTCACACCGATCAGCGTAGTGTCTGACACAGCTACCAACAGCAAAAAAGGGGTAATTGGGCCAGCCACTACGGCGACACTGGCCATTGTTGACCCCGAGTTGCTCCTGGGGCTGCCCCCGCAGATCACGGCATCGACCGGCATGGACGCCTTTGCCCATGCCGCAGAGGCGCTGACCTCGGGGGGTATGAATCCTATGTCTGATGTGCTGGGGGAAAAAGCAATCTCCCTGATTACTCAGAACTTGAACAAGGCTGTTAAAGACGGCAGCGATCTTGCCGCCAGGACAAACCTCTCTTTTGCCGCTCTGATCGCCGGTTTTTCCTTTAGCGATTCTCTTACGCACTGGGGGCATGCTATCGCCCATACAATCGGGGCGAAGTACCATATTCCCCATGGAGTAGGCTGTGCCCTTGCGCTGCCGGCGGTTATGGAATATGTAGCAGATGCTGTTCCAGGCAAAGTCCGGCAGGTAGGTCTGGCTATGGGACTTTCACTGGACGAAAATCTATCCCCTGCAGAGCTGGGTGGAGCGGTAGCGGAGGCCATCCGGCAGTTGAACCGGGAGGTAGGAATTCCCAGCCTGAAGGACTTTAAAATTGAAGAGTCATCGTTAGAACAACTAATCGATGGAGTTATGACCGATGACTGCTTTATGTTCGGACCCAAGCGTCCCTCCGCTGACCAAGTACTGGGGATGCTTAAGAAGACTTATGAATATTAAAAGAAAGATGGTTATCAATGTAAAAACAAAAACAATAGCCCGGGA
>JAAYGO010000305.1 GCA_012727685.1 Bacillota bacterium | reverse complement strand
TGAGGTAAAAAAAAGAAAAAGGGGCCGCTCCAGGCTCTCTGGAACAGCTCCTGACATGAGTTCCAATACCTGCCTAAGTGGCGGCTTTTAAAGTCACAAATCTGGAACGACTTTTAGGTCAGCCCCGATTGGGAAGGGCGCAATCGTCCTTCTGGGAGCGTCCCTGTTTGCGGTGCATGGGGGGGCTACTATCCTGAAAAAGGGCAGCGGTTTCAGACCCCTCACCCTAACCCTCTCTCCCCAAAGGGAGGAGAGGGGATTAGGATGGGTCCTCCTGATGGTGTCCCGGAGGAGTTGTCAAGGGACATACTGATGTCGCCCCTCGCTTTGTTGGGGCATGGCGGTCTAGACTGAAAAAAGAGGTGCTAGCCATGGATAATATGAAGCAAAACATTACTTATTCCAGAATCGAAGCTCCTGCCCTTACCGTGGTGCAGGGATTCGCCGCGGCCGGTGTCCACTGCGGCCTGAAAAGGTCCAGCCGCGACCTGGCCCTTCTTTACAGCGAAAAACCCGCCAGCGCGGCCGGGGTGTTTACGCAAAACCGGGTCCAGGCGGCCCCGGTTCAGCTTTGCCGCGCGCGGATCGGCAACCCGATCCGGGCGCTGGTGGTTAACAGCGGCAATGCCAACGCCTGCACCGGGGCTAAGGGGATGGAAAACGCGCAGGAAATGGCTGCCCTGGCAGCCGCAGCCCTCGGCATCGATCCCGGGGAGGTCCTGGTTTGCTCAACGGGAGTAATCGGCCAGCAACTGCCCATTGACAGGATTCAGGCGGGCATCCGGGATGCCGCGGCAGCCCTCTCCTCCAGCTATCAGTCCGGGCAGGATGCGGCGGCGGCGATCCTCACCACCGACACGGTCACCAAGCAGGCGGCCTACCGCGGCTCTCTCCCCGAAGGTTCATTTCACCTGGCCGGCATGGCCAAGGGGGCAGGCATGATCTGCCCGAACATGGCCACCATGCTTGCCTTTATCGCCACCGATGTGCAGATTGCCCGCCCCTTGCTGCAGCAGCTTTTCCAGGAGGCGGTAGACCGCTCCTTTAACCTGATTACCATCGACGGCGATACATCCACCAACGATACCGCTCTGGTCCTGGCCAACGGCGCTGCGGGAGTGGAGATCACCCCCGGTTCGCCGGGCCTGGATCTTTTTGCCGGGCTGCTGAACCGGGTCTGCCGCGACCTGGCCCGCCAGATCGTGAGCGACGGCGAGGGCATTACCAAGGTCATCGAGCTGACCGTGCGGGGGGCGGCCGATGAGGCGGCGGCCAGGGTGCTGGCCCGGACGGTGCTCAATTCGCCCCTGGTTAAAACCGCCTTTTATGGTGAAGATGCAAACTGGGGCCGCATTATGGCCGCCCTCGGTTATGCCGGCGTGCCCTTCGACCCGGAACAGGTGGATATCTTTATCGGCCCGGTCCAGGTTGCTTCCCGGGGCGGGGCGGTGCCGTTCAGGGAAGAGGAGGCCAAGGCGGTGCTGCAGCAGCGGGAAATCGCCGTGACCGTTGATCTTAATGCCGGCAGCGCCGCAGTCACCGCCTGGGGGACCGATCTGACCCATGAATACGTTACCATTAACAGCCATTACCGGTCTTGATTGAAAGAGGGATGAATCAGATGAATAGCAGACAGATGAACGAGCTAATCGCCAAGGCAGAGGTGCTGGTGGAAGCGCTGCCTTATATGCAGGCCTTTTCCGGCAAATATTTTGTGGTGAAATACGGCGGCCAGGCCATGGTCAACGAGGAGATCATGGAATCGGTGGTGGTCGATATCGTCCTCTTAAAATATATCGGCATCAAGCCGATCCTGGTCCATGGCGGCGGTAAAGAGGTGAGCGAGCTGATGGAGCGGCTCGGCAAAAAGCCGCGTTTCGTGGACGGCCTGCGCGTTACCGATGATGAGACCATGGAGATCGTGGAGATGGTGCTCATGGGCAAGGTAAACCAGCACATCGTCAGCCTGCTCAACCGGCACGGCGGCCACGCGGTGGGCTTAAGCGGCCGGGATGCCGGCCTCTTTACGGCTGTGCGCAAGGGGCCCCAGCCGGTCAACGGCGATCAACACGGCCCGAAGGTCGACCTGGGCCGGGTCGGGGAGATCAGGCAGGTTAACCCGGCCCTGATCCATACCATCAGCAGCAACGGCTATATCCCGGTCATCTCTTCAATTGCGGCCGGACCGGACGGCGAAGCGTTAAACATCAATGCCGACCACGTTGCCGGCGAGCTGGCGGCGGTGCTGGGAGCGGAAAAGCTGATCATTCTCACTGACGTGGAAGGGGTCTACCGCGAAAAAGAGGGCGGGCGCGATTTTATCTCGACCATTACGGAACCTGAAGCCCGCTCCCTGATCGCGGCAGGCCTGATCAACGGCGGGATGATTCCCAAGGTGGAGGCCTGCCTGCTGGCAGTCGCACGCGGGGTGAACGGGGCCCATATTATTGACGGCCGGGTTTCCCATTCCCTGCTCCTGGAGATATTTACCGACGCCGGCATAGGCACAATGGTGACCCGCTAGCAGGAGGTACGGTTAAGACATTTTATAATTTAACATAACGGCTTAACTTGCGTTGGCGGCTCTAAGGCGAAATGTCATTGCGCCCGAGCGGCAGAAAGGACCGGCGAGGCAAGGCCTGGAGCAGGGCTTATGAGAAGTGAGAAGTGGGATGTTAGAAGTGAGAAAAATTTATCATGTTTTTCTTGCTGAGGTTTATACACTAAAAGTATCTAATGTAATCTCACTTCCAACTTCTCATCTCTCACATCTCAATTTGGCAGGCCGCCGAGACAGGAGCCATGGATGGCGACTGTCGAGGGGAGCCTAAGCGAAAGGCCGCAGGCGAGTCGCTGTCCTTTCCCGCGAGTAGCCTGACATTAAGCCTTAAAGCCGCCAACAAACAAAACGAGTATGTTAGTCTAAGTCATAATAAAATCACAGGCGGTGAAGCGATCGATGAATTTGCAGGAACAGGAAGCCAGGTATATAATCAACACCTACAACCGGCAGCCGGGGAAAACCCTGCTGATCGAGCGCGGGGAGGGAGCCCTGGTCTGGGATGACACAGGGCGGCAATACCTCGATTTTGTCGGCGGCATCGCGGTCAACGTGCTCGGCCACTGCCACCCGGCGGTGGTGAAGGCGATCAAGGAGCAGGCAGCCCGTTTGCTCCACGCCTCCAACCTCTATTACACAGGGCCGCAGATCGAGCTGGCCCGCCTGCTCGTGGAAAACAGTTGTGCCGGCCGGGTCTTCTTCGCCAACAGCGGGGCCGAGGCCAATGAAGCGGCTATCAAGCTGGCCCGGAAATACGGCCGGGGGCGCTATAAAATGGTCGCCGCTTACCGTTCCTTCCACGGCCGGACCCTGGGTGCGCTCAGCGCGACCGGACAGCAGAAATACCACAAGGGTTTTGAGCCCCTCGTGGAAGGGTTCAGCTTTGCCCACTTTAACGATCTCGCTTCGTTTGCCGGGCTGATCGATGAGCAGACCGCGGCGGTCATGATTGAGCCGGTCCAGGGGGAAGGCGGTGTCTACGTGGCGGAGGCTGCTTTCCTGCGCGGCCTGCGCGATCTGTGCGATCGCTACGGCGCCCTGCTGATTTTTGACGAGGTGCAATGCGGCATGGGGCGCACCGGGAAGCTGTGGGCTTACGAGCACTGGGGCGTGGAGCCGGATATTATCACAGCGGCCAAGGGCCTGGGTGGCGGCCTGCCTATCGGGGCGATGATGGCCCGGGAAGAGGTGGCTGCCGCCTTCCAGCCGGGAGATCACGCTTCCACCTTTGGCGGCAACCCGGTCGCCTGCGCCGCGGCCCGGGCCGTTTTGGAGACGCTGCTGGAGCCTTCATTCAAGGCAGAGGTGGCTGCCAGGGCGCAAATCTGGAACGAGAAGCTGGAGCGGCTGGCAGCAGCCCACCCGGATCTGATCGCGGAGAAGCGGGGCATGGGGTTTATGAACGGCCTGGAGCTGAAAGAGCCCCTTGCCCAGGAGGCGCAGCGACGCTGCCAGGAGCTGGGCCTGATCGTCAACGCAGCCGGGGAGCGGGTGATTCGCCTGTTGCCGCCCCTGATTGCGACAGAGCAGCAGCTTGACCAGGCTGCGGAGATCCTGGATCAGGTGTGCCGCGCACTGGAGGAGCGAGGGGAAGGGTCCATCTGAAGCAGGCGGCGCATTAATCCAGGGAGATGAGCATCTTTCCCTTCTCTCCTTACTTAGGAGGCGGCGCAGCCCCTTGCCGGCCCTGTTCTCCGGCAAGGCGGTGCAAATCATTTTATCGGGGATAGCTAGGGGAAGCGTAAGGTTTACCGATGGAGTTTAGAAGATGGTGATGAAAAACCAGACGATCATGATCAGTTCCAGGGCCAGCTTGAAGGGAAATCCGAGCCAGAAACCGATGGTCGCCCCGAGCCCGGCCCGGACCGCCTGTTCTGGTTTGCGTGAAAAGATAAGATCGAAGAGGACCGCACCGAGAAAGGGTCCCACCAGCAGCCCGATCGGGAAGTAGAAAAACCCGACCAGCAGCCCCAGCATTGAGCCCCATAAAGCGGCTTTGCTGCCTCCTAGACGTTTGCTGCCCAGCGCCGTGGCCAGGTAATCCACCCCCATCACCGCCAGGGCCAGCAAGCCCTGGAGGACAAAGAAAAGGATGCTGAACGGTTCAAATCCCGTAAGCAGGGCGTAAAGGAGCATGCCGAGCCAGATGAGCGGCGATCCCGGCAGCACCGGGGCGAAGGAGCCGATCACGCCCACCACGAATAGAACAGAGGCCAAAATCAAAGCCGCAATCTCCACCGCTGCACCTCCAGCTCTCCACCTTTTTAATCATAACACAATTTACAAAGTACCGTTTAAAAAACTTACGCGGTGTTCAGATGGTTTTTCTCCCACTCCGGTTTAAACCTATGTTATCCTTCGCGGAGCGAAGGATATTAAAAGCAGCTGCCGCATTTTGGAGAGACGCCCATGCACCCCCCAGCAGGGAAGCCGGCAAAAAGATGAAAATGGTGCCACGGTCAGGTGAGGGGGCTGAATCCGCCTGCCGCGTTTTCAGAGCAGACCTTCTCCGGCAAAGAATCATCCGGGGCTTTGGCGCGGTATTTTTGCTTTGTCCCGCTTAATACAATAGCGTAAAGAGTTTTTCTCCATAGGAGGCCCGAAAAGCATGACCAAAAAAGTCGTCATGGAGTTGGCCGCGGTTTTTTTGTTTGTCCTGCTGCTCGTGCACGGCTGTTCGCTTTTTAAGCGCAGCCCCCAGTCTGCACCGCAAAGGCTGGCGGAAGCCTACCTGGAGGCCTTTAAAAGCGGCGATTTTGATCTGATGCTCAGTTATTGCCGGACCGGGGAAATGAGCGCGGAAGAGCTGGAGTTCACCCGCAGCTTTGTCGAGATGATCCAATTAATTGATTATTCCATTGACCGGGTTGAACAAATTTCTCCAAACGAAGCGCAGGTGGAGATCACGGTGACCCTTTCGTTAATGGGAGCTGTGCGGACCAATAGCGACCGGCTCAGGATGATTAAAGAGGACGGCAAATGGTACGTGGCCGAAAATATATTTTAACATCGGAAACTGGAAAACTGGACAAATAGGCTTTTAAACAAAATATGAAAATGATATAATGGAAAATATTTAAGGGACCATTTATCAATTCCGGCATATTGAAGCAATGGAGCCGGTATTTTTTACCACCTTGCAGACCTTGTCCATAGAAAGGTGGCGGTTGCTTGGCTACTTTACCGGAACCGGTCAGCCTCGATACGATTGAAAAATACCTTTCCGATGCCCTGTTCATCGTCGACCGCTCCCAAACCGTGGCCTGGATGAATGAGCAGGCTGCGCAGATTTTCGGAGTTAGCCCGGCGGAGGCGCAGGTCAAGACCCTGCAGGAGGTAACAGGGATTAACAAGATCGTGCAGCTTCTGGATGATGTTTTTACCCGGAATGAACCCTTAGCCTGTTCTTACGAAAACGCCACGGTTAAATTTAAGCGCCTCGATCACCGTTATTTTTTTAAAATCGCCATCAATCCCATTCGCCGGGAGGGGCGGCTCTGGGGTGCTCTGGTCCAGCTCACCGATGTGACCCGTTTCCATGAAATGGAGAAGATTAAAAACGATTTCGTATCGGTGGTGTCGCACGAGTTCCGCACCCCGCTGACCTCCATTATTATTGGCGTGGAGATGCTCAAGGAAGGTCTTCTCGGCGATTTGACGCCGCGGGGGAAAGAAGTGATCGAGGCGATCGGTGCCGATTGTGATCGGCTCACCAGGCTGATCGATAACCTGCTGGAGCTATCCCGGATCGAATCGGGAACAATTCATATTGAGCCCGAGATTGTGGATGTGGCGGAGCTGGTGCAGGAAGCAGTCAGGCCGATGAAGATCCAGGCCGAAAACAAAGGGATTGCCCTGATTATCGACCTTTCGCCGGAATTGCCGCCGGTGGCGGCCGATTTTAACAAGGCGGTCTGGATTTTGACCAACCTGATCGGCAATGCCCTGCGCTATACCGACAGCGGGGGAACAATTACCATAAAAGTGCGCCCAAAGGGGAGGCGCCTTTTTTTCTCGGTCCAGGATACCGGGTGCGGTATTTCGAAAGAAAACATGGAAAAAATATTCCGGAAATATATCCAGGTGCGCAAACCGGGCAAGCCCACGGGTGGTGCAGGGCTGGGTCTGGCCATCGCCAAGGAGATCGTGATGGCCCACGGGGGCGAGATCTGGGTGGAAAGTGAAGAAGGGAAGGGGACTACCTTTACCTTTACCTTGCCCGTGTTTCAGAAGGAGTAGGCTGCCACGCCCCAGCCGTGGCCACCATCAGAAGGATGAAGATGCTGACGTTCGTAATCTCTCTTCGCCACTTGGGGGGAGGGGCAGGATAAGGGTACACATCTAGCCACTCGTTCGCAGTCACTCCAACTCTCAGTGACAAGAATGGTAAGCAATCGAGCCTATTTTCAGTGTAGCCCCCATACCCCTCCAGCGGGGGCACCATCAGAAGTGTGGTTGGCAGATGGGTTTTCAGCTTCTCGCACTCAATGTTCTAAGCATGTTCTATTAAAAATGTTCTATAAAAAAAATTTTATTTTAGGAGGTTTAGTCTATGGGCAAAAAAGTATTGCTGGTAGAAGACGAGCAGAATATTATCCTTGGAGTCAGGACCTGCCTTGACGCCGCCGGCTATGAGGTGGCGGTAGTGGAAAACGGCGAGGACGCCCTTAATTTCATCGCCAAAGAAAAACCGGATTTGATTCTCCTGGACCTCCTGTTGCCCAAGGTGGACGGGTTCGAAGTATTAAAAGCCCTGAGAGGCGATGCCGCGACCAGGGATATCCCGGTCGTAGTCCTAACCGCCAGGGTGGAGGAAGAAGACCGGCAGCGGGCCCTGGAAGCGGGCGCCAATGCGTACATGACCAAGCCATTTCGGCCGCAGGAGTTATGGGATGTGCTGAAAGAGTACCTGCAGTAGGCTCTCCTTTGCCTGCTCTTGTTGCCGGGTTCTTCACCTTTTACTGCCGTGAAATCGATTGGGCCGGAGGTGCGGTTAAGTGAGGCAGAGCCGGGTGATCGTGGCTCCAAACGCTTTTAAAGGTTCCCTCAGCGCCGCCGAAGCGGCGGCGGCTGTAGCCCGGGGCTGGAGAGCGGTTTTTCCCGAGTGGGTAATTCATGAGCTGCCCCTCGCCGACGGCGGGGACGGCACCACCGCATGCATTGTGCAGGCCACCGGGGGGCGCATCTATCATAAAACGGTGACCGGCCCCCTGGGCGGGCCGGTGGATGCTTTCTGGGGTCTCACCGGCGATGGCGCCACCGTAGTTGTGGAAGTGGCTGCGGCATCAGGCCTGGCCCTGGTACCGCCGGAGCAGCGGGACCCGCTTCAAGCAACCAGTTTCGGCACCGGCGAGCTGATCCGGGAGGCCATCGCCAGCGGCTGCCGCACTGTTTTTGTCGGCCTCGGAGGCAGCGCCTGCAGCGATGCCGGTGCGGGCATATTGCAAGCCCTGGGCGCCAGGCTGCTGGATAAACACGGCCGCGAAATTGGCCGGGGCGCCGCCTCCCTGCACGATTTGGATTCAATTGATGTGGATGATGCCAGGGCGCTCCTTTCGAAGATTAACCTGGTCGCCGGCTGTGATGTGGACAACCCGTTGTTCGGTCCCGAGGGAGCGGCTTATGTGTACGCACCGCAGAAAGGGGCTAAGCCGGAACAACTGCCCTTTTTGGATCAAGCCTTGCGGCATTTCGCCGCCGTGGTGAAAAGAGATTTGAACTATGATGTGTCGCTGCTGCCCGGCGGGGGCGCCGCGGGGGGCATCGGAGCCGGGCTGGCCATCCTGGGCGGCAGGCTGGTGCCCGGTGTCGAAACGATCATGGAGTTGACCGGCTTGCCGGCCCTTCTGGACGAGGGCGGGGTAAAGCTGGTGATCACCGGGGAAGGAGAAATCAACCGGCAATCCCTGCGCGGCAAAGTCCCCGTGGGGGTGGCCCGGCTGGCGCAGGCGCATCAAGTTCCGGTGCTGGTTCTGGCCGGCTCGGTCAAGCTCGACCCGGAGGAAGCCCGCTCTGCGGGGATTAGCGCCATGCTCTCGATCACCGATGGCCCGCTCACTCTCGCCGAAGCCATGGCCCAAACGGCAGCCCTGCTGGAAAAGACGGCCGCCCAGGCTGCACGCCTGCTGAAGATCGGCCTGGCGGGGATATAAAGATGAGTGTATTTGAACGTTTTTAATCAGCCTGTTTTCC
>JAAYGO010000265.1 GCA_012727685.1 Bacillota bacterium | reverse complement strand
TTTGAAGGAACGCAGGAAGCCCTGCTGGGCCCCAACGTGGCCAGCATTTTTCAGGATCTCGCGCTCGAGCCCCGCTGCCGCGATCCCCTCTTTCTCAGCTTTAATGTCTTTGCCCCCTCCAGCAGCAATGGCGGCAGTCTGGTGGCGGAAGTATCCTGGCTGGACAGCAAGCGACGCGCCATCGCTTCCGGCCTCCGGCTCTTCATCCCGGAAAACCGGATCAATACCACCTCCCGGATCACCTATTTTGCCGTCACCGGCAGACCGCCCGCGGGCACTGCCGGCGCACGCCTGCAATTCAGCAAGGGTTCCGGGACGGCAACCGATCTGATTAAGCTGGACCAGGTCATCCTTGCCCCCATCAGGACCACCAACCTGGTGCAAAATCCCGGCTTTGAGCTGGGGCTCGCCCGCTGGACGGCTACGGCCTTCACCCCCGATTTTTCCGTGCCCTATGCCGGGGCGGCGCAGCTTCATGCCACAAATGATGGGAGCCTGTTCCAGGACATCCCCTTGAAAAATCTGCCGGCGAAGAGCCCGTTGCTGTTAAGCTTCGCTGTCTCCGGCGGCCAAACCTCCCTCTCGGTGCAGCTGCTGTGGCTAAACGAGGCTGGCGACCCCATCGGGACGCCGGGCATCAGCCTGATTGTTCCCGGTGAAACCCTTGTCGCCCAGGGCAACAATTACCTGACCTACCTTGCCCTCACAGAACCGGCCCCCGCCGGGGCGGCTGCCGCCCGCATTCTGCTTTTTGACACCATTGCCAAGCAAACGGATATCTTCGTCGACCAGGTGATCGTGGCTGGGGCCAGATCGCCAAACCTGGTCCGGAACCCCAGCTTTGAAAATGGGTTAAGCAACTGGACAGCCGTTAATGCCGCGTCCGTGCTTTCTGACTCGGCCTATGAGGGAAGCGCCGTGGCCAGAGTGGGTGCTGAAGGCGGCCTGCTCTTCCAGGAGGTTCCGCTCCCTTCCCCCACCGGTCACTGCTTCCTCTTAAACTTTGGCTTCCGCTCCAGTTCCATCGGCGTTGATCTGCCGGGTACCACCCTGGCCGAGGTCCACTGGCTCGACGGCGCAGGCCGGGAAATCGGTCTCGGGCTCAGCCTTGTGGTGCCCAACACTTCGCTCCGTGCCCAGTGGCTGGTTTATACCGGCATCACCGCGCCGACCCCGCCGGGTGTTGCAGCAGCAAGGATCCAGTTTACCCGGTCGACCGGCAGCCCTGAAGTGGTTGTCGAACTGGATAAAGTTGTCCTCGGCCGCCTGATCTAACGACCAAAGCGGCCGCGGCTACCGCCCCTTTAAAATGATGAGGGGCTGTCGCAATAGGGCAGCCCCTTAATTCCTTGCGGTTATCCTGAGGCTAGATCACCAGTCCCCGCTGGCGGGGGCACCATCAGGGGAAAAAAAAATGGCGCCGCTCCTAAATCCCCCTCTCCACCCTCTGGGGGGAAAGGGTCAGGGTGAGGGGGGCTAAATCCGTCTACCGTATTTTCTAGACTATAGCCCGATAATTTATTTTGAGGGCGAAGCTCCAAGGTTTATCCTGACATCATGATATGATGGGTATGGTTGAGTAGGATATACCGTCGCCGGTTTTGCGGATCAAGATCCATTTCAACCAGTTGGCGTCATCTCTCTGCGCATAATCCTCCCGGTAGAATATGGCCGGCCGCGATTCCTTGCGCAGCATGGAAGCGCGCAGAGTAAGCTCGGCGGCCACAAGCATCGTCTCGGTTTCCCTGGCCTTGATCAATTCGTGCAGATCCGGGGCTGTCATC
>JAAYGO010000189.1 GCA_012727685.1 Bacillota bacterium | reverse complement strand
TTTACGAAATTGTTCTTGCATTTCTGATCTGATTGTGTTAAGGTTGAGAGGAAACATCACCCTGCTCGGCAGGGGGCATTTAGGAGGTTATTTTTTTACATGCAAGGTAGGGTCAAATGGTTTAACCCTGAAAAAGGGTACGGGTTCATCGAAGTGGAGAATGGCAAAGACGTGTTTGTGCATTACTCCGAAATTAGGGAAGAGGGTTTCAAGACCCTCGAGGAAGGCCAGGAAGTTGAATTCGATATTGTCGAAGGAAACCGCGGCCCCCAAGCGGCAAACGTAATTAAATTATAGATTCAGGGGAACCTGAATCCACATACTGACTACGTTTGAGCATAAAAGCCGGAAACCCCGGCTTTTTTTATGGACAAGATCGATTAGCCCTTTTGAGCACAGCGTTCACTGTAGAGAGAGCGCTCTTCCCCCTCATGCCACAGCGAGCGCAGCAGCTTTCGCGCCCGGTAGAGCCTTGATTCGATCGTCTTCACCGGGACCCCCTCTTCGCGAGCGATCTCGCGATAACTATAACCGTCCAGGTAATGGCGCCTTAAAACCCGGCGATAGTGGGGTGCCAGCCGCTGCAGGTAGTTATCCAGCCTTTCGCGCCTCTCCTTGGCCAGCACGATCCCCTCGGGAGGCTCTTCAACCGCCTGCGCCCGGTTCACCTCCTGGTCGAGGCCGGTGAGGCAGCGTTTTTCTTCCCGGCTGCGGCGCAAAAAATCGATGGACTTGTTGACCGCGATGCGCAGCAGCCAGGTCGAAAAGCGGGATTCGCCCCGATACCGCCCCAGGGAGCGGTATGCCTGCCAGAAAGTTTCCTGGGAAAGATCTTCCACCTCGGGACGCCTCCCCACCATCCTGGCAATCGTCGCGACCACCAAACCCTGATATTTTTCCATCAAGCCCCGGTAAAGCTCATTCTCACCGGCCAGAACCGCTTCCACCATGCCCCGATCATCACTCAACATGCAATCCCGCCCGCCGTGATTATGATCTGCTGCAGCATTTGCTGGTATATACTTAGACGGGGCTGGACCAAAAAATACCTCCAGATTATGACAACATGGGAAGCCATTTATGCTGGCGCTCCCAAAAGGGATTTCGCTTAGAAAGTAGAATTTTTTTGAAAACCGGCTTTCCACGATTGCCGAAAGGTCGAGGAGGGAAATGACATGTGCGATACCATGGTGGCGCTCGGCAATGCCACTGCAGACGGTTCGGTCCTGTTCGCCAAGAACAGCGATCGCCAGCCCAATGAACCCCTGATCACGATCAGGATCCCCCGCCAAAAATACAAGCCGGGGGAAAAGTTAAAATGCACCTACATCGAAGTGGAGCAGGCTGCGGAAACCTACGAGGTGCTGCTCTTCAAACCCTCCTGGATCTGGGGCGCGGAGATGGGCTGCAATGAATTCGGCCTGAACATCGGCAATGAAGCCGTGTTTACCCGTGAAAAATACGGGCCGGAGGCGCTCCTGGGCATGGATATGCTGCGCATTGCCCTCGAGCGCTGCCGGAACAGCGAAGAGGCGCTGGATCTGCTCACCGAACTGCTCGAACGCTACGGCCAGGGCGGCAACTGCGGCTACGAGAGAAAATTCACCTATCATAACTCTTTTTTGATTACCGATTCCTCAACGGCGTGGGTCCTGGAAACGGCGGGAAAGTACTGGGCCGCGGAAAAGGTGAAAGATGTGCGCAGCATCTCCAACTGCCTGACCATCGGCTCTCACTTCGATCGCTGCCATCCCGATCTGATCAGGCATGCCGTAGAGAGGGGCTGGTGCAAAGGCGAGGCCGATTTTAATTTTGCCCGCTGCTACGGCGACCCGCTGATCACCCGCTTCAGCGGAGCGCGCGCAAGGCTGGCTTTAAGCAGCAACATCCTCGAGCAGGAAAAAGGGCGGATCACGCCGCAAACCATGAAAAAAATCCTGCGCGCCCATGAACCCGGCCTGGAAGGGCGGCAATTCACCAGGCATTCGCTGAAGAGCGTGTGCATGCACGGGGGCTTTTTCTACGGCGATCATACCACCGGCAGCTATATCGCGCAGATCGGCAAAGGGATGAACAGCTTCTGGATCACCGGCGGCTCCACCCCCTGCCTCGCCCTCTTTAAACCCTACTGGATGATCGACGGCGAAAAGTTTTCCTTCGGCCCGGAGCGCGAAGATGAGGCGGCCGGGTTCTGGCGCCGGCGCGAACGGCTGCACCGGGCGGTCCTTGAAAACCGGCTGCCGGACCTCGAAGCTTACCTGGCCGAGCGGGATCGCCTGGAAGAGAGTATCGATGCGCGGGTGGCTTCGCTGCAAAACGGCGCGCCTCCCCGGGAAAAGCTGCTGGAGATCATGGCATGGGCCCTGGCGGCGGAAGAGGAGCTGCTGGCAAAGACCCTGGCAGGTGCCCGGACACAGGGCAAGATCAAGGGGTGGCCCTATTTTAAATGCTACTGGAAAAAGCAAACGGCCTCCCTCGAAAGGCCGCGCCGCGGCTGACAGGCACCTTATAAGGAGCCGCACGCCAAAATTTCACACAACCATTATAAGCCTTTGGCAACGCTAGGGCTGCTAGGGGTTGGTTCTGCTTTTTTGCTGCGCCAGGTAAAGAAAACGAGTAGGGCAATCATGATGGGAATAACGGCAAAATTATACATTAGCCGGTAGCCATATGTGTAAGCGATAAATCCCCAAAAAAACGAGCCGACCGATACTCCTAAATCAACTGAAGCCCAATAAGTAGCCAGTGCCCTGCCTTTTTGCGATGCAGGGACACTTTCAACCACGATGACCATTAATGAAGATTGAATGAGACCTCCCCCGACACCATAGATCAGGCCTCCGATCAGCAGATAGGGCAAGATTGAAGCCTGGGATATGATGATAAAGGAAGTAATCAGCGCGGAACCGGCAAGAAGGATGCTAACATAGCAACCTTTTAACCCAAGTCTATCTATAGTAATCCCGGCAATAGGACGGGCAAAAAAATTAGCTATGGCCATGGTGGTAAAAAATAACCCCCCTGATTCCAAGCCGATTTCCGTTACGAAAAGCGGTAAATATGTCATCACTACACTATTCGTAAACATGACAATAAAGCCCGTAACAGCGGGGCGTAAAGCAGAAATCTCGATGAACTCCTTGAAATTCAAGCTGGTTGGTTTCAGTTCAATGGATGGATACTTTATGCATAAAGCAATGATCATTGATAATAAGATTGAACATGAAGCGATGATAAAGAGATACTTAAATGAATAGTGGTTGATATACCACAAAGCAATGGCCGGGGCCAGTGCGGAGGAAGCAGTAAAGGACAATGTATAGAAGCCCATTCCCTCCCCCACTCTTTCCCGCGGTACGATATCCATGGCGACCGTATTAGACGCCGTATGCGTAATCCCCCAGCCCAGCCCCTGAAAAAAGCGCAAAATTATCAATACCGTCACGGGAAGCATCCAAATAAATGTGACTGTGGGAATAAGAAACAATACAATTCCGCCTAAAAATATTAATTTGCGGCCATATCGATCCAGTAAAAATCCCCCTGCCAGCCTCGCTGTAATCGACGCGACCGTTAAGGCAGAGATAGCAAGGCCGGCATATTTAACAGAACCGCTGAACCTTTCGATGTAGATTGGCAAGGTGGCATTGAAACTGTGAAAGACAAGCATTAAGGAAAAAGTCGATAGCCAGATTAAAGCAAAATTTAAATTAAATAAAGTGGGTTTGTGCGTTTTCATTTATACTGTCCCCTATAGCTAGAGCATATAATTTTTCAAACATCTACGGATCAAGCGGTGCTGCTAAAAAAAAGAGCGGGCTAAGCCCTAACTTTTGAACCATGCATCGAGCCCTAACAGTGTCCGTTTTGGTAATTGTCCTCTAAGTTACTTCAAGCCTTGGTTGCTTATCCCGCAAATTAATTTCCTATCCTTGTTTTAACGTTCTCCATTATTTGCTTCTTTCCTCTCTTAGCAGCGTTCTTTATCGTATCTGGTCAGGAGCGCACCTGCCTTCGAGCGATCTATTTCCATTCTCCACATCCTATCCTGTCCTTTCAGTCAAGGTGTCTCTCTGCCTTTGAAGCGCAGCACCCGGGTGGCGTTGATGATCGCCAGGAAAGAGACCCCCACGTCGGCAAAAACGGCTCCCCAGATTGAGGCGGCGCCGAGTGCTCCCGCCGCTAAAAACAGGGCTTTCACCCCCAGGGCCAGGATGATATTCTGCACCACTACCTGCCGCGTAAAGGCGGCGATCTCCATGGCCCGGGCCACCCTGGAGGGGCGGTCATCCATGATCACCACATCTGCCGTTTCAACGGCTGCGTCCGAGCCGAGCCCTCCCATGGCGATCCCCACGTCAGCCCGGGCCAGGGCGGGGGCATCATTGATGCCGTCGCCCACAAAGGCGACTTTGCCCCTCTTATTTGGCCTGGGTGCCTCCAGCAGCTCTGCTACCTGCTCCACTTTCTGTTCGGGCAAAAGCCCGGCCACGAAACGGTCTACTGCTGCGGCGGCGGCAACTTCCGAAGCCGCAGCCTCGCCGTCTCCCGTGAGCATGAGGGTATGCACGCCCAGCTCCTTCAACCGCTGCACCGCCATGCGGGCATCTTCCTTAATTTCATCCTTAACCACCAGGCAGCCGGCGTAGCGGCCATCCACCGCCACGTGGACCACGCTGCCGGCGCCGCCGTAAGGGCTGTAGTTGACCCCCGCACGCTCTAGAAGCGCCCCACTGCCGGCCAGCACTGCTCGCCCCGCCACAGTGGCGCGCACCCCTAAACCTTTCATTTCGGAGTAGTGCTCGACCAGTTGCGGCACGATGCCGCCCCGGTAGGACTCCCGGATCGAGCGGGCCAGGGGGTGGTTCGAATGGGCCTCGGCGTGGGCGGCCCAGTAGAGCAGCGAATCCTCGGTAAAGCCCTCCGCTGGAATGGCCGCAGCCACTTTGAAAACACCCCTGGTGAGGGTGCCGGTCTTGTCAAAGACAACGGCCTTCACCTGCAGCAGCGCCTCGAGGTACTGGGCCCCCTTAACCAGGATCCCTTCCCGGGAAGCCCTGCCGATCCCGCCGTAATAGCTGAGCGGCACCGAGATCACCAGGGCGCAGGGGCAGGAGATGGCCAGCAGGACCAGGGCGCGGTAAAGCCAGGTGCTAAAGGAAGCGCCTGCCAGCAGGGGCGGCCCCAGGGCAAGGCCCAGGGCGGCCAGCAGCACAGCCGGGGTATAGTAGCGGGCAAAGGCGGTGATCAGCCGCTCCGTCCGGGCCTTGCGTCCCGCCGCCTCCTCCACGAGCCTGAAAATGGCCGCCAGGGACGATTCTCCAAAAGGCCGCGTCACCCGCACCCGGAGCAGTCCGCTGCCGTTAACGGCGCCGGCAGCCACGTTCTCCCCAGGTTCAACCCGGTGCGGCACCGCCTCGCCCGTCAAGGCGGCGCTGTCCACGAAGGATTCCCCTTGCAGCACCACCCCGTCCAGGGGGATCTTCTCCCCCGGCCGGACCAGGATTTCCTGGCCGGGTTGGACTGCCTCGGGGTGCACTTTCCGTTCCCCTCCCGCGGCGAGCAGGTTGGCGTAATCGGGCCTGGCCTGCATCAGGGCGGCGATGGAGCGGCGGGAGCGGTTCACAGCCATCTCTTCAAAGTACTGTCCCCAGCGGAAAAACAACATGACCGCCGCGGCCTCGGGCAGCTCGCCGATGGCCACCGCCCCGGCCGAAGCGATGGTCATCAAAAAAGACTCGTCAAGGAGGCGTCCCCGGAAGAGGTTGCCGGCGGCGTTCCAGATCACCCTGGCCCCGGTGGAAATATAAATCAGGAGAAAGAGGCCGTTACTGAGGTATGCGCCGACCGGGAGCTGTTCCAGACGGGAGCGAAAGATCATGCCCCCGGCAAACAGTAGCAGCGCAGCGCCGAGCAGGGCCGCCTGCAGCGCTGCCCCGGAAAAGCGGCCGCCGGGAGCCGCCTCTTCAACTGCACCTTCCGCCGCGCCGCCACCCGGCATAACGGCGGCGGCTGAACCACAGGACTGACAACCTAAGGCACAACCAATCTGCTTTTTCATCTTTGCTCCTTCTCTACTCCCTCTGCTTCGCCGGTGTGCCCCACGTGCTCCAGCCCCTGCTCGAACAGCGCTACCACGTGCTGATCATCGAGCGAGTAGTAAACCATTTTGCCGTCGCGGCGGGATTTGACCAGGCGGGCATCGCGCAGCACCCGGAGCTGGTGTGAAACGGCGGAACTGCTCATCCCTAGCGCCGCCGCCAGGTCACAGACGCACAGCTCGCGGTCCGCCAGGACGGAGAGCAGGTTCACCCTGGTGCGGTCCCCCAACACCTTGAAAGTATCGGCCAGGCGCTCCGCCAGGAGCGGGTCAAGCAAGGCCTCCCTGGCCCGCCGGACCGCTTCGGGATTTATGGCCTGATAATCACAAACATCAATCCGGTTCTTTCGCATCAATCTCACCGTCTGTCATTTGAATATTTATTCAATCGTTCAATCATATCTTACCACCATTCTCCTTTCTGTCAAGATATAACTAATACGTCAGGGGCATGAAAAGCTTTTTGCCCCTTGTCGCTGAAGAGCGGGAGCAACTGTGCACGAGTGGGTATGGATTAAAATGAGTGGAACCCTAGCGTCAACAATTCTCAGAATGACAGGGCACCCAAAATGACAGGATTGACCCCCATACCTTGCTAGCGGGGACACCGGCAGGAGGATGAAAATAGCATCCTTCCTAATCCCCTCTCCCCCCTCTGGAGGGAGAGGGCTAGGGTGAGGGGGGCATCATCAGAGGCATAAGCTCGAACCGCTGTGGAAAGATGGAAATGCCATAAGGGGACAGAGCTGCAAAGCGCAAGCTCTGTCCCCCAATTGAAGCAGGTCTGTCACTTCTGACCTTCGACTTCGGACTTCGGACTTCTAACCTCTCGCTTTATAGCTGGAAACTCTCACCGGGTGCGAGCACAACGCACCGCATGCCGCCCTTTTCTTCCACCTTGTCTTTAAATTCTTGCGGGTCCGCTTCGATCAGGGGCCAGGTATTGTAGTGATAGGGAATCACCAGCGGCGCCTTTAAAAATGAAGCGGCCACCACGGCATCATCGATCCCCATGGTAAAGTTGTCACCGATGGGCAGCAGCGCCAGATCCGGTTTCTCCAGTTCGCCGATCAGCTTCATGTCTCCAAAAAGGCCGGTATCGCCGGCGAAGTAGATCGTCCGGCCGTAATAGCGCACCACGAAACCGCAGGCATGGCCGCCGGGAATCCCGGCGCCGTGCAGGGCCGGGGTCAGCTTGACAAAACCAAAGGGGTAGCCGTGCTTGCCGCCTATATGCTGGGCATGCGCTTTTAACCCCTTTCCCTGCGCCTCGCCGGCAATTTCAGCGGTGGCGATAATCGTAGCCTCGCACTTTTTGGCGATGGCATAGGCATCTCCGAGATGATCGCCGTGGCCGTGTGACACGAGAATATAATCGGCCTCCACTGCTTCCGCCTTTAGGGGGGCCTGCGGGTTGCCGGTTAGATACGGATCAAAAACCAGCTTCTCTTTTCCAGGTTCATCCAGCCGGAAGCAAGCGTGTCCCCAGTAGGTAATTACAGCCATGGAAAACCTCCTCCATTGAAATAATGTAACCTGGTCTTCTATGATTATATTATACCGCAACTGGTTCTCGCGCCCATACCGCCGGCCTAACCAAAGGCCACCGGTCTCTCCGCGCTCCCCTTTGCCTGATTGAGCACGCTTTTTACCTGCTGCAGCACCTCGCCAATGTTAAACGGCTTCTCCAGAATGCCGATCACCGGCAAATCCTCATCCACTTTCCCTTCGATGGTTTCACTATAGCCGGTAATAAAAAGGATTTTGATCTGCTTGCATTCCCGGTAGATGCAGCGGGCTACTTCGAGGCCGTTCATGGCACCCAGCTTGATATCCACAATGGCCAGCGGCGGCCTGTATTTGGAAACCAACTGGATCCCTTCGTGTCCGCTTTCGGCATGCATGCAGGAAATATCGGCCATCGAAAACAGTTCCTGCAACACCCACCGCACTCCCGCATCGTCATCGATCACCACAACATCCACCTTGTCCACCAGATCACCCCTTATTATAACATCCTCACGCTTCCCGCTCATAGCATGGCAGCATTATTTTAACCGTGGTTCCTTCACGGGGGAGGCTTTCAATCTGCAGCTCCCCGCCCATCGTGTTCAGAATTGATGAGGAGAACGACAGGCCCAGGCCTGTCCCTCCCAGCTTCGTGGTAAAAAACGGGCGGGTGATATTGAGCATGATCTCTTCCGGGATGCCCGGTCCATTATCGCAAAACATGATCTGCAGCCGGTTACCGGAGCGTGCCAGGCTGATGATTAACCGGCCCCCTTCAGCCATGGCTTCAAAGGCATTCCGGGCGATATTCAAAAAAACCTGCTTCAGGGCGGCGGGATCGCCCAGCACCGGGGGGAGCGGGTCCTCCGGCAAATCGAAAACCAGTTCAATCTCATTGATATTGGCCTCCTCGCGCAGCAGCGCTTCCAGGTCGCACAATAAATTCCCCGGGTAGAGCGGCTCCATCCTCTCATTGCCCGTTGACATGGTAGTCTCCAAAAAAGAAGTGAGGATCTCGTTCATCCGCTCCAGCTCCGTATCAAGCCTATGCAGCAATTCGGCTTGCTTGCTCTGATCACCAACGATATCGTAAAGCTGAATTGCCGCCTTGGCAGTGGCGAGGGGATTGCGGATTTCGTGGGCCAACCCTGCGGCCACCTCGCCGGCGGCAGCCAGTCTCTCCCAATCGCGAACTGCCTGGAAAAAGGCAATCTGCTCGGTGATATCCTCCATCAGGAGCATCGCCCCGCTGATCGCTCCCTGGTCCGAAATGAAAGGCAGAACATCCCACCTGATATGCTGCACGCGATCATTTCGGCCGAGGATGGCGCGCTGGTGAATATAGGAGCAACCCGACTCGAGGACATTGTCGATCGCCCTTTCTATGGGCCGGTAAAAACCGGAATTGCGCAGGGAGGATCCGATTGACAGGGATATGCCCTGAACGGCGAGGATCGAAATCGCCTGATCGTTAATCAGCAGGATCTCACCGCGCATGTTGGTGACAATCAGGCCGTGGGCAATCGAATTATAGAGCATTCCGAAACGCTGCTGGGCAAATTCGTAAAGGGAAGCCACTTCCAGGGCGATCGCCAGTTGCCGGGCAAAAGCGGTGAGGGCGGAGCCGGCGCTCAGGCTGCCGCCGGCGATCACCCCCAGGCATGCTGAAGCCTCCTTCAGTTGCAAGGTTTCCATTTCCACGGAGAGGCCAGTAGGTATTTTCGTTTTGCAGAAGGATAAAAAGGGGCGCACGGGATCGGCACACCCGGCGGCGACGGCCTCCCAGGCCTCCTGCAGGTGCCCCAGCAAATCGGTACATTGACCCCGGTAACACCCCAGGGTCTTGCCGGGATCCTGGCAAACAAAAGCCCAGGCCCCCGCGACATCGGACAGGATCACCAGTGAACTGACCACCAGGTCAAGAATGCGTTCCAAATTAAATTTCGCTGGATTGAGCGACTCAACCATCAGCTTGTTAATCTCTTCCACGGCAGCCAGCAGCAGCATCTGCTGGCCCAGCTCTGTCGTTTCATCCAGAGTCCGGCACAGGTGCCGGTAAATGACCCGGATATGCTCCGCGGTGCTGCTGAGATCGCTTGCGGAAAGAAAGGTCATCTGCAACCAGATGCGATTATCCTGGGAAACGCCCAGGCTTTGCAACCGGCTTTGCAAAGCGGCGAGATAAGCGTGGTCCCTTTGGGTGAAACAGCCTCCCAGAACCAGGTAGGCCTCTTCCCGCAGCGACAGCACGACGGCCGGTAAACCGAGCGGATCGGCGATCAACCGGCCTTCCAGTTCCGGTTTATAATGGGCGGCAATCTCTTTAAAAAAACCGCGGTAAGCCCGCTCCAGGAGCGGATAGCCCGCCAGGAGGGAAAAAGGGGGTTTGGGATTGTAAACGGCCTGAATCTCGCCTGCCGGGGAAACGGCCACAAAGGACATTTTCAGTATACCGGCAAGTGATTCCAGAAAAACCTGCCATTTGGGGGTGATCATCCGCTGCAAGTTTACTCCTCCTCCCGTGCACCGATCCTCCATCATCGCCGGCATTCCCTTGCTGCAGATGATCATTTTTTACTGCTGGAATCCAGGCCGCTGGTAGCGGAAACGGTACTGGAAAATAGTAGTATATTTCTGCATCCTTTTCTATGCATTCCTAAGTATAGCAGAGTTTACACGAGCATACAAGAGATTTTGATACATAATTAATTATAATTTTGCATTAGAGGCAACAATCGACCTAAATTGACTCTAATCCCCGAAATTCAGTTTTTTTATGTCGGATTCTGTCATTTTCTCATGGCTTGAGCTATCAAGCCGCTGCCAGCAGGAAGCGAAACTTCCAGCAGCAAGCAGCTGTATGCCCCGCGAAGGCGGACCGGGCAGGCCTGCCGGCGGCTATCAGCGCCCAACGGTAAAAAACCGGTGAAAAGATAAAAAAGGGGAAAAAAGCAGATGAGATTTTGGCGGGATCGGCTTTGAAAGCTGGCGGCTCCTAGTGGCTCCTAGTCTCCGGCAACCGGCAC
>JAAYGO010000255.1 GCA_012727685.1 Bacillota bacterium | reverse complement strand
TTGCATCACCTCAAGTGCAAGGTTTTGGAGGGATTTCTATGGTTTTCCTTGCACTTATTATATCATAAAAAGGGCAAAAAGTCCTTATTTTAAAGGCTTTCCGGCTTGCGCAGGAAGCCCTATTTAGAACGCATGGGATACTCCTCCTCTCTAGTAATCGCCATGGAGGCGAACAAATTCCAGAACCGCTTTATAGTTTTCGGCGACCAGGCCATCCTCATCCATTGTTAATGGGTTCTTGTCACAACCAAATATATATCTGCCGCCGGGGGCAAGGATGTCAAGCAGCTCCCTGGCTTTGTCGAGGCATTGCTCTTTCGTTCCGGTTTGCAGAAGAATGAGCGGGTAAAAGCCGGTCAATACATGCTTGTGTCCGAGCTTCTGCTTAATGACTTTGGGATCGCCGTATTCAAATCTCATCACTGTATTCGCGGGCAATTCAAGAAGATAATCAAGATACCTGGTCCAGTCATGTTCCACAAACAGTTCTATGCCCTGGCCCATTTCGTGCAGTGCATCGACCATTTTTTTAAAAGTGGGCCAATAAAACTTCTCGAAATCTTTCTCCCGCATGTAGGGAGCCATATGCAGGGGAATAAATGTTTCCCCGTTGACCGGATCCGGTACGGGAGGAGTCCCTTTTTTGATCAGCAGCGGGGTCACCGCTTCGCAGGCGGCGATGACCTTCTCCGGCCTTCTCCGGATATCGCTGGAAATGCCCTTGAATCCCCGGAGAAAATCCGCCAAAAAGTCATAGGGCGTTAGGGTCATGGCTGAAGATTCGCTGGCCGGAATTTTTGAATATCCGTATTTGGCCTCCATTTTAGCTTTCAGTCTGGCCAGGTTCTCCATCTCATCCTGACGCGCGCGCATGGCCTTGGCAAAAACTAAGGCCCTTTGCGCGGGCGGCGCATCAAGTTCAGAATATAAGCGTGGTAAAACTTTTTCGACGATACAATCAAAAGGGGAATCAATGAATGCATCATATTCATCTACACTCAGGCCCTCCACTTCCGGGTGTTGAATGAACCCGCTCGAGCTCATGACAAAGGTTCTTGCCCCTAAAATCTGATAGAAGGATGGAAATCGCTGCGCTCTCACCGGAAACAGGTCCGAAGGAAAATCGCTGCACACCCGGTCATAGACTGCCTCAATTTTTGCCGTGTCCCAAAGGGTCCGGGCTAAATCGTAGCCGGCGTACTGGATGGCAAACTCAAGGGTTAGGGCAGCTCTGATGGGCACCCTTTTCGGGATTCTTCCGGTATTGATATCGCGATAGATTTGTGTTTTTTCAGCAACGATTAAGTCAACAGCATCGGCCATTTACTTCACCCACTCCTGGCATATTTTTACTCCTTCCGCCGCGTTCACCGTATAGGCATCGGCACCAACGCGCTCGCAGGCTTCCCTCGTCACCGGGTTGCCGCCAATGATCACCTTCACCTGATCCCGGAGCCCGGCTGCTTTCAACGCCTCTACGGTTTCCTTCATCGAATCAATGGCCAGGGTCAAAACGCCGCTCATGCCCACAATATCAGGCTCCAACTCCCTCGTTTTCTCAACAAAAGCGGCAGCCGGCTGATCGATGCCCAGATCGTAAACCTCAAACCCGGCCGCTTCGGCCATGTTTTTGAAGATGTTCTTGCCGATATCGTGCAAATCGCCGGCTACCGTCCCCAGCAGAATCGTGCCCACTTTGGCGCTGCTGGCGGAGCCCAGAACAGGCTTTAGAATCTC
>JAAYGO010000003.1 GCA_012727685.1 Bacillota bacterium | reverse complement strand
CCTTAATGCAGGGCTACGACTCGATCGCCATCCAGGCTGACATCGAATTTGGCGCTACGGAGCAAAAATTCAACCTGCTCATGGGGCGGCACCTGCAGCGCGAATACGGGCAGGAGCCCCAGGTGGCCCTGACCATGCCGATCCTGGTGGGCACCGACGGGGTGCAAAAGATGAGCAAGAGCCTGGGCAACTATATCGGCATCACCGAGCCGCCGGATGAAATCTACGGTAAGACCATGTCCATCCCGGACGAGATCATGCCCGAGTATTACCGCCTGGCTACGGCTTTAAGTTCGCGCGAAACTAATGCAATTATTGCCGACCTCGAAGCAGGACGCCTGCATCCTCGCGATGCCAAGATGCGCCTCGCCCGCGAGATCGTCACCCTCTACCACGGGGCCGATGCGGCCGCGCGGGCGGAAGAAGCTTTTAAGCGCGTCTTTCAACAGAGGGAGCTGCCCGAAGATATGCCGGTACTGCAGCTCGGCCCGGACGGCCCCTTTGACCTGGTTTCAATCATGGTCAAGGCCGGTATGGCTTCCAGCAACAGTGAAGCCCGCCGCTTAATCCAGCAAGGCGGTGTCAGGGTGGACGGTGCTGTAGTCGATTCCATCGAGCGGCAATTAAAACCCGGCGGCGAGTACGTCCTGCAGGTGGGCAAACGCCGTTTCTCCCGGATTTCCTTTGAAAAGGCATGATCAGCTCGGCGCAACTTAATTAGTGAATATCTCACCGGGGCTGCCACAAAAAGGCAGCCCTTTATATCAAGCAGAGTCCCTTATTGTCACAGAGGGCGAAGCCCGAAGGAACTAATCCTAATTCTAAGAATAGAGCCCCTCTAATAATAATAATTGGAGGAGGCATGAGCATGCGGCAGAGGCGATCTCTGCGCAGGACTGCGCCGCGGGGGATAATTTCTTTTTTTGCGCTGATTATTTTTTTGTTTCTGGTGATCCAGGGATTATTGATGATCGAGCGCAATCTGCGCCCGGCCGTGCTGGCCATTGCGAAGATGAAAGCGGATGGCCTGGCTACCGAGGCGATTAATAATGCTATTCTCGATAAGGTGGCTCGAAACATCCACTACAAAGATTTGATCGCGATCGAGCAAGATGAGCAGGGCCGCATCGTGATTGCGCAAATCAATTCGATGGAGGTAAACCGGGTGATGGCGGAAACAACTCTCGCCACCCGGGAAGCCCTGCTTAGTTTAGCAGATATCCCGTTTGAAATTCCTCTGGGCGAGGCGATAGACAGTTATCTGCTCGCCACATACGGTCCGAAGATCCCGGTCAAGCTAATCCCCTTTGGACGGGTCAATACCAAACTGATCGATTCATTCGAGGAGGCGGGCATTAACCAGACCAGGCATAAGATCTACCTGCAGGTTAGCGCCGAAGTCCAGATCGTTGTTCCGCTAATCAGCAGTGCTGTCGAAGTAATTACTTCTGTTCCGATCACGGACGCTATTTTCGTTGGCGAAGTGCCGGATACCGCAATCAATCTGCAATTTCCGAGCAAATCGTTTGCATTGCCTTAGCGGTTGATTCGAGGTGTATTTGTGGTTAAAATTGCATATTATTAATAAGGACAAAAATTTGGGATAATAAAATCTTCATCGGTGAGGCTTGACATGGCCTTTAAGCCATGCTAAGATATTTCTTGCCCATACGAGGAAGTAAATGTTGGGCATTGTTCTTTGAAAACTGAACAGGGTAAGGTTAGGTTTTTGAGAGGCCTTTGGAACTTCTTTTGGGAGTTTTGAAGAGCTTTGCGGAGAGCTTAAGATTTAACTCTAAAGTTTTTAAGGTGTAAACTGGAGAGTTTGATCCTGGCTCAGGACGAACGCTGGCGGCGTGCCTAACACATGCAAGTCGAACGGCCCAGCACTCAAGCTTGCTTGGGTGCTG
>JAAYGO010000096.1 GCA_012727685.1 Bacillota bacterium | reverse complement strand
CTCCACAGGCTTTGGTGGTCCTGCTTGTCGCCGCTTCCATTGTACTGGCAGTACTGGCGGCAAAAAAAAATGACCCGGAGGACTTTGAAGATTTTCCCGGGACATAAATTTTTTCGGAACAAACAATATGCAACTGTCAGTCGGAAACAGCCCCCGGTTCGATAATAACCATAGCTTCTTCAGCCATGTAATATCACACAAGCAAATCAATTACTATTCCGGTTTATTATTCCATAACGGGCCGCAAAGACAGCTGTGCCGGAAAATACAGAGGGCGCCAGGGATAATTTTGTTGTTTGTCCCCTTTTCTCAGAAGGATCTTCATGCCAGTTGTCCCTTTGCCCAAATTCTCTTTGGCATGGGCACCAGATAAAATTGTACCGGGGCGGCATGAATGTTTTCAGCATCAAGGTGCATCTTCTCATATGCCAGGGGATGCTGACCGCAAGTAAGGTACTAATGTTTTGCAGTCCTATTGCGCGGTCAAGAACAGCTAATGATTTCAAGACATTTTCTTTTGTATGCCTGGATTGGGTTTCAAGTAGTATAGAATCCGTGGGTACTCCGAACTTTATTGCTTCATTGTGCAGGTAAACAGACTCCGGGATGCCACCGGCTTCACTTACTTGAGCCCCTCCGGAAAACAAAATGCAGGGAGCCCTTCCTTTTTATTCTACAGCTTTTGTTGCACGCTCTTGGCTTTTGCCGCCATCATAAACGGTATTCTGTGCCCTAATCAATCTTGGGGCGAGGTTTTTAGTTGTCATCAGTTGACTATAATTGATTCCGGTTGTTATATGTGGTGAAATATGGACAAGGTGAAATAGATGAAAACAACAAATCTTATTACCGCCCAGGCTCTGGCCGATGCCCTGGGGCTTTCAGTAGAGACGATCTGGCGCTATACCAGAAACAATAAAATACCTTATATCACCCTGGGAGAAAGGCAGTATCGCTACAACCTCCAGGAAGTTCTGGCAGCTCTTGCCGGCACCGGGGTCCGGGAAAGAACACCCGAATACATTTCCGGAGCCAAGAGATTTACCTACCAGGACTACCTGAAGTTATCCGAAGAACCGGGATGCCGTTATGAAATCCTGGCCGGCGAATTGACTAAAGAACCAAGCCCATTTACACTGCACCAAAGGGTTTCGCGTGAACTCGGCTACATTCTCCTTGTATACTTACGCCGGACAGACCCCTTGGGAGAAATCTTTAATGCGCCGCTGGACTTAACCCTAAATGAATTCACAGTTGTTCAACCCGACATCATGTACATCTCCGGAGAACAAAAAGACATCATCAAGGAAACCCGGATCGATGGCGCCCCACTGCTGGTAGTGGAAATTATCTCTGAAACCAGCCGCCGCAAGGACCGGCTCCGCAAGCGCCGGGTTTATCAAGAAGCAGGAATTCAGCACTATTGGCTGGTGGATCCTTATGAAAAAACCATCGAATGCCTGGCCCCTCATGATGGAGAGTATATACTGGCTGCTTCAGGCATGGATGAAGAAACCGTCACTCACCCGGATTTCCCCGGGCTCAGCATCCCCCTGTCCGAACTGTGGCGGGATTAATCTTTTTCCTGCGGGAATTTAGTTTAAATTATTTTTTATGAAAATACCTTGCATTATAGAGTATATTATAATATAATTACTCTATAATAAATGGAAGGGGGCTTTGAGGCTTTGGAAATAAACAAAGAAGTTTTAAAAGGACATCTCGACACACTGATCCTTTCATTTTTGCGGCAAAAAGAAATGTACGGCTACGAGCTGGCCAAGGCAATCCGCGAAAAGAGCAACCACAGGTTTGAGCTAAAGGAAGGAACGCTCTATCTCTCCCTAAAGCGCCTGGAAAAGAACCAGTGGATCGAGTGGTACTGGGGAGATGAACAGGGTCCGGGCGGCAGGCGCAAGTACTACAGGCTGACACCGCTGGGCGAGAAGGTGCTGCTGGAGAAGCTGGAGGAATGGCGGTTTTTGAAAAACATGATGGATTTACTTTTGGAAGGGGGCGAGGATAAATGAAGCGCATCGAAGAGTACATAAACAGCATGTTTCAGCGTGTGGACGGGGACAAGGCGGAAATTGAAGAGCTGAAAGATGATATGTGAACGCATCTTCTGGAAGCCGTGAATGAGTTGAAAGCGGAAGGCTTGAGCGAAGATGCGGCCATCGATACGGCCCTGGAGCGGTTCGGGGAGGAAAAACAGCTGACCGGCGCGCTGGGGAAGCTGTTCAAGACACAGAAAATTAAAAAGCGGTTGTTCTGGGCGGCACTGGTTATTTTCCTGATCGGCCTGGGAACACTGGTGGGCTTCTATTTTAGAGACCTGCCGTATGCCGAAACCTTTGCCCTCATAGAACAGCTGGAGGCGACGTACCGGGAAAAGACTGATTTTACCGCAGCCGACAGGCAGGAGCTGCAGTCCATGATCGAAAGGAAAGCGGATCTTTTTGCAAATGTCGGCTATCTGGTCCTCTATCGCATTCCGGAAGAACTGCAAGGCAAAATCGGCTACTCCGACTACTATGAGTTTGAAATTATGCAGTTTGAAAAGATCTTTGCCTACGGCGAGCAGCCCAACCATCCGCTGCCGTATTATATCGATTCTGAGCTGTTTAAAGAGCTGCCCAGATACGGATATAGGGACAGACAGCCGGTCGGAAAATACTGGTACCTGGAATGGAGTTTTATAGATTACAACTACCGGAAGCTGGATTTTCTCCCGGGCAGTCTGCTGACTCTGGCCGTACTGCTTTTCGCCGTGGCGGCGGTCATGCACGGTATAGAGCACAAATGGTTTCAGGTTCAGCGCGTGGGCAAATTTCTGCTCTATGCTTCCTTTGTCTTTCTGGCAGCCGCTCTGGCAACCGGAGGCCTCTATTACCTGCGAAAACAGCCTTATAACGAAATGCACCGGCTTGCCAGGCAGCTTACGGAGGAATATGGTCAAAAGGAAATTCTCAGCGCCGAGCATATTAAGGAGCTTCAGGCATTGCCGCAAAAAGAGCCCTGGCTTTTTGACCGTACCAACTATTTTGCCGTCTACAGGCTGTCAAAACAGGTGGAAGAGCTGTGGTCCGAGGAGATAGAAAATGCACCGCATGCAGTTCGGACCAGTGATAATCTAACCTTAATCTATGATGATCCTGTTTTTGTTTATGGTCAGGAAAAACTGCCGGCAGGGAAATCGGGCTATTCCGGCGACCGCCTGTATATAGAATGGCAATTTGCCGCAGACCTCGTTGACGTTCACGTCAATGATTATAAATATAGTTTTATCCTATACACCTGTTTTGCCGTCTTTATTGCCTTGCTGATCGCCTGGGGAGGAACAGTCTTTTTGTCCCGTAAACCGGCGAAAGTGAAAGTATAACCGTACCAGGGCAGCAGCCGCCAAAAAAGAGCAAGCCCCGGCATCTCGGCCGGGGCTGCATTATTATTCTTCCGGCGGCGACTGCTCCCCGCCTTCCTCCGGTGGAGGCTGCTCTTCGCTTTCTTCCGTTGAAGACCGTTCTGTGTTCTCCTCCGGCGGCAGTTCTGCGCTCTCTTCCGGCAACGGGCTTTCCCCGCTTTGAGCAGTCTGTTCCGGCCGGAGAGCTTCCGCATCATTATCCTTGACGCTGCCAAACTTGCTGTACAGGGCTGAACCTACGGCCATAACGAAAACACCCAGACCAAACAGCGGACCGATTAGCGGTATCAGCCTAATTAATCCCAGGACCAGCACACCCAGGGCGATATCGCCAATGGCGCCGCTGGAAGTCCCGGAAGATACAAGGTTAATGACACGCCCGCCTATGTAATAGGCAAGGCCGGTGTAACCCAGAATCCAGGCTGCGGCTAACAGCAGCACTTCCACCAGGATCAGAGGAATGCCGACAATGGTGATCGCCAGCAGGACGGCAAGAGGAACCATCAATAAAAGGGCTGCCACTCCCCAGAGCAGGACATGCCCGGGGCGCTTCTCCATGAGCTGCACGGTATTGTTAACCCTTTGAGGAAAAAGAGTAAATACCAGCACTCCCAGAGCAAAGAGGATGATCATGCTCACCAGCCGGCGGGCAAGCCTGCTTGTCCAGGACAGCCAACCTAAACCAAAGAATGAGGGCAAGCCTTTAAAATTAAAATCACCGCTGGTTATTTCACTTACCACATCGCTGACAACCTCGCCGATGAAACCGGCCAGATCGCCTGCGCCACGGAACGAGTAGTCATAATTGTAGCCGGAGCGGTGCCTGCGAGAACCATAGTACCTGTCAAGCTCTTCCTCGGTAAGCTCTTCAACTACAACCATGGAGCCGGCAGCGGCGCCGGGAGCTGACTTAATCAGGCCATACTCCACGTAAACCCGGCCGTTTACCTCTGCAGTTGACGCCAGTTCAACCGTACCCCGCTCCAGGTTGACATCGCCGTCCACCTTCCCGGAGATACGGACAAGCCGACCGCCGCTTTTGACGCTGCCCAAAACATGTCCGGAGATCCTTACTTCACCCAGTTCCGTTATCACATCGCCGCCCACAGTTCCCCGGACAATCGCCGCCCCCAGCCCCGTTTCAACATGGCCGCCCACGGTGCCGTCAATAACCACTTCACCCATGCGGGACCCGACTTTCCCGCCCACGTTGCCGGTCACGAGCACCTGCCCCATGTTGGATTCCACATCGCCGCGGACATCGCCGCTGACAGTCACCTGGCCCATGTTGGCCGTAACGTCCCCGTTTACGATGCCCATTACGGTAACCTGGCCCATGTTTAAATTCACGTTGCCGTTGACTGTTGTGCCCCGGGGTATTTCGAGGTCTCCCGCCGTCTTGATAATGTCTCCGTCCACCACCCGCTCCTCGGCTGCCGCTTTTCCGCCCGCGAGCAGCAGCAGGATCACGGACATGATCAATAAAACCTTTAACTTTCTTCTCACTTTATTCACTCCTCTGCCGGCTGGAATTTGTTTAATAAATATATGGAAACAACCGCCAGTACCAGGGCCGGGCCCCACCACCACGGCGCAAGAAAAGCCTGCCGCAGCTGCAGCATTTTCAAAAAGACATCAATAATCCAGGCAACCCGGCGGGTTAATACTACCGTGAACAACCAGGCAAAGACTGCCGGATCCAAAAGCAACGTAGCCAGGATAAGAAGGATAAAGATTGCCGCCGCCAGCATGCCCGATGAAACAACCCGCTTCCGGGCGGCTGCAGCCAGAATGCGGCCGGTAAGATCGCCCGGAAGGCTTGCTTCCAGGGCCAGGCCGTCGGCCAGGCTGGCTGCTTCCCGCAAGTCCGCTAGAATAGCCCGGCAGCTTTGACAATGCTCCAGGTGGGCCAGCATCTCCGGGGTTGCCGTTTTTTCACCGTCAATATGCTCCTGCCAGAGAAGAGGGTCAGGGCAGCTATTCATCATTCTCCCTCCTGACTTTTTGGTATACCTTGCGCAGCATGATCCGTCCCCGGTAAAGCCGGTTCTTGACCAGGCTCAAATTCAAATTCAAGGTCTCAGATATCTCGGCATAGCTTAAGCCGCTGACATGTTTCAACAAAAGCGGTACGCGGTACATCTCGGGGAGTGCTTGCAGAGCCTGCATGAGTTCACGCTCTTGTTCCCGCTCCAGAAGAATATTTTCCGGGCCGGCAGCGGGGGAGACTTTATCCATATCCGGCGGCGCCACCGGCGTCTCCCTTTGTCGTTTCTGCCGGCTGCGGCAAAGATTAAGAGCGATGCGAAACAACCAGGGACCGGCGGGCCTGTTTTGATCGTAGCGATGCAAGTTGAGCAGCGCCCGCAGGAATGTTTCCTGGACAATATCTTCCGCCAGGTGGCGATCTCCCACATTCCGCAGCATAAAACGGAAAAGGCTGTCGCCGTACTCTTTAACCATCTGTCCCAGTACATTTTCCCTGTTATCCCCTCTCAACTCCCGCACCGCCCTTCATACCTCCATTAAATATTACCCCGTAAAAAGAAAAAAGTCTGCATTAACGCAGATTTTTTGTTTTGTAATTTTCTCTATTGTTTACCGTTTCGGATATCTCTATTGAATTTTGAATAATACACGCCCCGTCTTTTTATTCAAATCGACCTCAATAATCTCGAAATCACTCAAATTCAGTTCAGACGCGGATTGCCGTCGCCTACTAAATCATTATTTGGCAATACATTTTCGCCGGTCTTGTCAGAAAAGAAATCGCAGCTGCGGCAGTTTACCGCTAGCCCAGCAGCCTGCGATAAATTGATTCATCGGCTGAAGTAAACACGTTGAAAACTACACGCTTGATTGTTGAATCCTGCTCAAGGAATTTTTTAACCTGGGCGACGGCAATCTCCGCCGCCTTTTCTTTGGGGAAGCG
>JAAYGO010000190.1 GCA_012727685.1 Bacillota bacterium | reverse complement strand
TTCCCGGCCGGCAAAGCATTGTCGGTTTAAGCGGCGGATTGGATTCCAGGAGCGTAGCCGCCTGTTTGCATAAAGGGTATAACCCTTTCAAGGCGACGAGCCGGTTAAGTTACTTTGCAACAGAAAAAAAAGATGCCGCGGTTGCTCAAGAAATCGCCAGGTCTCTCCAGGCGGAATGGTTTCTGGTTAAAAGCGACAATCCGCCTGAAGGGCGAGATTTTCTCCAAATTTTGAAAAGGAAGAGCGGTTTCAACGGCGTCACCATGTCATTTATGGTCCCTTACCTGGAAGAAATAATAAAAATGTTCGGGCGAAACATTGTCTATTTCACCGGTGATGGCGGCCTTCACTTAAAAGATATCAGGCCGGTTAAAAAGCTGCGGAATGCAAAAGAGCTGGTTGATTATACCCTGGCCAGTTACCAGGTTTCTCCTCTAAAAAATGTTACCGCTTTAACCTCTGTTTCGGAGAGGGATATCATCTCTGAAATTGAAAGACATTTACTAGAATACCCAGAAACCGATTTACGGCAGAAATATGTCCATTTTGTTCTCTCTGAACGCTGTTTTAAATGGCTTTACGAGGGTGAAGACAGGAACAGAACCTATTTCTGGAGCACCGCCCCTTTCCATGCCACGCAATTATTTCATTATGCCTTAAACTGTCCCGATCAGCAAAAAAATCTTTTCCGGCTTTATCATCAATTCTTATTGCTATTATCCAGTGATGCTTCCGCCGTTCGCCATGCCAAGTGGGATGCGCCCATCGGTACAGTCAAGGCGAAACTAGCCGTGAAAAAAGTGATTGCCAGAAAAAAATATAAATGTCTGGCCAAAATCTACCGGCTGCGGTTAAAGAAGAAAAACAAAAAAAACATCTATACGCCGGAGGCAATAATTATCAGATGTTTAGAAGAGCAGGCTGCCGGCTGTGCTATTATCAAGACATTGTTTAATTGCGATTACCTTTACCGGAATATGCCTGAATTTAACAGGGTAGAGATCGAAAACCTGTTTACCCTGACTTCCGCCATCGAACTGTTTGAGTGCGGGGGAAGCAGCCTGGAAAAGCATGTCAATGATATTTTTATCTAGAAACAACTTGCAAGGAAGAGGATCCGATTGAAGGTCATACTGGCAATTTATTCTCTGGCCGGAGCAGGCGGCGCAGAGCGGGTAGTCTCCATAATGGCCGGCTACTGGGCTGAAAAGGGCTGGAACGTCAAAATTGTCACTTTCGATGACGGCAGCAAGCCGACTTTTAACAGGTTGCATCCTGATGTCCAGCAGCGGTCGCTGCTTAGCGGCAGGAATAATCACTTTATAATGCGGCTGCTCCGCTATTGTTTTCGATATTTGTTAATCAGGCGTTCCCTAGTCAAGGAAAGACCCGATGCCATCATTACCTTTGCCTCGGGCACCAATATGAAAATACTGCGCGCCATGTTGTTCTCTCCTATCCCGGTGATCGTGTCGGAAAGGAATTACTACAATAAATCCTCCCGTTCATTTTTTTTGCGATTATATCGAAACTGGCTCTATTCCAGAGCCAGGGCCGTAGTTTGCCAGACCCAGGCGATGAAAGATACTTTGCCCGTGAGGCTGCAGCGTAAAAGTGTGATTATCCCCAACCCGGTCCTTAAGGGAAACGGTGGTCCGACCACGCCGGAAATAACCTTGCCGGAGGGAAAGATACTATTTGCGGTCGGACATATGAGCCGCAAAAAGATTTATCAAAAGGGGCTTGATTTGCTGATTCCCTTGTTTTCAAAACTGGCCCAGAAGCATTCCTGCTGGCAGTTGGTGATCTTAAATGACGGCCCGGACAGGCATCTGATCGAAAAGGAAATTGAGAAGTATAATTTAAAAAACAGGGTTTTTCTTCCGGGCAGGGTCCAAAATATTTACTCTGTTTTTCAAAAGGGCAACATGTTTGTTCTGCCGTCCCGGTTTGAAGGCTTCCCCAACGCCCTCTGCGAAGCCATGGCCTGCGGTCTGCCCGTGGTAAGCTTCGATTGTCCTACTGGCCCCGCCGACATTATCCGCCACGGCATAGACGGCTACCTGGTCCCCGCCGAAGATACCGCCGCCCTGGAGCAAGCCCTGGACCGGCTGATGAGCGATGACGAGCTGCGCCGGCAGATGGGCCGGCGCGCTGCCGAGATCGTGGATCGCTTCAGCGTGGAAAAGGTCATGGCCATGTGGGAAGAGCTGATTTGCGGCTAACTTGGCAGCTTTAAAAAACTCAGGCGAGGTATTAAGATGAAAATACTTTTTATAACCGGGCTGCATCCCCTGGCATCCAATCCCATGTCCGGCATATTCATTACCCGCAGGCTTAAAAAATTAAAAGAACACGGCGTCAACTATGACCTTTATTTTTTTTCGGAGAGAATCAGTCCGCTGGCCCGTTTGCTCAAAGGCACGTTAAAAAGACCCTCATTTAAAGAAAAAAAGGCGATCCGGGTGCACGGGGTGCAATACAGTCCACTCCCGGTAGCCATGAGCGCCGCGGATATGGTTTTTTATCACAAGCGCATCGGCCCGATCCTGGCAAACGCGATCAAGAAGGCCGTCAACCTGAAAGCATATGACCTGCTTCACGCCATCTGGGTTTATCC
>JAAYGO010000141.1 GCA_012727685.1 Bacillota bacterium | reverse complement strand
TTGGTTATTTTTGTTAAATCGAGCCAGTCTAATGTTTGAAACCCCTCCATATCTGCTTGCCTTTTACAATAGGGGGTGGGGAACACACTATTTTTTTAAGGAATTTCATTACAACGCAAATGGCTCATCCTACATAACGTTTGCATTTTGTTTTTTGATCTGTTACAATATGGCGTAAAGTATTTTTACTTTACAGAGAGCCTGAGGCCATGCTCGACCAGTTGAACCGGGTCAATCTGCTTTACGATATTTACGGGCCGCTGCTGACCGGGCGCCAGCAGGAGGTGCTGCGCCTTTATTTCAGCGACAATCTTTCTCTGGGCGAGATCGCCGCAGAATACGGCATCAGCAGGCAGGCGGTGCACGACCTGATCCGGCGGGCCGTGGCCGCCATGGAGGCCCTGGAAAGCAAGCTGGGCCTTTACAGCCGCTTTCAATACCAGCAGGAGAGGCTCATGGAAGCGGACCAGATTTTAAGCCGGCCGGTGCTGCAGGAAGAGGACCTGGCGCGATTGCGCCAGCTGGTCCGGGAGCTGCGCCTCAAGAATGAACAGTAAGGGGATTTAAGCCTAAATCAATGTTTGCCAACCTGGCTGAAAAGCTGCAAGAAACCCTGCGCCGGCTGCGCGGCAAGGGCAAATTGAACGAAAAGGACGTGGAGACCGCCTTGCGGGAGATTCGCCTGGCCTTGCTGGAGGCGGATGTCAATTTCAAGGTGGTTAAGGAGTTCGTGGCCCAGATCCGGGAGCGCGCCGTCGGGCAGGAGGTCTTAAAGAGCCTCACCCCCGGCCAGCAGGTGGTCAAGATTGTGCATGAAGAGCTGACCCGCTTGATGGGCCGCGAGCAGAGCCGCCTCGAATCGGCTTCCAGCCCTCCCTCGGTGCTGATGCTGGCGGGGCTGCAGGGTTCCGGGAAAACCACCACCGCCGTCAAGCTGGCGCTGCACCTGCGCCGGGGCGGGCGGCGGCCGCTGCTCGTGGCCGCCGATATCTACCGGCCCGGGGCGATCAAGCAACTGGAAGTGTTATGCCGCTCGGTGGATCTGCCTTTTTACAGCAACGAGAAGGCCAGGCCGGTTCAGATCTGCCAGGAGGCGGTTAAACAGGCCGGGCGGGAAGGCTGCGATTACGTCATTCTCGATACCGCCGGCCGCCTGCATCTCGACGAGGCCATGATGGCCGAACTGCGGGAGATCAAGGCACAGCTCAAGCCGGTGGAGCTGCTCCTTGTTGTCGATGCCATGACCGGCCAGGACGCGGTCAATGCGGCTACCGCCTTTCACCGGGAACTGGGATTAACGGGGATCATCCTTACCAAGCTGGACGGGGATACCCGGGGGGGCGCCGCCCTTTCGGTGCGGGCGGTGACCGGCTGCCCGATCAAATTCGTGGGGGTGGGCGAAAAGGTCGATGCCCTGGAGCCCTTCCACCCGGAACGGATGGCCTCGCGCATCCTGGGCATGGGCGACGTCCTTTCGCTGATTGAAAAGGCCGAAGCAGCCATCGATCAGGAGAAGGCCAGGGAGCTGGAACGGAAGTTGCGCCGCCAGGAATTCACCCTGGAGGACTTCCGCGATCAACTGCAGCAGCTTCGCAGCATGGGTTCCCTGGAGGAGATATTAGCGATGCTGCCCGGGGCGGCCGGTATCCCCAAAGAGGTTAAGCAGCTCTCCTTGAGCGAGGAGCAGTTCAAGCGGGTCGAGGCGATCATCAACTCCATGACCGTGGCGGAGCGGCGCGACCCCTCCATCATCAACGGCAGCCGCCGCCGGCGGATCGCCAGGGGCAGCGGCACAACCGTGCAGGATGTGAACAAGCTCCTTTCCCAGTTTGCCCAAATGCAGAGGATGTTCAAACAAATGGGCAGCATGGGCAAAAAAGGACAGCTAAAGAAGCTAAAAAAAGGAAAACGGGGTTTCCCCTTTTTCTAATAAATAAAGTGGTATAATACAGCGGAGGTGAAGTAGTTGTCAGTTCGGATCAGATTAAAGAGGATGGGGGCTAAAAAGAAGCCGTTTTACCGCATCGTTGTTGCCGATTCCCGTTTTCCGCGGGACGGCCGCTTCATTGAAGAGATCGGCTATTACAACCCCACAACCAAGCCGACCACTTTTGAAGTGGACGCGGAAAAGGCGCAAATGTGGTTGGCCCGCGGGGCCAGGCCTTCCGATACTGTAAAAGAGCTTTTTGATAAAGCCGGTTTGACCAAATAGGCCTTTTAGGAGGTCCAATTAAATGAAACAGTTGCTGGAACATATTGTCAAGGCTCTGGTCGACGAACCGGAGAAGGTGGAGGTCCATGAGCTGGAAGGCGAGAGCTTCATCATTCTCGAGTTGCGGGTGGCGCCGGATGATATGGGGAAAGTGATCGGCAAGCAGGGCCGGATCGCCAGGGCCATCCGGACCGTGGTCAACGCCGCGCGAACCGGGGACAAAAGGCGGGTTGTGGTCGAAATCGTCCAGTAAACTGAAGGGATCGAATCGTTTTGAGCGGTGACGCTGGCAAGGCTACTGTCAAAATCGGCAAGATCCTGGCTCCACACGGGGTTGCGGGCTTGTTGAAGGTCTACCCCTACACCGATTTTCCGGAGCGCTGTGCCTTGCTCAAAGAGGTCACCGTTGAGCAGAAGGGGAAGCGACGCCGCAAAACCGTGGAAAAAGCGGTGGTATACGGCCGTTTTTGGCTGATTAAGTTTGCCGGGGTCGACACCCGGGAAGAGGCGGCCCTGTTGGCCGGCGCCGTGCTCCTGATCCCCAAAGCCGAGCGGATCCCGCTCCCGGCAGGGGTCTATTATGTGGACCAGGTGGTGGGCCTAAAGGTCTATACCACGGACGGCGAACTGCTGGGCCGGGTAACCAGGGTTATCTCCACGGGAGGGCACGATCTCTACGCGGTTAAAAAAGAGCCCAACCGAGATGGCGCGGAGTTTCTGGTACCTGCAGTAAAGAAATTTGTTAAATCGATCGACCCGGACGGTGGCAAAATGGTGGTGGAGCTTCCGGACGGCCTGCTCGATCTTTAGCGGGTGGTTCCATGGCTTTGCGAATCGATATTGTCACTATTTTCCCGGCGATGCTGCACGGCCCTTTCAGCGAGAGCATCATCAAGCGGGCCCTTGACCGGGGGCTGGTGCAGATTAACCTCGTTGATCTGCGCGATTACGCCCGGGGGAAGCACCGCCAGGTTGACGATGCTCCTTACGGCGGGGGCCGGGGGATGATTTTTAAACCGGAACCGCTCTTTGAAGCGGTGGAAGACTTAAAAAAAGAAAGCGGGGCCGCGGCACAGGTAGTGCTGCTTACTCCCCGGGGCCGCCTTTTCAACCAGGCCATGGCCTGTCAGATGGCGCAGCAGGAGCATTTAATCCTGCTCTGCGGGCGTTACGAAGGTGTTGACGAGAGGGTGTGCACGCAGCTGGTGGATGAGGAAATTTCCATCGGGGATTATGTGCTCGCCGGCGGCGAACTGGCCGCTGCCGTTGTGGCCGAGGCGGTGATTCGCCTGGTACCGGGGCTGCTGGATGAGGAAGCACTGGCGGAAGAATCCTTTGCAGGCTCGCTGCTAGAGTACCCCCAGTACACCCGCCCGCCCGTGTACCGGGGCATGGCGGTGCCGGAGATACTCTTGTCGGGCAACCATGCCGAGATCGCGCACTGGCGGCGCCGGCAGTCTTTGCGGCGCACATTCGAAAAGCGTCCCGATTTATTAAAGGACGCCAAATTGACCCCGGAGGAGGAGCTGTTTTTAAAACAGTTGGCAGAAGATCAACAGTAAAAGATTATAATCAAGGCAGTTATTTGTCTTGGCGAATTCTTGCCTGAAGGCATGAGGAGGCTTTAACGGAATGGATTTAATCAAGGAAATCGAAAAACAGCATTTAAAGGACGATATTCCTGCCTTTTCTCCCGGTGACAGCGTCCGGGTGCACGTAAAAGTGAAGGAAGGAAACCGGGAGCGGACCCAGGTGTTTGAAGGCGTGGTGATTCGCCGCCAGGGCAGCGGGCTGAAAGAAACCTTTACCGTGCGCCGGGTCACCTACGGGATCGGGGTGGAGCGTATTTTCCCCGTTCATTCGCCGGTTGTCAGCCGCATCGAGGTAACCAGGCGAGGCCGGGTCCGGCGGGCCAAGCTTTATTACCTGCGCGAGCGGTCCGGAAAAGCGGCCCGGATCCGCGAGCAGCGATAATCAACCGCCAATCAACTGCCCTTACTCCATCAGCGCTGGCTGGGAGATTTGGAGATGGTCTGATGAGCCTTTCACATGAGGTGTGGGAATGGATCAGGTCCATTGCCGTGGCGGTAGTGCTGGCTTTAATTATTCGCTCCTTTCTTTTTCAGGTTTACGACGTGGAGGGGAGCTCCATGTACCCGACCCTCGAGCAAAACAATCGCTTAATCGTGAACAAGCTGGTCTACCGCTTTCGCGAACCCGCCCCCGGCGACATCGTGGTCTTTGATTATGAACCGGAGCGTCCGTTCATCAAGCGGGTGATCGGCACCGGCGGCGACACGATCATGATTAGAGAGGGACAGGTTTACCGTAACGGCCTTGCTCTGGTCGAACCATACCTGCAAAACCAGGGCGAGATGCCCGATTTTGGGCCGGTGGAGGTGCCGCCGGGCCACCTCTTCGTGCTGGGCGATTTTCGCGGCAACAGCATGGACAGCCGGGATCCCCGGGTGGGCTTTGTCCCCCTGGAACAGGTCCGCGGCAAAGCCACGCTGATCTTCTGGCCGCCCGGGGAGGCGCGGATACTGCAGCATCAGGAAGCGGCGGTGTATTAATAATGAAAAGCCGTCAGTGGTATCCCGGAAACATGGCCCGTACCATGGGCGGGATCGCGGCAGATATAAAACTGGTCGATCTGGTCTTGGAGCTGGTCGATGCCCGCATTCCGGCAAGCAGCCGGAACCCTTTCCTCTCGCGCCTGGCCGGCACCAGGAAAAAGCTGATTTTATTGCATAAAGCCGACCGGGCAGAGCCGGAGCTTACCGCCCGTTGGCTTTCTTATTTTCAGCGGCAGGGTTATCAAGCCCTCCCTTTCAGCGCAGTCAAACGGGGTGCCGCCCAAACATTGCTGCAGTATTTGCGGCGCCTGGAGAGCACTTCCCCCCCGTCCCGCCTGAAAAAGCCGCTCCGGTTGATGGTTGCAGGCATACCCAATGTAGGCAAATCCACCTTAATTAATTTACTGGTCCGCAGGGCGGCGGCCCGCACCGGCAGTCAGGCCGGGATCACCAGGGGCCGCCAGTGGATCCGGCTGCTGCCCGGCATCGAACTGCTCGATACCCCGGGGGTGCTCCCGCCCCGCTTGAATGGGCAAACGGTGCTCCCCCTGGCCGCGGTAGGTGCGCTGCCGCCGGGGCGCCTTGATACTTCCGAAACGGCGCTCTGGCTTTTAAAAAGCTACCGGGAACGGGGGCGGGAAGAGGGACTCCTGGCCCGCTACGACATCCGGCAATGGAGCGAGCCGGAGCTCATCCTCGAGCAGATCGGGGCTGCCCAGGGCTGCCTGAAGGCCGCCGGTGAAATCGACCTGGAGCGGGCTGCGGCGCTGCTGCTGCGCGACTTTCAAAACGGGACCTTAGGC
>JAAYGO010000035.1 GCA_012727685.1 Bacillota bacterium | reverse complement strand
GTGAAAAGGCTCACCCGGAGCAGGATAAATGAAGGCCTGTAAAGAATAACCTTTAACTGTGCGCATCTAACCAGTGAACCGGAGCGACAGCCTCGGCGACAAGAGCGGAAGTAATTAGGCTATTTTCAGTTAGATCACTTAAGCTTAAGGAATAAATGAGGTTAACAGATGGGTGCAAGCATAAAAAACCTGATCAGCGGGCAGTTGCTCGCTAAAAATTTTTTCATCAACCTGCTGGGCAAAGGCGCACCCGCCCTGGTCGCTTTCATTACGATCCCCTTTTTGATCGAAGGGATGGGCAATGAACGATTCGGCTTGTTTAATCTGCTGCTGGTCACTGTAGGCTATTTTTCGCTTTTCGAACTGGGGATCGGCAGGGCGATCACCAAGTTTGTCTCCGAAGCCCTGGCCGGCGGGGAGCAAGAGAACGAACTAAACCAGTTATTGTGGTCCTCGTTTACCCTGCTATTACTGCTCGGCATTTTCTCTACAATTATATTAATCGGCTTCACTCCTTTACTGATTAAAAAGATCTTAAATGTCCCCCCTTTTCTGATTGAGGAAGGGGTTGCCAGCTTGATCTGGGCCAGCCTGAACCTGCCCCTCATGCTCGTTTCCGCCGGAGTGCACGGCATTCTGGCAGCCCAGCAGCGCTTTGACCTGATCAACCTCATTCAAATCCCTTTTGGGGTTTCGAACTATATCTTTCCTTTACTGATCTTGCTGCTGGGCTCGAACAATCTGGTCCATGCCGTGCTCAGCATTGTTATTGCCAGGCTGATCGTGCTTGCCGTGTCGATCCGGATCTGTTTTTACACCTTCCCGTCCATAAAAAAAGTGGCCCGGATCAGCCTTTTTTACATGAAAAAAGTATTAACCTTTGGCGGGTGGCTGACTGTCTCCAATATCATCAGCCCGCTCCTTTCTTTTATGGATCGCTTTTTCATCGGGGCTGTCTTAACCCTCACCGCGGTATCCTATTATGTGGTCCCTTATACCATTGCCACAAAGCTTTTATTGATCGTGGGCAGTCTGGCCATGGTCCTCTTTCCCGCCTTCTCCTATTCGCAAAACCAGGAGCGGCAGGTCAATCTGGAGCTCTACCGCCGCTCTTTGAAATATATCTTCCTCATTTTAACCCCCATCGTGCTGCTCCTGGCGGTGTTTTCCCATGACCTGTTATTCCTGTGGCTGGGGGAGGAGTTCGCCCGCCACAGCTTCATGGTGCTGGTCATCTTGAGCCTGGCGGTGCTGGTGAACTCCCTGGCCAACATACCGTACACCTTAATCCAGGCCTTCGGAAGGCCGGATATGACCGCGAAATTCCACCTGGCCGAGTTGATTCCCTACATTTTATTGCTCTGGCTGCTTTCGGCAAAGCTGGGGATCACCGGTGTGGCCATTGCCTGGCTGGCGCGCGTCAGCGCAGACGCGCTCCTGTTGTTCTGGTATGCTGACCGGCTCTTAAAGCTCACGGCGGCCAGGGAGCGCAGCCTGATCCTTTTCGCAGGCATGTCTCTACTTCCTGCGGGAATCTACCTGCTGATCTTGGCGCTCAACCTGGCGGTTCCAGGTCTGATTGGCCGCTGCGTGCTGGCCCTGCTGGCCGTGATTTTGCTGGCGCTGGGAGCATGGAAGTATTGGCTGGATGACGGCGAAAAGAGGGCGCTGAAAGGACTGAAAAATTTCAAGTTGCCAGGCACCCAGTCCCCAAACTGATTCCTGCGGAGATGACCCCGACTCCTGCGCCGTCATTCGGCTGAATCACTTTAAGCGAATTAATACCAGGTATGCTGATCGGCTTATTCAACCTCGCCTTCACCGGATGCACAAACCCTGAGCCGGCAGTGGAAGCTGAAAATGGCGCGGCCGGTAAGGGATGATCTTGCCGATCAGCCCGGTGGTGGAGATCGGATCATGCTCTCCGGTCTCTTTTCTTAATCAGCAGGAACAGAAAGAGAAAACCGGCGATGCCCATGGCCGGGTAGACGGTGGCCACGATCTTCGCAAAACCCAGGTGCCCGGCTAAAAAGGCGGCGGCAGCCACAAGCACCGCCAGCGCTTTAAACAAGTGGCGCCGCGGGGAAGCCAGGCGGGAAACAAAGCCGTAGAGGCTGCCGATGGCCGTGGTATAGACCTCGGCCACCAGGATAAAAGCGTAGAGCCGCCGCACCGCCGGCGAGACCTTTGCGGCAATGGCCAGCATCGGGATCTCGGCCTTTGTCACTGCCGGCGCTTCGCTAATGATGACCAGCAAAATGGCCAGGGCCGAAAGGCCCAGCCCCAGCGCCCCGAGGAAGGCCCCCTTTTTCAAGGTGGGCGGCGCCGCCAGGGAGCCCATGGGGGCGAGGATCGGGAGGGCCAGCGTGAGATTGTAAGAAACGTAAGCAAGGGCGGAGAGGGGCCAGCCGGGCAGCGCGGCATTTGCCGGAGCGGACCAGGACAAACCGGGCGGGGCGGAAAAAAAGACATAGAAGCTGACCCCTAAAACCGCAATTATCAAAAAGGGGGCGACAAGGCTGATGGCGTCGATGACCCGGGCCAGGCCCGCCACTACAGTCAAGCCGGCCAGCCCCGCCATGACCGCCAACCCCAGGGAGTGCGGCAGCCCGAATTCCTGTTCAAAGGCCGCGCCTGTCCCGGCCACCATGGCCACCAAAATACCGAATAAAAAGAAAGTGATTATCAAGTTCAGCAGCGG
>JAAYGO010000184.1 GCA_012727685.1 Bacillota bacterium | reverse complement strand
GAAGCCATGGCCCAAACGGCAGCCCTGCTGGAAAAGACGGCCGCCCAGGCTGCACGCCTGCTGAAGATCGGCCTGGCGGGGATATAAAGATGAGTGTATTTGAACGTTTTTAATCAGCCTGTTTTCCGGTTAACCCGGCCAGCAGGCGCAGCGCTTCCTGTGCGCCGTGCGGGTGAAATTCAGCCGCCTTGATGATCTTCAAAATCGCCTGCGGCGCAGCGCTAAGCTCTTCCCGAACCACTGCCTCTTCCCTTGACTTCCGGTAGAGCGCCATCGCATACCGCCGCACGGCTTCCGCAATCCGTTCCTGCCGCGCCGATAGCTCTTCCCAGGGCAAACCCGGCCAATCCACGTTTTCCCCCTGCAGTGAAGCCGTTAATTTGGGGTAGCGCGCTTCAAGCTGTTCTTGCATCGCTTCCAGCTCAGCCCGGGTCAGGATCGCATGGAGACTGTAACCGGCCCCGGTGACATTCTCCCGCCCTCCTTCGAGGCGATCCACCAGCACATAGACAGCAGCGACCCGGCTGCCCGCCGCTTCGACCGCGGCCGCGGCATTCAGGACCGAGGCGCCCGTGGTGAGGACATCATCGACGATCACGGCCCGGCATCCCCTGGTAAAGGGACCTTCGATTTGCGAGCGCGTGCCGTGTTTTTTTGCCTCTTTGCGGACGATGAACGACGGCAGGGGCGCCGCCCCGGGGCTGGTGCAGCTCAGCGCGGTAACCCCGGCGGCGATGGCATCGGCTCCGAGGGTCAGCCCGCCGACCGCATCCGCCCTGATCCCGCTTTGCTGTAGGGAAGAAATGATATACAGGGCGGTTTGATAAAGACCCTCCGGAGACATGGTCACCTGTTTCCCGTCAATATAGTAGTTGCTCTGGCGGCCGGAAGAGAGGATAAAGGAACCTCTCCGGTAGCTGTAGATAAAGGTTAAGCGGGTTAGGTTTTCACGCCATGCTTGTAGATCAGCCAACTATTGGTCCACTCCTTTCAGCCCCGGCCTTGCCCGGGTCACAAGCGCCTTGTGGCGGTTAATGATTGCCCCTTTGGAGCATTATTTATTATATCATACCGGAGTCCATTCACAGGGGGCCGAAACTCGATTTCTAAGCTTGTTTTCGGTTGAAGTGCGGCTACGATTTGGGATATAATCTAAGTAAAACAATTACTGGCTGATATTGGTTCCAGTTATGTTTAGCCCTGTTGATCTTGCGAAGGGGAGGTGTTCCGGTTGATTCCCGTTAAAGTCAGGGATGTAGTATTGGATTCGGTGCAAAATCCATTGCTATTGCTGGTGGATTTAAATGAAACCATCGTCCTGCCCATCGGGATCGGTTTCTGGGAGGCCCAGGCGATCGTCCTGAAATTACATGGCCATTTGCCGCCCCGCCCCATGACTCACGATCTGATCAAATCACTGTGCCACGAGCTGGGGGCCAAGGTGGTAAAGATCGTCGTCAATGACATTAAAGATAACACCTTCTATGCCGAGATTTACCTTACTGCCGCTGACCGGGAACTGGTGATCGATGCCCGCCCCAGTGACGCAGTAGCCCTGGCCCTCACCGTCGGCTGCCCCATCTATTTAACCGACAAGGTGGCCGCTTACACGATTTCGCTGCAAGAACTGGCCGATCAAAGCAGCGAATCGTCCGGTGATCCGCACGAGGGCGGCCCGCTTCTTCATTAAAACCCCGCTTAAGGGGGGATCTACAATTCGTGTAATGATCTGCCGCCTAGAACTACATATTCCTGGAGCAGCTAACTTAAAAGAAAAGCGGAGCATTATGCAAAGCCTGATCCGGCGCCTGCGCGACCGCTTCAACGTGTCGGTAGCCGAGGTGGGCAGCCAGGATTTATGGCAGCGCGCCGAGCTGGGGGTGGCCGCCGTTTGCCAAAACCATAGCGGTGCGGACCGCGTAATGCAGCAGATCCTCTCCTTTATTGAAGCGGGCGGAAATGTGGAAATCATAGCTTCCCATAGTGAAATCTATTAAGCTTTAGCCTTTGCCTGTTTTTTGCGCAGAGGCGCCGGGTGGTGTGAAGGGGTGCTCAAGATCACAGAGCTGGTTCACCGCCAGGCCGCGGCGGTTGTTGCCGCGGGCGAAACGGTGGTGGATGCCACTGCCGGCGGCGGCAGAGACACCGTGTTTCTGGCCGGCCTGGTCGGCCCCACCGGGCGTGTTTTTGCTTTTGACATTCAGCCGGAGGCGCTAACCAGAACCGAGATCCTCTTGAAAGAGGCCGGGCTCAGGGATCGCGTGACCCTGCTCTTGGCCGGCCATGAGCGGATGGCCGCCTTTGTCAGCGTTCCTGTCGCTACCGTGGTTTTCAATCTTGGCTATCTTCCCGGCGGCGACAAGGAGATTGTCACCCGGCCGGAAACCACGCTGAAGGCGTTGCAGCAGGCGTTAACCCTGCTGCGGCCGGGAGGGGTGGTCATGCTGGTCGCTTATCCGGGCCATCGGGCGGGAGCAATCGAATGCCAGGCCCTTCATGAATACTGCCGCCGGCTCGATGCCGGTCCATACAGCGTTTCACATCTGAGGCTGATCAACCAGAACGGGAATCCTCCGGAGTTGTTTTCGATTTATAAACAGTTATAAAGAGACATGCTGCTTACTTGAAAAAAATGACATATCAACGTCTCCATTAAAATTTATTATACCCATTTGATTTAGAAATAATGATATGGTAAGATCATTTTGGCCAAACAACCCTTTTTGGGCAAAGAAAGGAGGCTGCATCTTTGTCCAATCGCGCTATTTCGAAATCGGTGATCAAACGGCTGCCCGTGTATTTGCGCATACTCGACAACCTCATTCGCCGGGATGTGGAGATCATCTCTTCGAAGGAACTGAGCAATGAGTCGGGTTTTACGGCCGAGCAGATCCGCAAAGATCTGGCCTATTTCGGCGCTTTTGGAACGCGCGGCACCGGTTACAACACTTCCTATTTGCGAGAGAAGATCATTAAAATCATCGGACTAGATAAAAAAACCGATGTGATCGTGCTGGGCGCCGGGCACCTCGGAACGGCGTTGACGCGCTACAATGCGGAGAAAAATCCTTATGTGAACATCGTCGCCGTTTTTGACCGCGATCCGGCTGTGATCGGCCAGGATATTTCCGATGTGCCGGTTTTACCGGTAGAAGAAGCCCCCGCATTGATAAGGGATTACCAGATTAAGGTGGCGATTGTGACAGTGCCGGCCGACGAAGCGCAGGGCGTAGTCGACATGATTACCGCTGCCGGGGTCAGGGCGATTTTAAATTTCGCCCCGGCCAAAATTCATGTTCCGGAAGGGGTGCACGTTTTTAACGCCGACCTGACTATAGAACTGCAAAGCCTGATATATTACTCATCAGCCGAGGATGAGCGCTTTTACCGGCTGAAGCAGGAAAAGCTGGACAAAGAAAAAGCACAGAAAAGCTGACCCTCGATGAATGAAAATAAATCACCTGCAGTCGGTTGACTTTTTTAATTCTGTTGTGTATACTAATTTATGCGCTGGAGCTGTGGTGTAGACGGTTAACATGTCGGCCTGTCACGCCGGAGCTCGCGGGTTCAAGTCCCGTCAGCTCCGCCATAT
>JAAYGO010000106.1 GCA_012727685.1 Bacillota bacterium | reverse complement strand
TGGTAATACTTGTAAGGTCTATGGTCGATTTAACGTTAAAGACCCGTTCTTATTTGCTGCTGCTTCAGCAGAGTTAAGAAATATCTTGTTTCGTTTAAATGATTTTTGTTACAACGCAAATGGCTCTATATTGGTTAAGGTTGATTTCTTGTTTGGTTTAAGGTATGATTTTCATCCGAACCAGATATTCAAGATCTAGAAAATCATTGATCATCATCGATCAGCGCACTACTTGTTTGAGCGGAAATTGAGGAGGGTGCAGATGAGCAACCTGGTTATCGTAGAATCGCCGTCCAAGGCTCGCACGATCAGCAAATTTTTAGGGCGCAGCTACCGGGTGATGGCCTCGCAGGGCCACCTGATCGACCTGCCCCGGAGCAAGCTGGGGATCGACGTGGAGAACGGCTTCACCCCTAGCTATATTACCATTCGCGGCAAGGGAAAGCTTTTAAAAGAGTTGAAAGAAGCCGGCAAGAAGACAAAGCGCATTTACCTGGCCGCCGACCCCGACCGCGAAGGGGAGGCGATTTGCTGGCATCTAAGCCAGGCGTTGCAGTTGGATGAAAACGAACCTTGCCGGGTCGAGTTCAACGAGATTACGAAGACGGCGATTAAGGAGGCTTTTAAAAACCCGCGCCCCATTGACTTTAACCGGGTGGATGCCCAGCAGGCGCGCCGTATCCTGGACCGCCTCGTGGGCTACCAGATCAGTCCCCTGCTCTGGCGCAATATCCGCAGCGGCTTAAGCGCCGGCCGGGTGCAGTCAGTGGCGGTGCGCCTGATCTGCGAGCGGGAGGAAGAGATCAGGAATTTTGAGCCGGAGGAATACTGGACCCTGGAGGCCTTGCTCCAGGCCAACGGAATCGGGACCAGATTCAAGGCCTTGCTGGAACGGGATCAGGAGGGCAAAATTGAGCTCTCCAGCCGCGAGCAGGTGGACGCTGTGTTGCAGGCGTTGCAGGGCTGCAGCTTCGTGGTGGAGAAAATAACCAGGCAGCGGCGCCTGCGCCGTCCGGCGGCGCCGTTTACCACCAGCAGCCTGCAGCAGGAAGCCGCTTCGAAGCTCGGCTTCACCACCCGGAAAACGATGCTGCTGGCCCAGCAGCTCTACGAGGGCATCACCATCGGCCGGGGACAGGCGGTGGGGCTCATTACCTATATGCGCACCGATTCGACGCGCGTCTCCGCCCAGGCCCAGGCCGACGCCAGGGAACTGATTAGCAGCCGTTTCAGGAGCGATTTTATCCCCCCCCAGCCGCCGGTCTACCGCTCGCGCAAAGGGGCCCAGGAAGCCCACGAGGCCATCCGCCCCACCGATGTACGGCGCGATCCGGAGGCCATGCAGCAGTATCTCACCCGCGACCAGGCGCGGCTCTATAAATTAATCTGGGACCGCTTTATCGCCAGCCAGATGGCCCCGGCCGAGTACGACCAGGTGCGGGTAAGTATTGCCGCCGGCAGCTACACCTTTAAGGCTACCGGCTCGAGCCTGCTCTTTCCCGGCTTCCTGCTCCTCTACCGCAGCGCGGAATCGGAAGAGGAGAAGGTGCTGCCGCCCCTGGCAGAGGGGCAGGAGCTGACCATGGTGGAGCTCCTCCCCGAGCAGCACTTTACCCAGCCGCCGCCCCGCTACACCGAGGCCTCGCTGGTGAAAACGCTGGAGGAGAAGGGAATCGGGCGGCCGAGCACCTACGTGCCGATCATTGAAACCATTCAAAGCCGCGGCTACGTGGAAAAGGAAAACAAGGCTTTTGTTCCCACGGAGCTCGGTTTTGTGATCGTCGATCTGCTGAAAGAGTATTTCCCCGAAATCATGGATGTGGGCTTTACCGCGCAGATGGAGTCCCGGCTGGATGAGATTGAAGAGGGCAAAATCGAGCGCCTGACCGTGCTTAATGATTTTTACCGCACCTTTAAGGAGCGCCTGGCGGTGGCCGAGCAGGAGATCAAGCACATTGAATTAACGGCGGAAGTCAGCTCGGAAACCTGCCCCCAGTGCAGCCGGAACCTGATTTACAAGCACGGCCGCTTCGGCCGTTTCCTGGCCTGCCCGGGCTACCCGGAGTGCAAATATACGAAAAACATCGTCAAAGAGGTCGGCGTGCCCTGCCCCCTCTGCGGCGGCCCCCTCGTAGAACGCCACAGCAAGAAGGGGCGCCTCTTTTACGGCTGCGGCAATTTCCCGGAATGCCGCTTTTCGCTTTGGGATAAACCGCTGCCTGAGAACTGCCCCCGCTGCGGCGCCCTTCTCGTCGAAAGCGGCGGCCGCGGCAAGAAGAAGGGGAAGCGCTGTTCCAACCGGGAATGCGGTTATCGAGAAGGAGTAGCCACAGCCAGGACAGCGGTGCAGGGCTAGAGAGCAGCTAGAGAGCAGTGGAGCATAAAGGGGAATCTGCTCTGCTCTGAAAATGCGATATTCCGAATTTAAGCCCCCCTCACCCTGACCTTCTCCCCCCAATGGGGAAGAGGGGATTTGAAAAGGCACCATTTTCCTACTTCTGCTGGTGCCCCCGCCAGGGGGGTATAGTAGTTTCCTTTGTATTATGGCGAAATCAAGGGCTTTTTAAAAAATCCCGCATAATAGCGGGAATCTTTTTAAAAAAACAGGCGATTGCTTGCATTACTAATTTTGTTATGCTAAGATAATGCAGGGTGTTAAGGCAAGTGGATAGCTGCTTGGAGCAGTTTCTGGGTTTCCTGGAAGCGGAAAAGAACGCTTCTCCCCTGACACTGCAGAGCTACCGGAATGATGTTTGCCAGTTTTTAACCTTGCTGGAAGGGGACGGCGCCAGCTTATCGGCCACCAATCATCACTCGCTCCGCCGTTTCCTGGCCTGGTTAAAAGAAGCGGGTTACACCCGCAGCTCGGTGGCGCGCAAGCTTTCGGCGGTGCGTTCTTTTTTATATTTTTTGCAAAGTCGAGGCTTGCTCAATTCCGGCAACTGGTCAGCGGTATCCCGGCCGAGGCAGGAAAAAAAACTGCCCCATTTTTTATATTATCATGAGGTTACCGCCTTGATGAGCGCACCCGATTGCGGCACCGTCCTCGGCTATCGCGACCGCACCATTCTGGAGATGCTCTACGCAGGCGGTTTCCGGGTCAGTGAACTGGTGGGCATGGATCTTGAATCGTGCCGGCTGGAGGAGCGGCTGGCCTGGGTCAGGGGCAAAGGAAGCAAGGAAAGGATCGTGCCCCTGGGCCGGGTGGCGGTCGCTTTTCTGAAAGAATACCTGCAGCGCTATCGGCCGCAGCTGCTGGCCAGGGCGGAAAAATATGGCGGCGCCGTGACGCAAAGCCTTTTTTTAAATCATCGCGGCGGTCCGCTAAGCGATCGCGGTGTCAGGTTAATCTTTCAGAAATATATCAGGCGCGTCTCGGCCAAGGAAGGGATCAGCCCCCACTCGCTGCGCCATTCCTTCGCCACTCACCTGCTGGAGCGGGGCGCCGATCTGCGGGTGGTGCAGGAGCTGCTGGGTCATGTCAGCGTTTCCACGACCCAGATATACACCCATGTGACCCGGGAGCATTTGCGGGAAGTGTACCGGGCTGCGCACCCGCGCAGCTAAGCAAAGAGGCGAAAAAACATGTTTCAAGGAACCACGATTATTGCGGTGAAAAAAGGCGAACGGGTAGCGATCGCCGGAGACGGACAGGTAACCTTCGGCAATAATACGATCATCAAGCATAGCGCCAGGAAGGTGCGCCGCCTTTACGAGAACAAGGTCATCGCCGGCTATGCCGGTGCGGTGGCCGATGCGCTGACCCTGTTCGAAAAGTTCGAGGGTAAACTGGAAACTTATCAGGGCAGCCTGACCCGCGCCGCGGTGGAACTGGCCAAAGAGTGGCGTACCGACCGCATCCTGCGCCGCCTCGAGGCCATGCTGCTGGCCGCCAGCAGCGAAGCCTTATTGATCATCTCGGGGACTGGCGAAGTGATCGAACCGGACGACAACGTGGCGGCCGTGGGTTCAGGAGCGCCGTATGCCCTGGCCGCGGCGAAGGCGCTGCTGCGCCATACCGATCTCCCTCCCGGAGAAATCGTGCGCCAGGCCTTAGGCATAGCCGCCGAGATCTGTATCTATACTAATGATCGGATCATTGTCGAAGAACTGTAGAGGGGTTGAGTGTAGATGGCGACAGAAGATCTGACCCCAAGCGAGATTGTAGTCGAGCTGGATCGCTATATTGTCGGCCAGGATGAGGCGAAGCGCTGCGTGGCGGTGGCGCTGCGCAACCGCTATCGCCGCAAAAAGCTGCCGCCCGAGCTGCAGGAAGAGATCATTCCGAAGAACATTATCATGATCGGCCCGACGGGGGTCGGCAAGACCGAGATTGCGCGCCGCCTGGCCCGCCTGGTTAACGCCCCCTTTGTCAAGGTCGAGGTGACCAAGTTTACCGAGGTGGGCTACGTGGGCCGCGACGTCGAATCGATGATCCGCGATCTGGTGGAGACAGCAATCCGCATCGTGCAGAACGAACGGATGCGCGGGGTTGAAGATAAGGCGGCCCGTGCCGCGGAGGAGCGGCTGGTGGAGCTTTTGGCCCCGCTGCCGCGCCGGCGGCGCCGGCCTGCCAACCCTTTAAGCTTTTTGTTCCAGTCAGTCCCGTCCGAGCGGGAGCGGGAGGAGTCGGTGGTCGAAGACAGCAGCTTCCAGGAACGCCTGGCCCAGGCGCGCGAAGAGCAGCGGCTGATCGCCGAACGGCTGCGGCGCGGCGAATTGGAAGACCAGATCGTGGAAATTGAGGTTGATGACCGCCGCCCGCCCATCGTCGAGATCTTCTCGGGCCAGGGCATGGAAGAGATGGGGGTCAACCTGCAAGACCTGCTCGGCAACATGATCCCCGTGCGCAAAAAGAAGCGCAAGGTAACCGTTGCCGAGGCGCGTAAACTGCTGCAACAGGAAGAAGCGCAGAAAATGATCGACATGGATGCGGTGATCAGCGAAGCGGTCCAGAGGGCCGAGCAGTTCGGGATTATCTTCCTGGACGAGATCGACAAGATCGCCGGCAAGGATCACCACAGCGGGCCCGATGTATCGCGGGAAGGAGTGCAGCGCGATCTGCTGCCCATTGTGGAGGGATCGACGGTGGTGACCAAGTACGGCCCGGTCAAGACGGACTATATCCTCTTCATCGCGGCCGGGGCCTTTCACATGTCCAAGCCGTCCGATTTAATCCCCGAGCTGCAGGGCCGCTTTCCGATCCGGGTGGAGTTGAACAGCCTTACTGAAAAGGACTTTCAACGCATTCTCACCGAGCCGCATAACGCGTTGATCAAACAGTACACAGCACTGCTGGAGACGGAAGGGGTGAAACTTAAATTTACCGAAGATGCCATTGAAGAAATAGCCTGTACGGCCCGCCAGTTAAACCAGGAGATGGAGAACATCGGTGCCCGGCGGCTCCATACGATTATGGAAAAGGTCCTTGAGGATCTCTCCTTTGAACTGCCGGAACGATCAAATGAAGAAATTGTGATCGATCGGGAGTACGTTTTGAATAAAATACAAAAAATTGTTAAAAATAAAGACTTAAGTAAATACATTCTCTGAACAGCACAAAGGAAGGTAGGTGAATTGACGTGATCTCTTCTCCGCTACTTGAGAAGACCCGTCGTATCAACAAAATTCTACAAAAAACAGCGGGACAGCATGTAGACTTCAAAGATGTGGCCGAAGTGCTTAAAAGCGTGATCAATGCCAATGTCTATATTGCTAGTCGCCAGGGTAAAATCCTTGGAGATGCCATCGTGGACGAGTTCGAATGCGAACTGATGGTCAACAACGTGCTGCAGGATGGCAGATTCCCGGAAAAGTACAATGACTTCCTCATGAAGAGCGACGAATCCCGGGTTAACCTGCGCCAGAAGTCCAATGATTGCGTGTTCATGGAAACGGAGAGCTGCCTCTTCACCAACAAGATCCTCACCATTATCCCGATTATCGGGGGAGGCAAGCGCCTGGGCACCTTGCTGCTGGCCCGGTTTAACGAGCTCTTCGATGCCGAGGACCTGATCCTGGCGGAGACCGGGGCCACGGTGATCGGCATGGAGATCTTGAGAGCAAAATCGGAAGAGATTGAAGAGGAAGCCCGGAACAAGGCCGTGGTTCAGCTCGCCGTGGGCACCCTCTCCTACTCGGAGCTGGAAGCGGTCGAGCATATCTTCGAGGAGCTCGGCGGCGATGAAGGGTTGCTGGTGGCCAGCAAGATCGCCGACCAGTTGGGCATTACCCGGTCGGTCATCGTCAACGCCCTGCGCAAGTTTGAGAGCGCCGGGGTTATCGAGTCCCGCTCCCTGGGGATGAAAGGGACCTATATCAAGGTCCTCAATCCTTATCTCCTGGAGTACCTGGCTAAAAAAACAAAATCGTTTACCAAGTAAATTAGCACGGATAAAAGAGCGAGGGACACAGACTTAATTATCTTGCCAGAATAAATTTAAGGATTGTTCTAAACAGATAATTAAGGATTGTGTCCCTCGCGCATATCATCCTGAGCGCAGCATCTGACATCCTGAGCGAAGCGAAGGATCTCGGCTGCTGCCATCAACAACTTAACTCGGGATGACTGCAAGGGGCTGCCCTTTGGTGACAGCCCCTTTCGTTTTATTGCACCTTGAACTGCAGGCCTGCTTCGCCGGCGGTGAGGGTGACGCTGTCGCCGCCCTTGAGCTCTCCCTTGACGATCTTGTGGGCCAGCGGCGTCTCGACCTCGTTCTGGAGGCAGCGCTTCAAGGGGCGCGCCCCGAAGGAGGGGTCGAAGCCTTTATCAGCCAGGTATGCGGCGGCGCTCTGCTCCCATGTCAGCTTTAAACCGGCCGATTTCTGCAGCCGCTCCGCCAGCCGTTCGAGCAGCAGTTCGGCGATGCGCACGATCTGCTCTTTTTCCAGCGCCCGGAAGACGATGATCTCGTCAACCCGGTTTAAAAACTCTGGGCGGAAATGCTGCCGCAGCAGGGCCAGCACGCTCTCCTTCATGCGCTCGTAGCTGCCGCCCCGCTCCTGGTAGGCGAGGATTTCCTGGCTGCCGATGTTCGAGGTCATGATCAGGATCGCGTTTTTAAAGTCGACCAGCCGCCCCTTGCCGTCGGTGAGCCGCCCGTCGTCCAGAATCTGCAGCAGCACATTGAAGACATCGTGGTGTGCCTTCTCGATCTCGTCGAAGAGGACCACGCTGTACGGCTTGCGCCGGATCGCCTCGGTGAGCTGGCCGCCTTCCTCGTAGCCCACGTAGCCCGGCGGCGCCCCGATCAGGCGCGCCACGCTGTGCTTCTCCATGTACTCGGACATGTCGAGGCGGATCATGTTGCGCTCGTCATCGAAAAGGCTTTCCGCCAGGGCCCGGCACAGCTCGGTTTTGCCTACCCCGGTGGGCCCCAGGAAGATGAAGCTGCCCACGGGCCGGTTCGGATCCTTGATCCCGCTGCGCGCCCGGATGATGGCGTTGGCCGTGGCCGTGACCGCCTCGTCCTGGCCGATCACCCGCCGGTGCAGGATCTCTTCGAGCCTGATCAGCTTGTTTTTCTCCCCCTCCATGAGCCGGCTTACCGGGATGCCGGTCCAGCGGCTGACCACGCCGGCGATCTCGGTCTCGGTGACCTCTTCGCGGAGCAGCATGTTCTGCTTCTGCTTGCCCGCCAGCCGCTCTTCCTCCTCTTTTAACTTCTGCTCCAGCCCCACCAGGCGCCCGTACTTCAGCTCGGCGGCGCGGTTCAAGTCATACTCGCGCTCGGCCTTTTCAATGGCGGTGCGCAGCTCTTCGATCTCGCGCTTCAGCTCGCGCACCCGCTTGATGCTCTCCTTCTCGGCTTCCCACTGCTCCTGCATCACCGCGAGCTCGCGCCGCAACCCGGCCAGCTCGTGCTGCAGCCTTTCCAGCCGCTCCCTGGAGGCCAAGTCCGTCTCCTTCTTTAACGCCGCCTCCTCGATCTCGAGCTGCATGACCTTGCGCTTGATCTCGTCGAGGGCGGCGGGCATGCTGTCGATCTGGGTGCGCAGCCGCGCCGAGGCCTCGTCGATGAGGTCAATGGCCTTGTCCGGCAGGAAGCGATCGCTGATGTAGCGGTCCGAGAGCACCGCCGCCGCGATCAGCGCCGCGTCCTGGATGCGCACGCCGTGGTGCACCTCGTAGCGCTCTTTCAAGCCGCGCAGGATCGAGATCGTCTCCTCCACCGAGGGCGGGTTGACCAGCACCGGCTGAAAGCGCCGCTCGAGGGCGGCGTCCTTCTCGATATACTTGCGGTATTCGCCGATGGTGGTGGCCCCCACGGCGCGCAGCTCGCCGCGGGCGAGCATGGGCTTGAGCATGTTGCCGGCGTCGACGGCCCCTTCCGCCGCCCCGGCCCCCACCACGGTGTGCAGCTCGTCGATGAAGAGGATCACCCGCCCGGCCGACTCCTGCACCTCTTTCAAGACCGCCTTCAGGCGCTCTTCGAATTCACCGCGGTACTTGGCCCCGGCCAGCAGGGCGCCCATGTCGAGGGAGATCACCTGCTTATCCTTCAGTCCCTCGGGCACGTCGCCGGCCACGATGCGCCGGGCCAGCCCTTCCACGATGGCGGTCTTGCCGACGCCGGGCTCCCCGATGAGGACGGGGTTGTTCTTGGTCCGGCGCGAGAGGATCTCGATCACGCGCCGGATCTCCTCGTCGCGCCCGATGACCGGGTCGAGCTTGCCTTCCCGGGCCAGGGCGGTAAGGTCGCGGCCGTAGCGTAGAAGGGCCTCGTAGGTTTCCTCCGGGTTGTCGCTGGTGATGCGCTGCGTGCCGCGCACATTTTTGAGCGCGCCGAGGAGGGCGTCCTTGGTCAGCCCCATCCGGCTGAAAAGCTCTTTTACATCCGCTTCGCCTTTGGCGAGCAGCGCCAGGAGCAGGTGCTCCACGCTGATATATTCATCCTTGAGCAGCTTTGCTTCCTCTTCCGCCCGGCTAAACACGCGCACCAGCACGTTGCTCATCTGCAGGGTGCCTTCATAGCCGTATACGGCGGGGATCTTCGCCAGCAGCCTCTCCAGTTCCCGCTCAAAGCGGGCCGGATCGATTCCGGCCTGCTGGAGCACTTTTGGCGCGAGCCCGTCTTTTTGCCGCATCAGCGCCGCCAGCAGGTGCTTGGTTCCCACCACCTGGTGGTGCCGCACCGCCGCCTCCTGCTGCGCCGCGACCAGGGCATCGCGCGATTTCTGGGTAAAGCGGTTTAAATCCATATGGCATTCACCTTCCTCTCTGCCAGATGTTATTGTCGCAATATTTTATTTATGATTGCCGCCCGCATCCCTTGCGGGCGATCTTTCTTCCGCCTTGCCGCGAGCCATTGGCTCCGGCCAGTATCATGCACTGGAGCCGCTTCTCTGCGAAAGTTCGCTGATTTTGCGGTAGAGCTCCCTTTCCGCGGCGCTGATCTGGGCCGGGATATCGATGGCCAGGCGCACGTAATGGTGCCCCCGCTCGCCTTTCCCAGCAGGGAAGCCCTTGCCCTTCAGGCGCAGCAGGGTGCCGCTGCGGCTGCCCGGAGGCACCGTTACGGTGACCGGGCCGTCGAGGGTTTGCACGGTGACGCGGTCGCCGAGCACCGCCTGCTCCGGCCTGATCGTGAGATCGCTTTCCACATCGGTACCCTTAAGCCGGTAGAGGGGATGGGGGCGCAGCCGCACCTTCAAGTAAAGATCGCCGCTGGGGGCGCCGCCCCTGCCCTCGTGGCCCTGTCCCTTTAAACGGATCCGGCTGCCGTCCCGGACCCCCTTCGGAATCCTCACTTCGAGGGTTCGCTCCCGGGTGGTCAGGCCGGTGCCGCCGCAGCGGGGGCAGAAGCCGCGGCCGGCAATGCCGCTGCCGCCGCAGGCCGTGCAGGCGGCTTCGGTGGCCAGGCGCAGGCTCTTGGCCGTGCCGCGGTATGCTTCTTCCACCGTCAGCTCAATTTCGCTTTCCACGTCCTGGCCGCGCTCTGCCCCGCGCCTGCGCTGGCTGCGCCCGGAAAAAATATCGCCTCCCAGGTCGCCTCCGCCGAAGAACTGGGCGAAAAATTCGCTGAAATCGCTTAAATCGAAATCCCCGCTGGTGCGATAATAACGAAAGCCGCCCATGCCGGGCTGCCCTTCGTAGTGAAACTCCTGACCGTGCTGCCAGCCGCTGCCGAGCTGGTCGTACTTGGCCCGCTTTTGCGGATCGCTCAAGACCTCGTAGGCTTCGTTAATGCGCTTGATCTGCTCTTCCGCCTCCTTTTTCTTCTCCGGCGGCTGCAGATCGGGGTGCCACTTTTTGGCCAGCCTGCGGTAGGCGCTCTTGATCTCCTTATCCGTGGCATTGCGATCTATTCCCAAAATTTTATAGTAATCCTGGTATTCAACAGCCATAGGATCACCTCTTTTGGTGTAACTATATAAATTATAGTATTTTTTTCGTTAATAGCAAACAATAACTTGCCTGATCGTTAGATAAACTTACCCAGGGTTAGTATTCCCTGGGCATTGCCCAATCCTTGATAGGAACGGCCGGCCTTAGTTGCGAAAATGCCGCCTGGCCAGGAGGGCCATTATCCAGGTAATAGCTGGCGATATTCCCGCCAGGAGGGCGAGGTGAAAACCCGTTAGCGGAATGCCGGATAGAAAATCAATTTCGGCCTGGGGGAAGGCCAGCCCTTGCAGGATTGCCGGGTAGCTGGAGCGGCAAAAAGAGAGGATCGTGGATAAGGCAAGGAGGCCCAGGAGGAGCAGGGCGCCCCACCAGGCCCACAACCGGCGCTGCAAGGTCCCCCATGTAATCAAGGCCAGGCAGGCCGCCGTCAGATCCAGCAAAGCAATACCCGGCAGGCCGTAGAGGAAACGGCCGAAAAGGGGGAATATGCCGTTAAAGAGGGTTAAAATATGCAGCGCAATGATCAAAAACAAATAGAGGACACTCAGGGTCAGAAGCGGTCCGGGCAGGGTGTCGAGCCGGCAAGGTCCGCCGTCCCTGCTCTCCAGGATGCGCTGCACCTGCGGGCTGCGGTAAAAGCGGATTAAAAGGATGGGCAGCAACGGATAGACTAATACGATCAAGATTAATCCCAGCACGGCGGCGAGAGGAAACAGCTCCTTGGTTCCAGCCAGGATAAAGGCGGCTATGAGTGTCAGGGGCGCCCCCACGACCAGCCATGCCTGCAGCAGGGCCAGCGCCACGGGGCGGATCCAGCGCCGCCTGCGCAGATGCCCGTAGCCCAGGGGTATGAGGATGATGGCGAGGAGATAGTAGCCGGCGATCTGGGCGGTGATGTTGCCAAACATGAACGAGCCGAAAGCGAAGCCCTCGTAGTGGAAAGGGCCGCCGGGAGAAAAGAGGTAGTAGCAGTAGATTTCAAGGGGCCCCAGGAGGGCGGCGGCAACGCCGCCTGCCAGCATCAGGGAGCCGATCACCGTAAGTGCCAGTCTTTTATCTTTGTCCTGCTCAGAATGATGAGGGCTGCCTCTTATTGTCTCCATTATACCATTATATTCCATTCAATTTCACTTGTCAATTTAAACTCCTCAAGATTTGGCAGCGCAGGGAATACAATGATATAATGGGTCATGACATAATTTTGAAGGAGGGTCATCGATGGCCAAGCAGAAACAACCGGCCCAGCTACTATTAGGCCCCGTTCCCCCGGCCCTGATCGCCTGCGGCAACGGCGCGCAAAAGAATATTATCACCCTGGCCTGGGTGGGGGTGGTCAATTCCGAGCCGCCGCTGCTCTCGGCCGCCGTCCGCCCCAGCCGCCATTCGCACGGCCTGATCCGGGATACGGGCGAGTTCACGGTAAACCTGGCCACCGCCGCCCAGGTGGAAGCGGTTGACGGCTGCGGCACCTTGAGCGGCCGGGAGATCGATAAATTCGCGCGTTACGGCTTTACCCCCGTGATGGGCACCTTAAGCCACGCTCCCTTAATTGACGAATGCCCGATCAGCATGGAATGCCGGGTGGAGCAGACCCTGGAACTGGGCAGCCATGCTCTCTTCATCGGCCGGGTTGTCGCCACCTACGTGGCCCCGGAGATCCTGGACGACCGGGGAAGGATCGATTTCAACCGCTGCCGCCTGCTCGGCTTCTGCAACGGGCGCTACCTGGAAACGCTCCCTTTGAATCTTTCGCTCGGCTATACCCTGAAAAGAAAGTAAAGGCCTCGCTGGTGGCGGGATTAGACTGAACGGTAAAGGGGCGCTTTTTAAGTGCCCTTTTTTTACCTTGCAGCCAGACTCCCCGGCGCAGGCGCCGCCTTTTAGCAGGAAATGCTGTTATTCTCATTATGAAGCGGTGTTATTGTGATAATTATGTTATATTTATTAAAGAAAGGGAACTAAACCGGTTTGGGGGGGAGGCGCCATGAAAGTGAATAAAAAACTTTTTATCTGGCTCGGAGTAGCCCTGGTCGTGGTATTTGCCATCGTCATGGGCATCAGAAGCCTGGTCATCCGGGTCGATGCGGTGATGGAGCAGTTTTCGCAGATGGAGGCGGTGGTCGA
>JAAYGO010000253.1 GCA_012727685.1 Bacillota bacterium | reverse complement strand
TCAAGTCAACGGTTACATGAAAACAGCTTTATTCATGATATTCTATGGATCAGTTTAGCATCGAATCTATAACAGAGATTTTACTGCGCCAGCGATGTTTTCTTTAGTCGCCTCTTCCCCTGAAAGCTTGTGAACCACTTCGCCTGCCTTGTAAAAGAGAAAATTGGGCAGCGCCAGCACCTTTAGGTCGATACAGAGGCGGCGGTTTTGAGCTGCATTTAGCTTGCAAAACTTGACCCGGCCCTTGTATTCCTGCGCCAGCGCCTCAATCTCCGGCATCAAGGCCAGGCAGGCGGTACAGCGGGGACCCCAAAAATCAACCACTACAGGAAGGTCTGATTTTAGGACCTCTTCTTCATAATTTTCTTTGTTTACTTCAACCATTGCCGTATTCATCATGTTATCCTCCTTATAATTTTTTTACCGGAGATTCTCAAGATACTTTTCCACCGCAAAGGCTGCCGTGGCTCCGTCACCGGTGGCTGTCACAACCTGGCGCAACAGCTTCTCGCGGCAATCACCGGCGGCAAAAACCCCCGGCACCGAAGTTTCCATCCGGTCATCGGTCACGACATAGCCGCTTTCGTTTAACCTGATCTGTCCCGCCAGGAAACCGGTATTGGGAAGAAAGCCAATATAGATAAAAATTCCGTTCACGGCGATTTCAGTTTTACGGCCATCCTTAACATTCCTGACCACTACCCGCTCCAGAAGCTCGTCTCCCTGGAGCTCCTCGACCACGCTGTTCCAGACAACCTCGATTTTGGGATTGTTAAATACCCTATCCTGTACAATCTTTGTGGCCCGTAGGGCATCGCGGCGGTGTACAAGGTAGACTTTCTCCACAAAGCGGGTCAGGTAGAGGGCTTCCTCTACTGCCGCATCGCCGCCTCCCACCACCATCACCGGGAGATCTTCATAGAAGGCGCCGTCGCAGGTAGCGCAGAAGGATACTCCTCTCCCGATGAATTCTTTTTCACCGGGAACTTCCAGCCGGCGCGCACTACAGCCGGTGGCAATTATAACCGCCGGAGCACGAAACTCGCCCTTGCCGGTGGTAATGATTTTCTCTTGTGCGGAGAAATCAACGGCGGTTGCCCCCGCAGCCAGGAACTCGGCTCCAAATCTGGCGGCCTGCTCTTCCATGATCTTGACGAGCTCCTGCCCGGAGCCCTGCGCAAAACCGGGATAGTTCTCAATATGCTCCGTGGTCGCGATCTGCCCACCGGCCGCTTTTTTTTCGATCAGCAGGGTCTTCAGCTTCGCACGCGAAGCATACAGGCCCGCTGTAAGGCCTGCCGGCCCCCCGCCGATAATGATCAAATCATAGGAATTCATCTGTTCACATCCACTCTTGACCTTAAATTATTGCTCGTATCTTAACTAGCGCAAGCGGGAGCCGGCAATTGGACCAGTTGCCGGCTCCCGGCCCAATCAGTCTAGAGATTCGCGGATTCGCTTGACACTGCTGCAGATTGCTTCTTTGTCCAGCACCATCTCCATCATGCCCACTTGTTGCTCGTAAACTGCCTGATCAATTTGCGCTTTTACTTCATCTTCCAAAATATGATAGACCTTAAGTCCCAACGAGACTCCGGCTAATGGACCGGCAAAAGTGGGGTCACCGGTGGTCACAGTCTCGGCAAAGATTTCCGCACTTTCCGCGTCAGGAGAACCGAGCACAACCACGACGTTCTCCTTGCCGTATTCTTCAACTGTTTTTTTAATGAGCCCCTGATCTTCCATGTCCACAGCCCCGGCTGCAGTTCAGACATAACACTGGGTTAGCTGGAGCACCGGTTCGCCGCCGGCGGTTTTGATGCATTCCGCGATGGCCGAGCCGGGAATGCCGTCTCTTTCACCGATGCAGAGAACCTTTTTGCCCTTAAACATAGAATTTCACTCCTTTTTTTATTTTTCACTCGATGATTGCTTTAACGGACAGTAATAAATCTCATTTTTACTGTCCTTTGTTTTTTTCGATAATAAACGACATGCCGTCGGAGAGGTTGGTCATCTTCCCTAAAAAGAGGCTGCCCTTGCCAAGAAACATGACTCTTTCGAGCTCCCCTTTTAAAATGGCCTCCCGGGCGTGTCCCAGGTAGGGGACTGCCGAAGGAACATGCCCCTGGGTGGGCGAGTAGCCGGGCATGCCGTATTTTAGTTCAAATGTATCGATTTCTTCGCGCTTTAGCTGCCCCTGCATGACAGCCAATCCGGCGATCATCCGGTAATTGTTTTTCGGCACATTACCGCTGCCAGCCGGTTCGGTAATTTCAGGGTTGTGCAGCTCCGTCGAATATTTATCAATTTCCGGTATCGCCAGGCCGAAGCGCTCCAGCGGTTTTTTAACCAGGGCTTCGTAAATGGCCTGCTGTGATGAGCCGGTGCTGACCGCATGCTTGCCGATTAGATCGAGCCTGATCTGCGGGTTGCGGCCATCGTCCGGCCCGAGAATTACGGCAAAGGCGGCGAGGACATCTTCCATGATCGGCATGGCATTGGCCAGGTGCCCCTTCATCTTCATGCCCAGCTTGGCCAAACAGCCGCCGCCCACCACCATGATATGGTCATGGACCCCGGAGTGAATTAAGCCGCCGGCCAAAATCATCGTATGCACCGGGGAGCAGCAAAACGCTTTAATATCCACACCAGTGCTGTTGTAACAGCCGGTAGACTCGGCCATGGCTTTGGCCAGGTTGCCCGCACCGCGCTGATAGCGATCACCGACCGCCTCCTCCCCCGTATTCATGACAAAGTCTATGGCCGCCGGGTCAAAGTTTAAGGAGTGCAGCGCCCGGCGCATGGCCAAAACACCGGAAGCCTTGCACGCCAGGTTTTCCAGCAAAATATCGGCCGTTAAGTTATGATCTTCATCATGCCCGTCCTGAATGCAGCCCACCAGCTCAGGGCCAAGCATGAGCGGCAAGGCGCCGGCCTTAATCTTTTGGGCAACCGTCTCCCGGCTGACGCCGTCACCGAGGTTTTCAAGATCAGCAGCATGAATCAGTTTATGGTTCTCAAGCTTAGGCTTTACTATAGCGGTAAACTCTGATGTCAAATCGATTAAATCAAATACGTCAACAATTTTTAGTAAACCGTAGAATTCGTCCTCCGGCATGATTTCTCCCCAGGCACTTTCGCGGGGGCTGTCTGCCAGCAAGTGCTCAAACCACGGCCTTTCCAGATCCCAGAGCGCCTCGGGCTTGATGTTGCCGATAAAGGCCTGGTGCGGCGGATAGTTTTTGGCCTGATCAAAGCTGCGCAAACTGGCATTGATTTTTTCAAGCAGTGCCGGATCTTTTGCTATTTCCCGCGCCGGCTTGGAGCCGTACCTGACCAGATCCGGCACATGGGCGATGATGTATGATACTCCTTTGACAACTGGATAACCCAAGGCTCTACTGCCTCCTTAAACAAATTACCATTGATGATACTCTCTAGAAAACATGATCCTGATCAGTTGACTAAAATTCCGCGATTATTGTTACAACTCCAAGGTAGTTAAATAATTGTCTCCGACCTGGCTTAGTGCATCCCTGATGGACCAAATCGAAATCTTTCCGCCATCGTAGAATAGATCCACTTCGTTCGATACATCAATTTTCTTTTCTTCGTTCCGCTGCGCCTCGGTTAAAGCATCGCCTATGATCCGGACCGCCGGCTTGATTTCAATCAATTCATCTCTGCCGCAACTGATCAAATTGGCCGCTGTTCCAGCGTTAAACAGGGTCATTTCGCTGGCCAGCCCTGTTGAGGATCCCGTTTCGGAAAGTAGAATCGTGCTGGTAATCCCAACAGCAGCGCAGTATTCGGAGATTAAAGAGAGATCTATCTGCGGATGCCCCCCGCCTTCCTTGGTCAGGATTACTCCGTCTGCCTGCAGCAGCCACCTGGCCAACTTGGCGGTAAACATGGCAGACCTTTTTTTATCTTCCAGGGAATAGGGGGTATCCTTTAAAATCACACCGGCAAATAGCAGGTCTTTCCCGTGTCTCCGGTACAATTCTTTGATTACCGGTTGATTTTGATAAGTTTTTGTGGTTTCCGATATCTTCATGTTGTCATACTGATAATTGACCAGGGCGCCGTCAAAAAACTCGTTGGGATGCATGATCGTCGGAAACATGTTGTGATTGCTGTGGCCATAGATCAAAGTTTGCGCCAAATGTTTCACCGCATAAAGTTGGCACACATAAACCAGGCGCGGCAAATCGCGAGAGCAATTTCCGTTTTGCTCTTCCAGGGAATAGGTGACAGTTTCCTTCGGGATATGATGCTCCACCTTTTCGGCCAGGTAGCGAGCCAATTC
>JAAYGO010000149.1 GCA_012727685.1 Bacillota bacterium | reverse complement strand
GGGAAATCTGCCGGCGTGCCGCCGGTGTAGTACAGGTAACAGCCTGCACCTAACTGGGTTACTTCCGCCAGGATATCCTGCAAGCAGGCCCGGTGAAAGGCGGCGCATTCTTCCCCGGTGAGCTTATCCATCAGCCGGGTTTTGGTTTTTCCCGGGAAGGGGGCTTTACTCATGATGATTACGGCCGGTTCCATAGCGGCTTCTTCCTTCGTCCTTGATACATGACAGCCAAACGCTCCGGCGACACTCCCAGGTAATAGAGAAGCTTCAGCTTTTGCATTAAGAACAAGGTCCTGAAACACCCACCCTCTTTAAAGCGCCTGGCGCTGGTGATAATGGAAGCAGGCAGGACTCTGGCCCTCATTTTGCGGCGAAGCTTGTGCGACAAGGCCAGGTCCTCCATCAAGGGAATGGCGGGAAAACCGCCCTCTTCCCAGAAAAACCGCCGGTGGCAAAAGATGCCCTGGTCGCCGAAACAAAGGCTGAAAACCCTGGCCCTCAACCGGGAACCGAAAGCCACCGCCCGGAAAAAGAGGGAGCGGTCGTCAAAGTGAAGGGTGCAGCAACCCCACCAGTGCCCATCCATAACCGCCTGGCGGATCTGGTCGAAAACATTAGGGTCCACCTGGGAATCGGCATGGAGAAAAAAGAGAATCTCGCCCGTGGCCAGCTTCGCCCCTGCGTTTAACTGGCGTCCCCGGCCTTTGGGGCTCCGGATAAACTTAACTGGGTAGGCAGCGCAGATCTCCTCCGTCCGGTCGCGGCTTCCCCCGTCGCAGATGATGATTTCCGTCTCCGGCTGGTGAACCAGAGTCTCCAACAACCTTCCGATATTTTTTTCCTCGTTATATGTTGGGATCAGCACCGAGATTTTCTCCGGCTTACCCGGCTGCATGCACGGCATCCCCCTCGTCCCTTCAATTGGAAGAACGGATTTCTTCTATGAGTTCATACAAAAGCCCGGCGGTGCCTGCGGTGATCTTCTTGCACCCTTGTTTGGTCATCTTGCCTATCACTCCTTGCTTTTTCCGCAGCACGCGGCAGCAGGAAGAGCCAAAGGCCTTAACAAAGCGGTCGTGCAGCGCTCCGGCTGTCTCGGGCGGCAGGTTCAGTCCCTGCTCCTTGTTAACCAGCCCTAAAGCCATTTCCGCCCCTACCAGGGCCCCGCAGGTGCAACCGCTGGCCATGCCTTCCCGGAAGAAACGGCCGATTTCTATCAAGAAATCAGGATTCATTTCCAACGCATAAGTCTCACGGGCGGCCAGCAGGATGCTTTGGCAGCAGTTATATCCTTTTGTAAACCAGCCGGCCGCTTTCTCCTCCATCAATTCTTTCATCTTCCCATTCCTTCTCCTGTCCTTTTCTCAACCAGATCCACCCGCCCCACAAACTGGTCAGGCTGACCAGCACCGCAAACAAAACGGAAACGGTGAGGGCCCCGGCCCGGGACACTCCTAAGGAAGAGAAAAGGGCCACATAGGCTCCCTCCCGGGTGCCGTACCCGTTGATCCCCAAGGGGATCATGGCCGCCACGGAAGTGGCCGGGATCAGGACACAAGCTTCCAGTAAAGTCACCCCGGGGATATCCAGGGCGCGAAACAAGCAGTAGTTCACCATCACGACACAGCCTTGAAAGACGACGGACCCTCCCAGCGCCGCCAGCAGCAGGTCCGACCGGCGCCTCAAGCGCAGGCCGTGAGCACTGAAACTTTCCAGAAACCGGGCCGCGCCAGGGAAACGGTGCAAGAACCGCTGTAAGCTCTCCAGCAGTTTGGGATAAAGTATTAGAAGTAGAAGGGCAAGGCTGAATAGGGCCAAGACGGCAAAAAACATCACCAGATACGGTACATCCAGCCTGCTGAAAGGCCAGGCCAGTAAAGCCAGAAGAGACAACCCGGCCGTGGCCAGGATCCTTTCCGCCACCACCGTGGCGGCGGCCCCGGCCATATCCCCTACATACTTACCCGTCCAGTAGATCCTCACGGCATCGCCGCCGATGCTGGAAGGGAGGAAATTATTAAAAAACAGGCAGGCCCAGTAGCTCTGCCATAGAACCCGGTAAGGTGTGGCCAGGCCGGCGGCCCGGTTGAGGAGCTGCCATTTGTAAGCGCTGACGGCTACCGAAACCACAATCCAGCCCAAAGCGGCCGCCAGCCACGGGATTTTCGCCCCGGCCAGCAAATCCGCCACATGCTGCCATTCTATGCTCCGGACCAGCCAAGCCAGCAACCCCGCTGAAATCAATACTTTCAGGAAAGTGGCATATTTTTTCCGGACCTTCTGTGCCACCACGGCCATTTCTCCTTTACCGGACCCGGTCGTGCCGTTTTTCGAAAATTATATTAAATAAGCCTTATTTATTAGTCAAATTGAAAGATTTTATCATGCAGCTCAGGGGATAAAACGGCTTTATAATTCCGGCAAGCCGGAATTCATCCCGGCTTTAAGTCCGCCGGTAAAGCTAAAACCTACTTTCCACCGGTGGCGGTTGGAAAGTAGGTTTTTGCTTCCGCCAAAATACTCCTGCGCAGCTTCACGTCCCTCTTACAGGCCTTTTTCAGTTAATTCCTCATAGGGCCATCCTGCCATGCCCTTTTCCAGGATGAACAATCTCTCTTCCGCAATGCCCTTTTCCTTCAGGTAGTTGTAAGTCCTCTCGGCACCCCCGCCACCCCTGGGGCAGACAATGACGATGGGGCAATCGCCCTCCAATTGGGACAGCACGGCATCCAGTTTCGCTTTATCTTCCTCGCTCTGGACCGGATAAGCATGGGTAGGAAGGGAACCGGCGATATGATGCTCCTGCCACTCTTCTTCCACTTGAATATCCAGCAGCACCATCTCTTCGCTGTTTTCTATTTTTTCCTTGACCTCCGCGGCCGTCATGTACTGGTATTCGGCCTTGGCTTCCGTGGACGATGAGTTCGTACCCCCGCACCCGGCCAGCAATACCGCTGTGGCCAGCAAAATCGCCAATGCACCGATTATTTTCCGATAACTTTGTTTCATACACTTCACCCCGTCGTGTTATGTTTAGACCCGACCACCATGGTAACAAAATCGCCATTAGTTCACAATAATAATTAAATAATTTTGTTAGGATTAAGTAAGCAATAAAATTTCTCTATTTGCATAAGCAAACATGCCTTCCGGCGTTCCACCAATCCGCCCTGTTCCTGCAGCCGGAACGGCACCCAATCTCTTGATAAAAGCGCTTTTTGGCCGGTACTTATTTGAAAGAAGCTGCGTAACAGAAAGGTGTTTCTCCTTACCCGTTTGTGCCACCGTGGTTGCGGGGATGGTAAATCAACGCTTCTTCGTCCAGGTAGAGTTCACAAGACATGGGCTTATTTTCAACCCCCTCGAAACCGCTGACCATTTCGATGCGGTACATGGAGGACTTAAACCAGTTGAGCTTGGGAGCCACCTGGGCGAAGGGATAGTCATCCCCGATGCTTTCCAAAAGATAGCCCCAGTTGGCATAGTGATTAAAATTGTCAATAATGTCCGTAATCGCCACTTTGAACTCGGCCAGCAGCATCGCCTGGAAAAGATGCCATTTTTTCAGGGAAGCTTCGGTGCGGGTCAGCCCGAAATACCCGGCGCACCCTGCCCCCGCCAGGCCGCAAAGCCCCCGCGTGAGACAAACTTTCAAGGCCTCCAGGGTTTCCGGGGGATCGGCGTTGAAAGTGTCGAAGTATTTTACCCACCGGTCCGGTAGTTGGTCTTTAAAAGCATACTTGTGTGCTTTGACCGGCAGGCCGCTTTTTGCGGCCTGGTCATTGATGTAATGCACCAGTCTATCATCCACTTCCAGCACCACCACCTCCTGGGGCAACCCCGTCAGCGCCGCAGCGAGGCCCAGGAGGTCATCATCCCCCAGCACCAGGAGTCTTTTCCCCGCCAGGTCCCCCCGCTCCGCCATGAGGGCCACCCGCGCCATCACCGAAGCGGTAGTTAAATGCCCCTGGTCATATTTCAGAAGGGCTTCCGGTCTACCTTTCGCCAACTCTTCGAACTCCTGCATCCCCGACTTCAGCTTCCCCAAATCAAGGCCACGGCCGCCGCAGCCGGGGCAGGTGAAATCCTGCCCGGGGTCTAAAGCATGGACCTTCACAAAAGCCTGCCCCTCCGCCGTAAGGAGAATGGCCCCGGTTCCGTCCACCTGCACCAGCCCCTGATCTTGCAAAAGCCTTATGGTTTCCGCCGCCGCGGGATACGGCACTCGAGCCAGGCCTAATATTTCCCAAAAATGCGAGGATCTTGCCACACTGGCGATAACTCTTTCCACATCCCGTGGCGTTAGTTCAACTCCCGTTGTGGCGGTCACTTCTCCGGCCAACCGCCCAAGGTCCATGAAATTCACCCCCACCAGCCGATTAAAGGGGACCCTGTATCTCACCCAAGGCCCCCCACCAAAGTCACGAGCATTTCAAACGGCAAATTGCATTTTTTAATTTAAAATTGGGAAGTGGTGAAGTCAATAAAAAATTGCCGGCATATCGCCAGAAAGCCGTTGCCTTTCTAGTCATAAGCCCCATTACGGCATCATCGTGTTCCGTGCCCGGCAGACGACGGTCTGAGATCATTGGCCGGAAAGGGTCCGTGCCACCGGCGGTAGGACTTCTCAACCGTCAACCCAAAAAACCTCGAAGGAGCCGGAAAGATTCTTCTTGCGGTTATGCATTTTCTGACTTCCGTTCGTTTGTGGTGTTAGCATGAAAAATAACTTATGATAACATAAGAGATGACTTGCTATGAGGATTCCGCGCAGGCAGGACGACCTAGAGAAGCAACACATCTTTTTCTCAACTATTTCCGGAGGAGAATAGTCATATGCTGTTCAGAACACCCCATTCCGGCCGGTTGCCCGGCGCCTTCTACTGGCTGTTCGGCTTGTCCTTGCTGGTGACCGGAGGCCCGGCCGTGCCGCTGCTTTTTGGAAAACCCCATCCCGTTAAATTCATAACCTTGCTAGTTTTAGGGACAGCCTTTACAGGCATGGCCTGGCTGATGTGGTACTATCACCGTTCCTTCAACAGGCTTAGTTACGAACTGACCGGGACCGGAATTATCATCAACTGGGGCAAGAAACCGGTGGTAATCCCTTATCATGAGATCACGGCTGTTGCTCCCTGGAAGCTGAAAGGAGCCAGCCGGGTGTACGGGATGGAGCTTGGCGGCTATCGCCAGGGTATTTTTTCCATTTACCGGTTGGGGAAGGGAGAGTTTTATGCCGTCGGGGATGAGGTCGTGTTAATTCAGACAGGAGACAACTTGTACGGGATAACCCCTGCGGACCGGGATGGATTTATGTCGGCCCTAAAGGCTAAGTTGCAGGAAAAGGGTGTTTCTTACTCAGAGCAGGTAACAAAGCAAGCCACTAAAGCTAAGACCGGTTCTTCCCTGGACGGGTGGACCATTGCAGGACTGGTGGTGGGCTTTGGACTGATCCTGGGTATGGCTCTGGCCATTTACGTGCTGACACCGCGGCTGCCGGAACAGATTCCCATGCACTACAACCTGCGGGGCGAGGTGAACCGTTACGGGCCGCCGGAAGAACTGTACATCATGCCCGCCATAGCTCTCGTTAGTTGGTTTCCGACGGTAGTGATCGGATTGGCCCTTACCGGTGACTATCCCCGGATCAGGCGCTTCATGGTGGCGTTGGCCGCCGGCCTGGTTTTGTTCATATGGGGTACCCTGTTGGCCATGGTCCTCCCTTTGCTCCGGTAAGATTGAGAAAACCGAGGTCATCAGTAGACAAATCTATCATAAAGGTCATTTTGATGTCGCCATTCTAAATCACTGGAGGTATTGCGGCACATTTCGGCAGAGGTGGCAAGGTGCAAGATTGGTGAACGCTTACAAATAAGCCCCGGAGAGCGGGGCTTATTTCTCAGCTTTAGGTTTTTCCGCAACCACATCGTAATCAAACTTAACCCAATCAGGACCTAAGTTGGTGGTTAGCTCTTCATCTCCGAATGTCAACGAATATCTGATCCACGTGACCACGAATTCTTGATCCACCGTGATATCCAAAGATTGATCCACTTGGTAACGGGTTAATCAATTAAGTCAGGGTTTCCAGTTGGAAATGATTGGGATGAATTAGCCATGCTCCATCCGATAGGACGGGTTATTCATGTTTAAAATGTGGGCCATAAAAGTAAGGCGGTCCACTAAGGCTGCAACCAAGGTCGGATTTTCAAATAACTCCGTCCAGCGAGAGAATTCCAAGTTAGTACTTATGATCACACTCCTTTTCTCCGCCCGGTCGGAGATGACCTTGAAGAGCAGCTCAGACTGATGGCGGTTAAAGCTCAGGTATGACAACTCATCAATAATCAGTAAGTCTGCTTTCTGAAGCTGGCGTTCCAGTTTGAGGAGCTCCCTTGTTTCTTTTGCCTCCACTAGGGTGGTTGCTAAAGTTGCGGCAGTGGTAAACTTAACCCTGAACCCTGCCTGGCAGGCACGTAGTCCTAAAGCAATGCTCAAATGGGTCTTGCCACTGCCCGGATTCCCAATCATTAAGACATTCTGCCGGTTACGGATAAAGTCACAGCCGGCTAATTGATACACATAGGCTGCTTCCACATGCCGGAGCCTTTTGAAGTCGAATTCCTCTAAGGTTTTTTCATGGGGAAATCCCGCCTGCTTGATACGCCGTTTTTGTTGATTCAGGCTTCTGGCATCCAACTCCTGTTTCATGATGGCAAGGAGGAAATCCTCGTAGCTTAGTTGTTCCTGTTGGCGTAGTATTTCTTGATACCTTGTAAAAGTAGGGAGTCTGAGTTGCTTGGCATAAAGTGCAATTAGTTCATGTTTGGGATTCATGGTGCCACCGCCAGATACTTGCGGTCATAGTCAGCTAAATCAACGGTACTGACCGGGATGTCTTTGGCGGTGTCCAGTTGGACAGTAACCGGTGGTTCCAATTCCTGGCGTACCAAATCAATAGTGGGAGTGATGCCGGCCGTTAATGCCTCTTTAACCGCTAAAACTCGCTCAAGGCCATATTCTACGCTGAGTTTCAGTAATTGAACTGTATCTTTGGCTCCACCGGGAAATAATTTACCCCAGGCCAAAAGCT
>JAAYGO010000268.1 GCA_012727685.1 Bacillota bacterium | reverse complement strand
CTACCAGGCCGGCTAGAACAAGGATAGAAGGGAAGTGCTTAAAATGCGGCCGCCGGATTCAGCCCTTCACCCTGCCTCTCTCCCCCAAGCACCATTACCTTGCCCGCTTTTTAGGGTTGACAGGAATGGATAGAGATAGTAAGATTAAATAATTAAATAAAGATGGTTATTTTGATGAACGGGAGAAGTAGCGGCTGCCCAGATCTGCAGAGAGCCGGGGGGAGGTGAAACCCGGTGTGCGGAGGCCGTGAATACACCCGGGAGATGCGGGTCGAAACCCGGGCCAGGTGGATCTTAAGCCTGGAGAGTAGGTCCCGACGGAGCCTTCACCGTTATAAGAAGGGGCAGGGATTAAATAGCGCGTGCACAGGGCGCGCTCCTGCCGGTTGAGCCGGGGCTTCAGCGATGAAGCTCAAAGCAGGGTGGTACCGCGGAAGAAATCCGTCCCTCATGTAGGGGCGTTTTTTTTTACACTTTACCGTATTGCAGGAGGGGATTGCGATGATTGTGGTGCTCAATCACGGGGCCACAGAGGAAACAATCAACAGAATCTCGGAGAAGCTGCAGCAGATGGGTTACGGCGTTCATCGCTCCACCGGCAAGAAGCGGACGATCCTCGGGGTCATCGGGGAGCGGCGCGAAGAGGCTGCGCAGACGCTGGAAGCGATGCCCGGCGTCGAAAAAGTCGTCTTTATCACCCGTCCTTTCAAACTGGCGGGTCGGGAATTTCATCCCGATAATACGGTCATCGAGATCGGTCCGGTTAAGATCGGCGCCGGGGAGCTGGTGCTGATGGCCGGGCCGTGCGCCGTGGAAAGCGAGGCGCAGCTTTTGGAGGCCGCCTGGGCGGTGAAGGAGGCGGGGGCGCAGTTCTTCCGCGCCGGGGCCTATAAGCCGCGCACATCCCCTTACAGCTTTCAAGGCCTGGCCAGGAAGGGGCTTTCTCTCCTGGAGAAGGTGCGCCGTGAGACCGGTTTGCTGATCGTTACCGAGGTGATGGACCAGTTCACGGTGTCCGAGGTGGCGGAAAGCGCGGATATACTGCAGGTAGGTACCCGCAACATGCAGAACTTTTACCTGCTGCGCGAGCTGAGCAAAATTCGCAAACCGGTGCTGCTCAAGCGGGGCATGTCGGCCACCATCGAAGAGTGGCTCATGGCCGCCGAATACTTGCTGAGCGGGGGCAACTACAATGTCATCCTCTGCGAAAGGGGGATCCGCACCTTCGAGCCCTATACCCGCAACACCCTCGACCTCAGTGCGGTTCCGCTGGTCAAACAGCTCAGCCACCTGCCGGTGATCGTCGATCCCAGCCATGGCACCGGAAAATCAAACCTGGTTCCGGCCATGAGCCGCGCCGCCGTGGCAGCCGGAGCGGACGGCCTGATGATCGAGGTGCATCCCAATCCCCCGGAAGCCCTATCGGACGGCCCCCAGTCCCTGGACACGCGCCAGTTTGCCGGCCTGGTCGAGGAACTGAAAGGGGTGGCACAAAGTGTCGGCCGCACTCTTTAGCAGCAGCAAGCCGCATTACCGCCGGGCGGCTTTGATCGGCACCGGTTTGATCGGAGGCAGCCTGGGGATCAGGCTCCGGGAGCGCCGCCTCGTGGGTGAACTGGTTGGTTATGACCGGGACCCGGCGGCGCTGGCCCTGGCATGCTACAAGGGAGCCATAGACTACGCCGCCCCATCGGCCGCCGCGGCGGTGGAGGGTGCGGAGCTGGTGATCCTGGCGGTGCCCGTTTTAAGCACCG
>JAAYGO010000188.1 GCA_012727685.1 Bacillota bacterium | reverse complement strand
TCTTTTAATATCCTTTTCCCCTTTAACAATCTTGAACCGGCATTCCGGCCAATCGGGCTCACAGAGAAGCTCTACGGCCACGGGATTTTTGCCCTTACGAAGCCACCGGTTGGGGGAAAGGGGTACCGGCTTGCCCGTTGTGGGGCAGGCCACAGTGCGGGCCCAGATATAGGCGTGAATACTTTCGTTTTCCTGAACAGGGTAATAAAGTTCAAGCTTTTCTTTGACCATATTAGCCCAAAGCTGTCCGTACTTGCGAATATAACCGGCTAAAGCTTTGCCATAACGGGCTGGGTAGTCTAGAGTGGCTTTTAATATAACCGATGCCACAGGATTAAGCTCATTGGCATATGTAGTAAAGCCGTATCGTAAAGACTCAAGAGGGATAGAACCCCCTCCAGCCATGGGATCACAAACAACAATCTCCGTAGTGCCCCATGTATGTTCAATTAACTTCCATAAAATTTTTATGTCTTGATCAGATGCAATCCGGGTAAAAGCTCGTGAGTAGCCGTAAGGATTACCCGGCAAACGCTCACCTTTTTCATTGGCTTTTTCAATTAATTTACGCGCAGCTATCGGGTCGCCCAGGATTCCTAGCAAACGAATAAACCACTTGTGATAGTTTTCTTCATCAGGAAATTTTTCTTTAAGATCTTCGGGCCAATCTTCATTCCACTGGGGCAATAGGCTGGCCAGGATGGCGCCACGGCTAACGGTGAGAGGCCGCCGGGCCCACCAGACGTGTAAAAAATAGAGAGGTGGCAGCGCGCTGGACGCTCCTCTTTCTCTCTGGCTTTCCACTCCTAATTCGGCTATCGGCAACCATTTCTCAATTAAAACATCGGGCCTGGACAATTTATCTACTCCTTCGAAACCATAATTCTAAAAGCACGGCAGGTACGCTCCCGGTCGTTTCCGCTGGTACAACGGCTATACCAGTAATAGACTTCTTCACTACCCATAGCGCAGATCGCGTCCTTAACTTCTTCAATGCGATCCAACCGCGACAGCGGCTTCACCGCCAGCAAGAGCAAACCCAACCTGACGCCGGTTTCTTCATCAAGCAACAACGGCTCTTTTTGACCCGGCTTAATACTGCCAGCCTGGTAGCCGCACCTTTTAATCAGGTTGAGCACCTCGCCGGTAACTGCCTGCAGCGGTGTACCCCAGGCCCGCACTACCAGCCTGGGCTCGTTCCCCTGAACCTGCCCGTTCAACGGAAACTGGTACAAAGATAAGCCGATCTCGCCATTTTTTAGATTAATCGTACGTAGCTCAAAAGATTTATCTTTCATTTCTTCTGCTCCTTGGGTTTTGTTAATTAAGTATATTGCCGCATCTACTGCTTCGTTTCGTCACCGGCAGGCTCTGCGCTAAGCACCATTTTCCCCAGGCCCAGTGAAGTAAACACATCCCGGATAGAATCGTACTGCTGGCCGGGAACAGCCAGACCGTCAGAGAAATCAGCTCTGAGCTTCATCCGGACCGCTATCTTTTCCGCTTCCTGGTTGAAGGCATCAACTACTTGCTTCAGGCGCTTGTAACGCTCCCAGCCTCCTGAAAATTTAAGATTGTAACTACCTTTATCGCTAAACTCAGCAACAATATCCTGCTGAATATGGTAAATACCTTTGCCCATTTGAGGAACGGCCAGACCCAGGCTGCGCACATCGTTAACCGTCTCCCTGTTGGCTCCTTCCACATTGATTGTGAGGCTCTTCAGCACTTTTACTCCCCGGTCGTGACAGAGGTCGGCGATGGCCTGGAAAACCTGGCCCGGTGCGCCCTCGGCCTTAAGAGGAGGAAGGGGATCTACGCCAATGTCGCATGTGCATTGATCTTCGGGATTCTGGCATACGGGACAGATAGGTACGTCTCGCTCTTCTCCCTTTATCTGAAGCCCCAGCCTTTTTGCTTCTTCTGGAGTATATAAAAGGGCATCCTCGCTAAACTGGATCATGGGTGCGGGAGAAGAAGGACTGTAGCCGATCTGCTCTGTCGCATCAAAGTAAATCCAGGTTCCGTTTTTGACCCCTTCCCGGATAGTCTTCTTCAGCTGGTTGATATCAAGAAGCATGCGCAAGCCCAGGCGCTGGGCAAAAGCTTTACGCAGCTCCTCGGTGGTGACAGATTCCTTGTTGGCCGGCCAGGCTTTGGCTTTCACAAATGGCGCCGAGATGGGGTTATCTGCTTCTGTGAGCACCTTTTCCAGTTTTCGCAGCATTTCTAAAAGTACTTTGGACTGATCCCGATCAATTTTACCCTGATCCTGGGCAGGCAGCTGCACCCTGGCCAGATTGCCGGCCCTGCGGGGTGCATCGGCGCTGGGATAGTAAAGGTAGCGGTAGCCCTTGGTAATAGCTACCCGCAAGTCCAGTTCGGAAGTCTCATACATACTTTTCAATTTCTTCTTTTGCTCATCACTGAAATCGTTCATCCGGTCGCTGTCGCTTGTAATCTGTCGGATAGCCAGGTAACGCTGGGCTGTTTTGATCATCTGCTCCACATGATCTTCATCAGCCACCAGAAAGAGGATATTATTTTTGTAACGGCGAAAACCCTCCGCTGAGCCGGCATGATTAAAGATCTTCAAAACAAGCTCGGGCGGCTCTTCATCGCTTAGATTGATAGAAGCGGCGTCATAATGAATTACGACCAGCTTAGGCTTTCCGGCATCATCGTCTACCTCGCCTGCTTCGCTGGGAAAATATTGCGGTTCAAAGATGCCTTTTTTCCAGATGTTACGTATCCGATTATTCAGTTCATTTTTGGGCTTGGCTCTACCGATTGAAGCCATCTCATCGGCGATAATCTTATTTAAAGAGGGCTCGGTTTTGAACCGATAACGGCGCCCGTCAAAATCTAAGAACCAGCATTTGTCTTCCAGCTCCGAAAGGGTCTTCTCCAGCAAAGTAGGGTCATCACCGGGCTGCAGCATAGCCAGGTGCAAATCAGCCGGATCTACACCTGTGGCGATGCCCTGGGTGAGACTGTGAACAAAAATTGACGTTGCCGCCCGGCGGGCAAAAGGAGGCTTGCCTGCCTCAAGCAGTGGCTGGTCAATCTCGGCGGCATGGCTGCTGCTCCCCGTGCGTGGAGTATAAATATCTGCTTCCACTACTGCTGAGAATGCCTGCCTTTCTAAACGGCTGGTCAAGTCTGACACAATATCTGGAACGCTTAAATTTACATGATGTAAATGAATCAGAGTTGTATTAGCAGGCTTTTCTTCCCAGAGCCTTCTAACCACCAGCGCCAGCAGGCGCAGAGCGCCTCTGGTCTTTTGAAATTTGGGAATGGTGGCTGTTTTGCGGTTAAGAGTAGTTAAAAGCTCTGGGTGAAACGGGTAATCAGTCACCATCTCTTGCTGATACTCAGCCCGGGTGGCGCGCTGGGGCAAATCTATTTGGTTCAAAGAGCGGTAGTATTCCAGGTACGCCTCTGCTGTTTCCCGGGCGGCCCCCCGGTCAATTTCTTTAAAGAGACGATGGTTAACAATAGCTGAAATCTCTGTTTCTCCGGTGGATGTAATGGCCCGCTCCTGGCGTGCAGACACACTCCTGGCTTCATCCAGCTCCTGCTTTATCTCTTCAGTTTCCTTGCCGAAAGCGTCCTTTGAATCGGCAAGGGTAAATACCAGGACTGCATGGGAACGGCTGGCTATGTATTCCATAATGGTAACCAGGAAGGCAACGGTTTGTTCCGCTAAAGATGTTGTTCCCACTCTTCCCTTGGCCACCCTTAAGTACCTGGCCAGCTCGTCAATCATGATTAAAGCAGGCTTGTCGCCGATAATTTTTTCCCAGACCTGAGTTCCGGGGGCGACTCTATTAACATCACTTTCTCGGAGGACTTGGTAAGCTTCATGTCCCCCCAGTTGATATGCAATCTCACCCCAGAGGGTATAGGTGGTAATTTCACCATGATTAATGCCGTTTTCGACATCCATATCAGTGCCAACAATGCCGGCAACCCGAGAAAGTGGCTCTATGGGAATAAAAGAGGGATCAATAAATTCTTTAACGCGAGGGTTGGTTACTTTGTTCTTTACAAGATGGTAGAGTGCAATCAAGTTGTGTGTTTTGCCACCGCCGAAGGAGGTTTCCAGCCGCAGGATCGGACTGCTATTGGGCTTAATCCCGGTCAGACGGCCGAGAGCTTCTTTTAAAAGTTCTTTAAGACCGGTAGTGGGGTAAGTGTTTTCAAAGAATATATCCGGATCGCCATAAACTGGATCTGCGGTACCCTGCATGACATCCCTCAAGCGAGCGGCAAAAATATCTTCCTTAAGTTCACCAGACAGCACTTCCGGCCTGGGAATACATGTTTCGAAAACTGGCCTCATCATACTCCCCCCGCACAAGTGGAATAAACTATTTGCTTTAATTCTATTGGAATGGCTACTTTACCTGCGAATTGTATGACCTAAAAAATCGCGTAAAAATGAAAAGGCCCACAGCCTAATTTCTTTATTTTCAAATTACATTCTATCAATATTGACTATTGGAAACAAGGTGGCTAGGCCTACTTTGAAATTCCCTGAAAATCTAGCTTACAAAAAATATTCTTTTGATCTTTTTGAGCGGAAAATGCAGTTATTGTCAAATAAAAAGGCCATTCTTTAAAAAGAACGGCTCTTAATATTAAATAGACTACCTACTTTTAATTTACTACAGATAAAAAAGCTCAGAGGCTCTATAATTTATCAAGTCTCAATACTATACGCTATGCTCAATCATATTAACCAATTCCCACATCTCGTCTTTACAAAAATACACATATTCTAAATCTAATTCCTCTCCTTCTTCTCTCCTGCTTAGTATCTCAACCAGTTCACTGAAATTATTAAAAGCCATTTTGATTTTTTCCCGTTCTTTTACATTAAAATACTTTACCAGTTCCTCATCAGTTAAATCTAAGCCGTGAAAGTCATTCAAATCATCAAGGCAATAGTTGTTTTCCAGTATATCAAATAACTTACTTATGGCTTTCACTGCTCTTTTAAAGACGTTTTGTCTGCACTCAATTTTCAATGCTTCTTCAATCTCATTTTGATTTCTTACTATGGATTTTTGCAAACAATAGCTTGCCGTTGCTGTTTCTGCATTTTGTTTTGTAGCCTTCCAGATTAGATAACTAAAAACGCTTGTAGCTATAACACCGGCAATATCTATCAAGTCACCTAGTTCCAAAGTTATTTTCCCTTCTACTTTAAAATTCATCAGATCAGAATAATTAAGTAACTACCAATAAAGGTACTGCCCTCTATAAAAACAAGTATTTCTTTCCTCCTTGACGCACAATAAAACCACCTTTCCCCTATAACATGGGTATCACACCATTTTTAATCTGCTAAATGCGAAAAAGATGTTTCAGTTAGTCCCCTATCGACTATGTTTCTACTGTAAAATATGATAAAATTACCCAT
>JAAYGO010000157.1 GCA_012727685.1 Bacillota bacterium | reverse complement strand
TGGCTGGTGGTCACGAAGAGGACCTTGACGCCCAGTTTATCCAGCTCGTAAAGATGCTCGGTCTCCTTGCTGATCCGGTAGATCAACCGGGTTTCACCAAACAGCACCGTGCTGCCATGTTCAATAATGGCCTCAATCTGCTCTTCGCTGGGAATAAACATCCCGGTGTAAACAGCCCTGGCCCCCATCTTGCTCACCCCCCGCGCGAGCAGGTCCGCCTGTCCCATGACCGGCCCGCTGGGCAGCAGGATCTGGACCACGCCTTCCGGCCCGGTGACGGTATTCATCCCCACGGCCATGAAATCGGTCATCAGCTCCAGATCGGTTTCGGAAAAAAAGATCCTCTTCTGCGGCCCCACGGTCCCCGAGCTAGTAAAGGTAACGGCCTTTTCCACCGCCCCCTGGGAGAGGCACAAAAAATCGTATCCCCGGCCGGCCAGGTCCTGTGGCGAGGTGAACGGCAGTTTGCGCAAGTCCGCGAGGGATTGCACCGCTTCCGGCAAAACCCGGTGCCGGTCGAAGAGCTGCCGGTAGAATTTGCTTTTATGGTAAACATAATGCAAGGTCTTTTTTAATTTGTAGAGGCGAAAAGCCTCAAAAACTGCCGGCGTGATCGCCCCGTCGGGGCTGAGCTTAAACTGCTCGCGAAACTGCGGCTCCCCCTTTATTTGCTCCCGGCAGAGCCGAAACAGGCCCTCTTGCATTGTCACTACACCGCTCATCAATGACAGCCTCCCTAAGCAATTCCCGGATGGATTTTTACCCCGCCAGTGCCGGTCAAATACTTGGCACAGAGGGGAACGATTTTTTGATCGGCACAGATGATCCGAATAATGCATCTTTTGAGCCTTTCCAGGTCAATGTTCCAAACGTCCTGGAAAGCCATGCCCCCGATGGTCAGCGATTTCACCTCGCTATAGCGCCAGTAGGTCTTGGTAAAGCGGCGGGTTTTCGCGGCGGCGTCAGGGACGTCGCTCTCCCTTTTCCGGTACCTGGTCAAGGGCTGCAATTTCCCGTTTTGGCCCGGCATGAAGAAGCCGTGAAATGAACAGAGGGGATGCTCGCAGCCTCCCGGCAGGAAGCTGTCACGCCGGATTTCTCCGCCGGTCTGCTCTTCAATGGCGCGCAAAAGCTCGGGAATGGTAATCCGATCTTGGTCCTGCGGCTGAACCGGATACTTTCCAAAGTAGCTGATCGGCTGAAAATGGACTCCTTTGACGGCAGGCATCCATTCCCGGGCCAGGTCAATGATGGCTCCCAGCTGCCGGTCATTGACCCCGGGAGCGACGCAGGGGACCAGGATCACCGCCAGCTTCGCCTCGGCGCAGTGTGCAAGGGCCTGCAGCTTTAAATTTAAGAGGCTTTGGCCCTGATACCGCCCCGACGAAAAGAGGTACGGTTCTTCCGTGACGCCGTCCAATCCCAGGTAGACGGTGGTCAACCCGCACTCTTTGAGCCTCCGCAGGTAGTTAAAATCGCGGGCGATCCTGATGCCGTTGGTATTGAGCTGGATGTAGTCAAATCCCATTTCCCTGCCCAGGGCAATGATTTCCGGCAGGTCGTCCCTGACCGTCGGCTCTCCCCCGCAAAGCTCCACGGGATACGGTTCTCCGCACGAGTGAAGATAAAATGCATACATGCTCTTGATACTGTTTAAATCAGGCTCATGGGGCGGATCGCCCGGGGGGCGCGTAAAGCAGAGCGGGCAATCGAGGTTGCAGCGGTTGGTCACCATGATGGCCGCCGAACAGATTTCCCGGCAGTGCCCGGCACAGGGCCCGCAGTCATGGGGGCAACCGGAAGCGGAATCCAAAGCGGGGCCGGAGCAGGAGCGGGTGAAAGCATCGCCACCGCCATATTCGAGCCATTGCCGGTAGTTCTCCTTATTGTCCCGCCAGATAATGACCTGAAAAGCACCATGTTCCGGACATTTTTTGCGCATGTAGATCTCGCCGTTAATCTCCTCGATCCGGGCCGGGATCCGCCGCAGGCAGTAAGGGCATAAACTAACCGTTTCGTGAAGCGGAACAATCACAGCGCCTTGTTTACCCATTGCGATACAGCCTTTCCCCCCTGGTGCTGGTCAGGTGGAATGCGCACAGCGGCACCAGCTGCCCCCGGCTGCTGATCACGTGGACACAACAGCCTTTCAGCCGGCCCAGGTCCAGATTCCAGACATCCTGAAAAGGCATGCCCGTTATGGAGAGAGTATAGTTTTTGATGCGGTCAAGCAGCTTCACGGGTTCCGACTCCCGGCCCGGCTTCCCGCCATCGCCGCCCAGTTGCCAGTAGTTCTTGGTATAGCGATTGGCCCTGGCCACAAAATCATCCACCGTGGTCAAGCCTGACTCTCGAAGCTTTTCCGCTGGATTCTGCCTGGTAATGGCCTGGAACTTTCCATTTTCATGCAGATAAAAGAGACCGCTGAAGGAGCAGTGGGGGTCAAATCTTTTGCGGGGAATCAAATTTTCGACTTTTATCTCACCCCGGGTTTGAATCTCAATTTCTTTGACAATATCGGCCAGGGTGGCCCGATCCTCGTCCCGGGGACTGCTGAAGGGTATCCGGCCAAAGTAACTTACGGGTTGAAAATGAATGCCCTTGACCAGCGGCATCTGTTCCCGGGCAAAGTCGATGATCCGGCCGATTTCCGCCAGGTTAACTTGGGGCACAATGGTCGGGACCAGGAGCACCCCGATGTTCACCGCCCGGCAATTTTCGATGGCCTTAAGCTTGATCTCCAGCATTTTCCGCCCGCGCAGCTTTTCGTAGATCTCATCGTCCAGCCCGTCAAATTGCAGGTAAATCAAATCGGCGCCGGCGGCTTTCAGCTGCTCCAGGTAAGGCAGGTCTGCAGCGATGCGCAGGCCGTTGGTATTTACCTGGATATGTTCAAAACCCAGCTCTTTCCCTATCTGCACCAAAGCGGGCAGATCGTCCCGCACGGTGGGCTCTCCCCCGCTAAGCTGGAGCGAACAGGGGCCGTTTTGCTCGAGCAAGGCGGTATACATTTCCCGGATTTTTGCCTGGTCCGGTTCAAAGGTTTCTTTACCGCTGTCCGCAAAACAGACCGGACAGCGCATGTTGCAGCGATAGGTAACTTCCAGAACAGCGGTGCAGGTCCCCCCTTCGTGTTCGGAACATAAACCGCAGTCCCAGGGGCAGCCCCTGGAGGACGGCGCGCCGTTTTTCCATTTTGGCGCATGGATGCTCTCGCGCTGCCACTGTTCATAAAGGGCGGCGTCCCGCCAGGCCAGGGTCCGGTACGGTCCATGCTCGGGGCAGGTTTTCGACAGGTATACATTATTATTTTCAACCAGGTAATGTGCCGGTATCTTTTTTAGGCATTCGGGGCATAAACTCTCCGTTGTGGTGATAATCTTCATGGCCTCACCTCTTCGTATTAAGCGCAGCTCTGCAATTAGTTGCCGCTTTCAACTTTACCTCTTTAAGCAATGTCATGAAGATATAGTCGGGAGCGCCGGTATATATTTTCCCTTTAACGCCGTTTTTTAAGGAAAGGAAAAGAGGAACGGGAGAAGGAAGGGTCCCGTAGATAATCTTCCAGCCTGTGCTTTTGTCCGGGGATAAGTCCATGAGCTGAAGAAATTCCCGGATATAAATCCCGATCAGCCGGCCAATCCCGGCCAATTCAAGATCATAATTTTGCGGCATCCATTCTTCCGCCGCCCAAAGCACCTGCTTCGTTGTGATCCCCAAACGCTCGCAGGCCTGCTGCAGCTTATACTTATTCTCTTCTATCTCCTGATGATCAAATGCGCAGAGCGAAAGGAATCTCGCATAGGCCTTAATCATAATTCACTCCCTGGGCAGCGGCTTTGATCGTTTAAACAGGGCGTTGCCGGGTCATCGCTCCATCAAGCCGATGCCCCGGCAACAGCCCTCTTGTTATAGCAGGCGCCTTGCGCTTAAGCCTGACTCAGTTTCTTGAGCTTCAAGATCTGGGAAATACTTTCGATCCTTGTCCTTAAGGCTTCCGGGCTGTAGTCCCGATCTTCCCACCAATCCCCTTCAATATAGTAATGGGGGACCCCTGTTTCCTCCTCGCAGATTTTGGCGGCCATCTTCTGCTGGGCACCAAGCCAGCGGTCAAAATCAAAGAAGCCCATAATCACGGCATCGGGCTTGTTGTCCTTGATTTTCTGGATCATGGTATCTGCTTCGCTGCGCATGTTCATACCCATGGGCATTCTCAACCATTGCTCGGCTGTGGCCATATAGGGTTCGCTATGCCTGAGGGGGGTGAGCATCTTTCTGGAGGGGGAAAGATTGAAACTGACCGTCGGGGCAACCCCGTTTTCCCGGAACATTCTATCCACCCAGGGCACGGCCACCGGAACACCGTAAAAGGCCACCTTGGGGGCGCCCTTAGGCACTACCCCTTTCCCTTCTTTAATCGCTGCTCTCACTTCTTTTATGGTCAGGTCGATCGCTTCTTCCAGATATTTCAACCCGGTATTGAAAGGTATGCCCAGCGGCTGCTGGAAGTGGACGATGTCGCTTCCCCCCAGCGGGACGGGATCCGCTTTGGACATTAAGCTAACAAGCATGCCGTTTTTAAAGGCATACCGGTTTGAATCTTCCAGGGCTTTCTTCATGTGTTCTTCAGTGATTTTAATGCCGGTGATCTCCTCGATCTGCTTTAGGCCGTCCTTGATCTCCATGGCCACAAATTCCACCCTGTCGTCCAGCTCATCGTCAGCCTCCCCGAAATTGGTATCATGCGGCAGCCTGGAGATCACATAGCGCCAATCTTTATCGAAAAGGCATTGGATGTATTCATCCGTTTTCGGTCCCTCATCACAGTTAAAGCCCCAGGACCAGATCACGTCGGGAGCAGGGATCACGTTTTCCCAGCGGGCTGCAATCCTGGTCTTATTCAATGCACAGTGGCGGCAGCCGTAAGTAAAGCCGTGCTCTTCCGCGCATTCCAGGTAGGGGTTGGCTTTATGGAAAAATGAATTCAAGACTGTTACCAGCAGCGCATCGGGAAAACTGACGAAAACCTGATCCCCGCCGCTGTATTTCATAGCCCGATAGCTGGTGATAATGGCCGGGATGATCCCATAGACAATTTTAGCCCCTTTTTCTTTGTATTCCCGGGCTTTGCTGAGTTCGATCAGTTCCCTAATATAGGCGCCGATCATTTTTCGAATCCCCTGATACTGGATATCCCAATGCGACGGTATCCATTCCTCTGCCGCAAAACGAATATCCTCTTCCGTCAAACCAAAATGATCGGCCGCCTTAATCCATTGCGGCAGGATTTCCGTAATTTCCTCCGGTTCAAAAGCGCAAAGTTCCAGAAACTCTTCATAAATATTTTTAGCCATGCTACTTCCTCCCTTTGATCGAATCGAGGAAACTCTCAATTCTGGTTTTCAGCGGCCCCATGGCCTCCCTGGAATATTCATAGGAAGTTTCCAGTTTCAGCAGCGGCAGATCCATTTCACCGAGCCATTTGGTCAGGCAGGTGCATTCCATATCATAGATTTCATCGAAACAGAGCTGATACCAGAGCACGCCGTCGACCCGGTAATCCCTGATCAGCTCTTTCATGAACGCAAATCGCTCTTCCCAGGCCGGCTGGAATATATTCGGCGGTGTCTTTTTCAAGTACATGGTTTCTGCATAATTGCGCAGCAGGTCTCCTTCGGTCTCCAGCTCCCACTTGAAAGGCCTGATCCCTTCATCAAGCATCTCGGTAACGATTACCGCCCCGTATTCTTCTTCAATCAGTTTCGGAACAATATAATCGCCGATAGCCAGGGCCCGTCCGGCGATGAGAATCCGCGGGGCATCGCTTAAGAATTTGCCGGGAGCGTCCCTTAATTTTTCATAGAGCTCTTCCAGCTTTTCGGCGGCAAATTGGGGCTCGCAGAGGAAAGAATAGTGGTTGAGGCGGATAAATTCATATTCCCCAAGGGGTGGATTATCTTTTTTGCGCAGCGCGTCAATTTTTCTTAAAGCCCGGTTAATCCGGTTGGTATAGCCGATATATTTCTTGAAATTTTCACCGGCAATCTCGTTGCCGGTAAGCTCTTCGATTCTACGCTTTAATTTATTTAAGGACTTATAATAATACTCAAACGTGAATTCTTTTTTCCAGTCGGGAGGGACACCGACTTTATGCACGGGCAGTTTTAAAAATTCGAGCAGCTCCGTAACCCTGCCCACATGACAATCGGTCTGCTGGGTCACAATCAAGTCGGAAATGGGCGTTACCGGGTCAAGGCCCATGAGGTGGTAACCGGCCATGGAGCGGGCCAGCGGATTCATAAAACGGAGCATATATTCCAAAACCGCCTCCGGCGGTTCCGGTTCCCCGCCCCGGCACATCAGATACGGCTCCGCTCCGGCAGCATAGATCATTTCCGCCGGTATAAAATTCCCGGTATACTGAATAACCTTTTTGCCTTGCTTCTTGGCCTCTTTGAGCTGCACAGGGCGTTTTTTCGCGGCTTCATCCAATTCTCTCAAGATCTTTTCCATCCTGTTAACCTCCTTTTTAATCAATCTTTATCACTCATTATTCTTGCGCCGGCTTTCCGGCGAGCAGCGGCCGGTCGCCTAATGCGGCTAACGGGCCGAACGGTGAAAAGCTTTCCCCAAGCTGCCCTTGCAAGCCTCCATGATCGCTTCAGAGAGGGAAGGATGAACATGGACCGTGTTGGATAAGCTTTCGACGGTAACCCCATTTGCGATGGCCAGGGCCAGTTCACCGATTAAGACGGAAGCTTCGGTGGCAAAGACCTGGGCGCCAATGAGCTTGAGATTATCTGCGCGGGCAACCACTTTAACCAGACCGGCGGTCTTTTTCATGGTATTCGCCTTCTCATTGGCCATTAGCGGCAGGGAGCCGGTGATAGTTTTGATCTGCGCCCTTTCGGCCTCCTCCCGGGTCATGCCCACGGCGGCAATTTCCGGCTGCGTGAATATGGCCCAGGGAATAACCCGGTAATCCATCCTCGTCCCCAAGCCGGCAATGGCTTCGGCAGCCACAATGCCTTCCCGCTGCGCTTTGTGCGAAAGCTGGGGCCCGGGCACGATGTCTCCAACGGCATAAATGTTGGGGATGCTGGTTCGCATGGACTCATCAACCACGATCCGGTCCCTTTCCATTTTGATTCCTGCTTCCTGAAGCCCCAGGTCTGTAGTATTCAGTTTACGGCCGATGGCCACCAGCACCTTGCTGCTTTCGATCTTTTCGCCATTGCTTAAACTGGAGACAACCTTGCCGGCGGCGGCTAGCTCGACGCTTTCAATTTTAACCCCGGTTTTGATGGCAATGCCCTGCTTCTCGAAATAGTTTTGGACCAGCCCGGTAAATTCCTGGTCCGCCAGAGCGGGAATGATCTGCGGCGCCATTTCCACGATGGAGACCTTGCTGCCGAAAGTGGAAAACAGGTGCGCAAACTCCAATCCCAGGGCGCCGGCGCCGATAATCAACAACTCCGGCGGGATCTCCTGGAGATCCAAGGCATGGTCGCTGGTAAGAACATTTTGGCCGTCAATATTGAAGGAACTGAACATGGCCGGTTCTGAGCCGGTGGCGATAATGATATTTTCAGCCTGCAGCAACTCTGTTTGGTCGCCGCCTGTTACTTCAACGGTATGGGGGTCCCGAATTCTGCCCAGGCCGTAAAAAATTTCAATACCCCGGGGTTTTAAAACAAAATTTTGCAGGCCGAATTTTAAAGCCTTGACTGTGCCCTGCTTTTTCTGGATCACTTGCCGGTAATCAAAAGAAACCCCGGTTGCCTCGATGCCGAAATCCCTGGCTTTCAACACCCCGGAGTAGGCTTCTGCCGCGGCGAGCAGGATTTTAGCCGGTATACAGCCCCGGTTGATGCATGTTCCGCCCAGTCCCTCTTTACCACGCATCTCGATTAGAGCCACTTTTTTCCCCAGGTCGGCCAACCTGCTGGCTGCGGCACAACCGCCGGAACCGCCGCCGATGATGACCACATCAAATTTCTTCACGCATTTGCACCTTCTTTCTTTAAAAATAAGTCCTTTGCTTTCAGTGCTGCCCCCATGGCGCCGGTTAATTGTGGGTTGTCGATGGCCTCTACTTTTTTACCGAGCATATCCGCAAAAGCCCTGGGGACGCCTATATTGCGGGCCACTCCCCCGGAGAGAACAATCGGTTCTTTAAATTGGATCTGGCCGGTTTTGCCCATGGCCACCACCCTGCGCGCTATCGAATTGATCATGCCGGCGATAATATCTTCTTTTGCCCTGCCCTCCGAGAGATAGGAGATAATTTCCGATTCGGCAAAAATCGTACACATGCTGCTGATGGTACAGGGATTTTTCGCCTGTAAAGAAAGGGGTCCCAGTTCGTCCAGGGAAACATTCAACAGGCGCCCGGCCAGGACTTCAAAAAAGCGGCCTGTTCCCGCCGCGCATTTGTCGTTCATCTCAAATTTTTCAATCATTCCTTTTTCATCAAGGGCAATAATTTTGCTGTCCTGACCGCCAATATCAATGATCGTCCGCACTGCAGGATATAATTTTTGAGTCCCCAGGGCGTGGCAGATGATCTCCGGGACAGCTTCACATGAGATCTCCAGGGCTCTTCTCCCATAGCCTGTGGAAACGATGCAATCAACTTCAGCTGATGTTTTCCCGCATTGATCGAGAGCCATGTTTAAAACTTCCATACCGCTCTGGTTGCGGTCATAACTGGTAAAAGTGAGCGCCGAGGCCAGGATATTCTCGTCTTCATCGATCAACAGGGCCTTGGTCGTTGTGGAGCCGATATCTACACCTGCGAATATAATTTTACATCACTCTCTTCAACATGGTTTATGAATCATAGGCTTAATCGCTTGCCGCTCTTGTCGCTGAGGCATCCACTCCGGTTCACTCGTAAGATCTGTTCTAGATTTTTTCGAATATAAATTGCCCGTAACCGAGCCTGGCTTCTTGGAAAAACCTTCTACTGTGATGGAGATTTTCACACTGGCAGTTGCCTTGACTTAAGAGGCTCACAAACAGCCGGTCCAATTCTTTAATCGAAATGCCGTATGCTTTGCTCAACCACATGGCGGTCCTGGCGAGCTCCGCTGAATGATCGCTAAAGGATAGCTGCCGGAATCCATTTTGACTAAAGAGCCTGGTATACTCCCAAGCGGTTTTTACTCCGTAAAAGCAGGGGACAAACTCCATCTTTTTCTGGATATTTTCCGCAATGCGATGCTTTAAAATAAAGTCATTAATAATGACCCGGCCATGCTCATGCAGAACTCTGTGGAATTCAGCAACTACGGCTTCTTTGTCACTCAGAAGGGAGAAGACAGCTTCGCAGATCACGTGACTGAAGGATTGACTTGGAAAAGGGAGTTTTGCGGCGTCGGCTACGACAAATTCTACTTGGCCATTGGCAAGCCGGCTTCTCTCCACCGCCCGTTCAATATACTCGCGCACCACATCGATGCCGGTTACTGCACAGCCATATGTTTCGGCCAGCAGCCGGGCGGTATCACCGAAAGCACAACCAACTTCCAGAATCCTGCTCTGGGAGCCAACGCCGGCCAGTTCAGCCCCCTTTAACGCTAATTGGGATCGCCCTGGACGCCGGCCAAAAACTTCGATCAACGGCTTTTCCGTTTTTAACATGGGGGGCTAGCCTCATTTACCTTCAAGCATTTCTTCGGCAGCAACAAGCTCGTTGATAACATATTCTTCCAAGAGGTACTCCTGGCTGCAGCCTGGGCATCTAATCCCCATGGCTTCAGGTAAATCAACTTCTCCATAGAAGATTTGGATATCATCCACTTCTTCCATTTTGACCTTGCACCTGCCACAGAACCATGCGGCCATTTCCTGCTCCTCCTAAGCTTCAAGATCCGATTTTAAATTAACCCGGTGGCTATACGCTGAATGAATCTCATACCCGTTCTCCCGGGGCGAATACTCAACATAAACAGTAAAATTATCCAGCCTGGCTTTAGCCAAAAAGCGGTCATTTCCTTCCCGGTATAATTTTTTACCGCTTTCATCGGCCTTAAAAATGACCTTTTTCAGATCTTCATCTAAAATGCCCCTTTCCTTTAGCAAGGCGTCAACCTCATCCGTTTTAAAGAGGATGATCTGCTCCCAGCCCATCTCATCAGCTCCTATTATATTCTTACAGTGTAAATTAATATATTTAAAGATACCATATTAAGTTACCTTTTACAAGCAAAAGTTATTCCGGCAATATTAAACCCGGGAGTGGATTTTCCTGAAACAAGCCTGCCTTTACATCTAGTATGATCATTAAAACAAACAATCCAGGCTAAAATCAACATATTCGTCCAATTGATGGCGGGGAAAATCATTTGCTTTGCGTATCTTTTCCATGATTAATCCCTGGATGATAATTTCATAGAGATAAAACTTCTTTTTTAGATCTGCTCTTTCATCCTGGCCCAGCCTGATCCGATCGGCCAATTGGGGTAAAAAGTTATAGAAGAGACGTGTTTCGTGGTCTTTCCTGAATTTTGATCCATGCTCCGTAAACATAAGGACATAGATCTCCTTGTATTCACGGGCAAAGTTGATCATACTGGTGGCAAAGATCCGGCATAAGCGCTTGATATAATCTTTAGTCGATAACCTTTCTTGCTCTTGCATGGCGTTAAAAAACATTTTGTAGAGGATGCTAAAACCCCGGATCACTACTTCCTTTTTTATTTCATCAATATTTTTATAATAATTGTAAACCGTCATGGAGGATATTTTCAGTTCCAAAGCCAGCCTGCGGGCTGTAAAGGCATCAATCCCTTCATTTAAGATAATATTAAAGGAGCTGTCGATTATTTTTTGTCGATCAAAGATCAGTTTTTTCCTGGCCATATTGCATCTCCGCTAACGATCAAATACCTTGGCACATTCGCTAAAGCAATAGAAACCGCTTGCTCCAAGGTTTACCATGGGTTATTTAAAAACAGACTGAATTGTTCCATCGTAGAGCGCCGTTCAAGAGATCATCTTATTCATTTTCAGGAAATGACTAATACTTTCGACCCTGGTTTTTAAGTCTTCCGTCCGGTAAGCCCTGTCGTCCCACATGTTTCCTTCGATGTAAAAGTGAGGGATTTTCATTTCCTCTTCCATTCCCTTGGTTGTAATCCGGTGATGAACACCCATCCACCGGTCAAAATTATAAAAGCCCTGGAGCATGGCATCGGGATGCAGCTCCTTGATGATTTCAAAAGTCAGATCCAGCTCATAGGCGATGTTGACAATGCCCGGCATTCTTAGCATCTTCGCGGCCATGATTTCGTAAGGATCTTGATATTTTGTTGGCTTCATTAATTTCCTCGTGGCTGCGTAAAAAGTACTAAAAGACAGATTGACCCCATTTTCCCGAAACATCCGCTCCACCCAGGGAACACAAAAAGGTATAAAATAACATCCCAGCCGGGGCGCTCCTGCCGGCAAAGAACCTTTTTTTTGGGCGATTAGCATCTCCACTTCCTTAATGGTCAGATCAAGAGCCTCTTCTACATAAGCGAAGCCGGTATTAAAAGGCAAGGTCATCATCTGCCCGATCAGCGACAGTTCATTGCCGCTCAAGGGCTGTGGATCGGCGTGGCAGGCCAAATCATGAAGATAATGAACTTTCCGCATAAAGCGGTCCACAAATTCCAGGGAGCTCCTGATTTGCTCTTCGCTTACCACAATCCCGGTTACCTTTTCGATCTGTTTTTGCCCGTCGCGGATTTGTGCGGCGATGTATGCGCACCTCTCCTCGTTTTCTTCTTCAACTTCACCGAGATACGTATCATGGGGCACACTGGAAAAAACTGCGTTCCAGTCAGTATTCAGATAACAATTGATCAATTCATCCATTTTTGGAGCCTCATTGCATGCAATCCCCCAGCTCCAGATCACATCCGGCGAGGGGATCAACTGCGTCATCTTGGCGCCCAATCTGGTTTTAACAAGGCCGCAGTGAGAACATCCGGCATGAATGGTACAGGAATCCACCTTTTCAATAAACACCGAAGGTTTATGAAAAAAGGAACCCAATACCGTGACTAGGCAAATATCAGGGTAGCTGACGAATACTTCATTTCCGCCGATCCTCTTTATGGCCTGGAAAATAAAGGGAAGGGCCGGCAGGCTCCCAAAAATTACCTTAATTCCATTTTGTTTATGTTGGTGCAGTTTTGTAATCTCCATTACTTCCCTGATATAGAGTCCAATGCACTTTCTAATCCCGGCCAGCTCCAGGTTCCAATGTTTAGGCAGCCATTCCCTGACCGCATAATGCATATCCTCTGCGGTGAGTCCCAGCTTTTTTGCAGCGACAATCCACTCCGGCAAGCAGGTAGCAATTTCTTCCTGATCAAAGCCGGCCAGTTGTAAAAATTCCTTGTATATGCTTTCTTGCATCGGTATTGTCCCTTCCCTTTACCGAAATAGATTGTGTTCCCAGCCTATTCATTTGGCCACCGCTTGCCGGGTATGGCCGGAGACTGCCGCAGGAGAGAGCGGGCGCAAGCCTGGGGCCGAAGAGAGCGACTACTCCCCTTGCCTTTGCGCACAAACCGAAGCCAAACTCAAATAACAAGAGCAGCAAGGTTTAACTGAAGGCAGGAATACCACCTGTCTCCCGGGGCGCCAGTCCTTTCAAGACCAGCACCTCCCTGGCCGGAGTCCGATCGCCGGTGCAGCTAATCATGCGGGGCGCGTCGAGGAACAGCAGCCTGAACCCCAGAGCCCGGTAAAGCTCAGTGATCCGCCCGGTAGCCTGGTTTGATAAGACAACCGGACCGGGATGCCTGGCCAGCCACCTGGCCAGGCGGACCTGGTCGTCCCAGCCAAAGCCATCCTGCGAGTATTGAGTAAACTCCACATCGTACGGCGGATCGGCATAGACAAAATCATCTTCCCGTAAAGCTAGCTGCTCAAAATCAAGGCAACTGAACTCCCACTTCTTAAATGCCTCCCGGTAGGGCTGGTAATGCCGCACATAGTTGATCCGGCTGTACCTGCCAAAGGGAACGTTGAACTCTCCCTTTTGGTTGAACCGGCAGAGGCCATTGTAACCGGTGCGGTTCAGGTAATAAAACAATGATGCCGCTTCTTTGCTCTTCTCTTTCCCCTCTTTGATCAGCCTGTTGAAACGGGCGCGGTACTGATAATAGAGGGCTTCGTCATTTTCCATCGGCAGATCAATATCCAGGCCCTTGCGCACCCATTGGAAAAAAATGATCAAGTGCACATTTATATCGTTCAGCAGCGCCCTGGCCGGCATTAACCCCAGGGTAACGGCCAGACCGCCGCACAGCGGTTCAACCAGGCGGCGATGTGCATGTGCTTCCCACAGCGGTTTTAAGTATGGAACCAGCCACCTCTTTCCCCCGGCCCATTTAAGGGGCGGCCGCAAGCCGCGGCCCCCAATGCGATTCTCATTCATCGGACTCTGGCTTATTCGGCCAGCCTTTTTTCACCGCTAATGGCCTGCAGCGGGGCAATATCCTGCGTCACTTCCATCACGCCGAGGAATTCGCCGTCTTCATTCCTGACGGCAAAGTAGCGGATGAAAACATACTTGTCTCCCATGCGCAGCCAGAAGTCTTCGTGGTCCTTTTTCCCTGACCGCAAATCCGCAATGATCGATTCCACGATATGCACACTGGCTGGCGGATGGCAGTTGGTCACATGCCGCCCGAGAATGGTCTTCGGGCGGGCAAAAATGCGCTCTTTGCCCTGCGAGAAAAATTTCACGGCCCCTGTCTTGTCCACGTAGGTTATATCTACGGGCAGGGTGTTAAAGATGGCATTGATCTCTTCCGGCGCCAGAACACCGGCGGATAATTTAACATAACTATCATCCGGGGCCTGCTCTCCCCGGCGCTGCGCTTTGGCCTCCACATCCACCCGGGCAGGCTGCCATTTGCCCTGCGGCTCTGTGAGGGTATAGCCAATCTCCCCGCTTTCCGCTTCAATGGTGAGCCACTCGTCTTCCGTCAGGTTCTCCACCAGCATGGGGAGGAGAATATTTTCCTCCTTGTAAATCATCTCTTTCACCCTGTGGACCGCTGTTTGTGCCCTTTCCGCGATGACATCCTTGCCTTCGCTGTAGTCAGCCAGGGCCCGGCGCACTGCCTTAATGGCTTCCCGGATCTCATCGTCCACGCCCCACATCACTTTCGGCGGCGCCGTAATGCCGTATTTTTCGAGGTAGGGGAAAAATAGATTTTCCTTGCGGCTATAATGCTTGTCTATCTCCCACAGGGCATCAAAGGCTTCTGCCAAAAGGCGCGCATTCTCCGCACTGTCATCCTGGCGGAACCGTTCCAGCCGCGGCAGGAGCTTTCCGTCAATCAGCGCCTCCAGAGCCCTGTTTTCCAGCTTAAAAGTATGCAGGGGGTGCCCCGGTATTGTACCGGGATCCTGCGCCTCGTGGATCTCCTCAATTGAACCTTTAAATACGGCGGCATGGACGTCACACAGGCGCTGGATCTCTTCCACGGGCATCCCTTCCCTGATCAGCGCCTGTTCCATCTCTGAAATTTCACTGGCAGAAACGCCTTCGATCAACTCTGCAAAACGGGCTTTGACCTCATCCACGCTTTTACCGTCATGCAGCTCCTTGATCAGCTCTTTAAGAACCTTCTGCCGGTATTCACGGTTATTGATTAACTCGCTCATTTCCCTGCCTCCTTGCGTTTTCATTGAATGCAAGTTTTCTTGTAGGGTAGCTCTTCTATATGCCTCTGCCGGTAATCTTGCCTCCCTGCCAAACGGCATGGAGCACCTGGACTTTATGACAGTATTATACGATAATCGCCCCCGAGAGGCAATTTGCCTCGTGAGAATATTGAGGCAACTGTATGTCACTGAGAGCTGGAGCAACTGTGAACGAGTGGCTGGAGCCATTTGCGTTCTTTAACAACGCCTGATATATAAGGTTTTTAATTAGTGGGAAAAAACATTTTACCCCAGGAAGAGGTTTAAAAATAGGGATTTTGGCATGGTGTGCGGTAAGATAATCGA
>JAAYGO010000169.1 GCA_012727685.1 Bacillota bacterium | reverse complement strand
GGGGGCATCTATAATCTTTCTTCGTCCGGCAGCACGACCTGGTTTGGCTTTGCCCGGGCGATCCTGGACGGCGATCCGCTAAAAGAAGAGCATATTTGCCGCCGGGTAGAGCCCATAAAGACATGCCAGTACCCTACCCCGGCCCGGAGACCCCTTTACAGCGTGCTTGATAACAGCAAGATCCAGAGGACTTTTGGGGTCAGGCTCGGGCCCTGGGAAGAGGATCTGCAGGAAGTCTTTCGCACGGCACAGGAGACGGGGGAATCAGGGTAGACGGCCATGCCCCCACAAATCGGGGGCGCCATCAGGGTATGAAAACACTTTTGCCTCTTGTCGATGAGAGCTGGAGCGACTGTGAACGAGTGGCTAGATGTGCAGGCGAACCAAGGCCTGGAGCCGGGCCGGCCTGCATGGATGCAGGCCGCCGAGACAGGAGACATGGATGTCGACTGTCGAGGGTAGCCCAGGCGGAAGGCCGCAGGTGAGTCGTTGCACATCTAACGAGAGAACCGGAGCGGAGGCCTCAGTGACAAGAGCGGTAAGCAATTAAACCTATTTTCAGAGTAGACGGAAGGGTGGAGAAAGGATTATAACCGACCCTATTTTGGGAGAACATGCCCGGAACCTGTGCACCTGCCGAGTGAAGAATAAGGTAAGGGTACCGGCATGCAAGCTTAGGTTTGTTCCTATTGGGGAGGTAAGCAAATTAAGGCCTGGAGCCGACGATTTTTTTTGGGGCTATTTTTAGAATGCTCTTAGGGCAGGTAGCTGATGGTTAAACGCATACCTTATTTAATTAAAAAAGGCTGGCAGCTCTTTCGCCGGGAAGGGATCAGGGGGCTGTGGCAGAAAGCCCAGTTTCACGCCAGGCGCTCACGGGGCGGTTCTCCCGGCGAGCGCTATGCGCGCTGGCTTAAACTGAATCGTTTGGACGAGCAGGACAGGCTCGAAATTAAGCGGGCCATTGCCGCCATGACGGATCCGCCTCTGATCTCGGTGCTTGTTCCCGTGTACAATACCGGGGAGAGATGGCTCCGCCGCTGCCTTGATTCGGTCTTCAATCAACTCTACCCCCACTGGGAACTCTGCATCGCCGATGATGCTTCCACCGAGCCGCACGTGCGCGCGGTGCTCGAGGAATACCGGGCTGCGGACAGCCGCGTCAAGGTGATCTATCGCGAAACAAACGGCCATATTGCGGCAGCCTCCAATTCAGCCCTGGCCCTGGCCAGCGGTGAATTTATCGCCCTGCTCGATCATGATGACGAACTGACCCCGGATGCCCTCTTTGCGGTAGCCCAATTTTTACAAAGCCATCCGGAAGCCGACATGATCTACAGCGATGAGGACAAGATCAGCACGGCGGGTGTGCGGCATACCCCTTTATTCAAGCCCGACTGGTCACCGGATACCTTTCTATCCCAGATGTATACCTGCCACCTCGGGGTTTACCGCACTATGCTGGTAAAAGCGATTGGCGGTTTCCGGGAAGGCTACGAGGGGAGCCAGGATTACGAGCTGGTGCTGCGGCTTACGGAAAGGACAGATAAAATCTACCATATTCCCCGCGTCCTCTACTCCTGGCGCGAGATCGAATCGTCTACGGCGATTAATGCCGCGGCCAAGCCCTACGCCCATGAAAGCGGGCTGAGAGCGCTCAACGAGCATCTATCCCGCCGCTACGGGGAAGGGGAGGCCTGGTGCGAGTCCGCCCACTGGACCTTCGTCTACAATGTCCGCTACAGGCTGCCGGAAGGAACCATGGTATCTATCATCATTCCAACCAGGGATAAGCATCAGCTTCTAAAAAAATGCGTTGACAGCATCCTGGCGAAGACCAGCTATCCCCACTACGAAATCATCATTTTGGACAACGGTTCATCGGAAAAGGAAGCGGTGCACTACCTCGATAATATTAATGGCGGCCGGATCATGGTGGTCAGCGCCCCATACCCGTTTAATTGGGCCCGGCTCAATAATCACGGCATGGAGGTGGCCTCGGGCAATGTCTTCGTGTTTTTGAACAACGACACCGTCGTGATCAGCGAAGACTGGCTGCAGCGCCTGGCTGAGAAAGCCATGCGCAAGGAGATCGGCACGGTGGGGGCCTTGCTGCTCTACGAAGACGGCTCCATCCAGCATGCCGGTGTGGTGGTGGGCATGGGAGGCTGGGCCGACCATGTCTTTAAAGGCTTAAAGCCGGTGCACTACGGCTCCCCCTTTATTTCGCCGGTGATCACCCGCAACGTCCTGGCCTCAACGGGTGCCTGCCTGGCCGTTTCCAGGGCTACCGTCGAGCGGATCGGGCGTTTCAACGAAGATTTCATCGTCTGCGGCAGCGACGTGGAGTTCTGCATCCGGGCGTACAAGCACAGGC
>JAAYGO010000039.1 GCA_012727685.1 Bacillota bacterium | reverse complement strand
TTAACAGGGGAGGCGTTTCTTTTCGACTCTTTCCTGCTTACAGCAGATCGGCAAATAAACTTTCAACATCTGCTGCCAGGCCTTCAAAGGTTAGAGAGCGGGCGATGCTGTTCTTTTGATATACCTTGTAACAGTGAATTTCAAAGATCTCGATCTGTCCCGGCTATGCTTCCAGCAGCTCTACGATGGCGGGGAGCACCTTGCCGCATTTTTCCCGGATCACGACGGCGGCGAGGTGGTCGTAAGGGGTAGGTTCCAGGTTGATGATGATCAGTTTGCGGGCTAGGGCGGGCAGCTCCGCCACCGGGTAGACTACCAGGCTGCTGCCGCAAACCAGCAGCAGGTCGCACTGCCCGGCCAGTTCCTCCCAGGCCTCATAAAACAAAGGGGGCATGGGATCGCCGAATAAAACCACGTCAGGCCTGAGCATGTGATTGCAAGTGGGGCAGGAGGGGGGGATCTGCTTGCCCTCGACCTGCTCCACCAGAAATTCGAACGGGTAGCGCTTTTGACAGCCGAGGCAGTAACCGGAGCGCAGGTGCCCGTGAACTTCCCACACCCTTTGCGACCCCGCTTTGACATGCAGCCCATCAATGTTTTGCGTGACCAGCCCCTTGAGGTAGCCCATCTGCTCCAGCCTGGCCAGGGAGCGGTGGCCGGCATTGGGTTCGGCCCTGGTGATCCGCGCAAAACGGGTAAAGGCAACCTCGTAAAAAACCCGGGGGTTATTGTAAAGCACTTCCGCGGACGAAGTCTTGATCGGGTCAATCTCCTGCCATAAGCCGCCGGGACTGCGGAAATCGGGGATGCCGCTTTCCGTGCTCATGCCCGCACCGGTCAAGCAGTAGCAGTGCGCGCTCTCCCTGATCAGCTCCGCCGCTTCTCTGATCTGCGCAATATAATTCACCTTTTTATCCCCTGCCTCTAACTATAAACACATGATTCAACCCCATGGTATTGCTCTTCATAAATATTATATTCCTGCTGAATAGCCTAGTTGAAAAGTATCTTTGACACCTTTTGTGATGGTTGTTCTTCAAACATGGTCTTTGGCCTCTGACTTCCAATAGCTGCGTCCAGGTTCAGCTCCAGTTGCGGCAATTTCTGATAGCTATTTCTGCCTAACTATCCGGCTTTTAGCTTGCTGCGGCGCCCTTTAACCCGCCGGTAAAATCTTACAGCGCCGTAAATGGCCAGGGCGATCAGCAGGACGGCCAGAATGGGCACCAGCACCGAAAGGACCGCCAGGAACGTGGAAATGAGCGATTCAATTGCAGAGAGGACCGGGTTGGCCGTGCCCCCGGTGGTGGTGGTCGAACCGGTATGCGCTGCGGTGCTGGCGGTCTTGCTCGCCAGGGCTGATCCCCCGCCGGCGATAATCGCCACCGCCCAGGTGGCCAGCGGTCCCATCTCAAAGAATACCGCCGCTGAGAGCACGGTGCCGGCGATTACGGCGGCGGGAACACCGGCGGCGCTGAGCAGGTTGTCCACATAAGGGAAGAAGTAGGCTAATATCTCCAAAATGGTAGCCACGGCAAAGGCGATCAGGGCTGGATAGGTGCCGATCCAATCAAAGCCGGGGGCCAGCTTCACGTGGCCGGTTAACGACACGATGCTTAAAACCAGGAAAGGGACAAAGATCCGGAAACCGCTGGTCGCGCTGAGCCCGATCCCGATTAGCAGGCTGAACAGGATTTCCACTGCCATGTTTCCCCTCCATTTCTCACCTCTTACATCCCACTTTCACCGGGAGGGCGCTGGGCCTGTCCCCTTTTCCCGGCGTTTAATCAGATCCTGTCCCACAAGCTCCACAAAGCGGGTCGAGAGCATCAGCTCGAAGGCATTTATTTTTTCGATGACAGCCTGCGGAACCGGGACATCCACCTGGATGACCATGATCGCTTCCCCGCCGATGGCCTGCCGCCCCAGCTGCATGCCGGCGATGTTGATCTTTTCGCTGCCGAGAATGGTGCCCACGTGGCCCACCACCCCGGGACGGTCATAATGGGTGGTAATGAGCATGTAGCGGGAGGGAACCACATCCATAATGTAACCGTTGATCTGGACGATGCGGATATCGTTTTCATCGAGCAGCGTCCCGGCCACGGTATAGGCTCTCTCTCCCGACTTCACTTTCACCGCCACGTGGTTGGTGTAGCTTTTCAGGCTGCTCGTGCTGAATTCTTTAACCTTGATGCCACGGTTTTTGATCAGGTGCGGCGCATTGACATAGTTGGCCTGTTCCCCGAGGATGGTCTGCAAGATCCCGATCAGGCACGTCGTTGTCAGCGGCGCAAGGGGCCTGGCCGCGATTTCACCGCTGTAATGGATCTCCACCTCTTCCACCGAGCCGCCGAAAAGCTGCATCAGGAAGCTGCCCAGCAGGTGCATCAGCGGCAGATACGGTTCCACCTCGGCCATGACTTCATCGGAGAAGCCGGGCACATTGACCGCCGAGGCCACCGGTTCGCCCTGCAGCGCCTTTAAGACCTGGTCCGCCACCTGCACCGCCACGTTTTCCTGGGCTTCAAAAGTGGAAGCTCCCAGGTGCGGGGTCACGATGACGTTATCCATGCTGAACAGCCTGTTTTCCCGCGGGTTGTCATTCTCAAAGACATCGAGCGCCGCGCCGGCGACCTTGCCCTCCTCCAGCGCCCGGCAGAGGGCCTCTTCACAGACCAGGCCGCCGCGGGCGCAGTTGATCAGGCGCACCCCCGGTTTCATCAGTGCGAATTCTTTCTCCCCGATCATGTGGCGCGTCGCCGCCACCAGGGGCACATGGAGGGTGATAAAATCGGCTTCGCGGAGCAGGGTTTCCAGCGCAACCGGTTCCACCCCCATTTTTTCAGCCCTTTCCGGTGCGATGTAGGGATCGTAGGCCATCAGCCGCATCCTCATGGAGCGCGCCCGCCGGGCAACCTCGCTGCCGATGCGGCCCAAGCCGATAATGCCCAGCTTCTTTCCGGCCAGCTCCACCCCCACAAACTTGTCCCTTTGAAAGGAGCCGCTCCGGTAAGTGTTATGGGCGGCGGGGATATTGCGGGCCAGCGCGGTGAGCATGGCCACGGTATGTTCGGCGGTGGAAATGGTGTTCGCGCCGGGGGTATTGATCACCATGATGCCCCTTTCCGTGGCCTTCTCCACATCGATATTATCGACCCCGGAGCCGGCCCGGCCGACAACCTTCAAATTCCGCCCCGCCTCCAGGACGGTGGCGGTCACCTTGGTGCCGCTGCGCACAATCAAGGCATCATAGCGGCCGATGATTTCGAGCAAACGCTCCGGCTTAAGGCCGGGGAGGTAATCGACCCTGGCCTTTTCCCGGAGGAGCGCCAAACCTTTTTCCGACAGGGTATCGCTGACCAGAATGTGATGCATCGCTGCTGCCAACCTCCTGCGAGAAATGCTGGTTCGTGAATAAAAACCTCTCATTGGCCAGAAAAGGCAAATTGTTGAATTAAATTATACCAGAATAAACAAGCCAATGGTGTACCTAATTTTCACCGCTGCTCCCTTTTTAAACTGCAAAGGAGCCGCTCGCTACTTTTTAAGCGTCACCATGATGCTGTTGGCCATAATCAGGACTCCACCAATGATGGCGTAGGGGCTGATCTCCTCGCGGAAAAAGAGATAGCCGGTCAGCACGGCGGTAACCGGGGTGATATAGGTCAGGGTGGCCGCATACTGCATTTTCGTTTCACCGAGCCCATCATAATAGAGGATATAGCCGAGCGCCGTATGCACCAGCCCGATCACGGCAGCCATGACCAGGGCGCGCCAATCGAGAAGCCGGGAGGGCTTGAGGAAGGGAAGCAGGCAGAATACGGCGATGAACATCTCGTAATAAACAAAGGTGGCGGCGTCGGCCTTGAGGAGCCTGGTGATGAGCGTGATTACGGAAAGAAAAAAGGTGCCCGCCAGGGCGAGGCCGATCCCTGCCAAGTCGGAGCGGGAGTACTCGGAGAGAGTGGGGAAAACCAGGATCAAGAGCCCGAGCAGGGATAGCAGTAAAACCGGGATCAGGCCCCGCTCCAGCTTTTCCTTTAAAATAAAAGGCGCCAGCAAAGCGATCATGACCGGTTGTATATTGTACGGCAGCACCGCGTTGGTAATCGTGGTGAGCTGCAAAGCCCAAAAAAAAATAAACTGTCCGCTGCAAAGAGCACCCCGGCCAGGAAAAGGAGCAGGTATCCCTTGCCCGCCAGGGCGGAGCGGCGGCGGCCGGGGGGCAGCAAAAGCGATAATGCAATGCCCGCTAGCAGGAGCCTGAAGAAGGATAGCTCCAGCGGATTGAGGCCGCTCCAGCGGGCGAAGGCGCCGATGGTCCCCCAGATTAAGGATGCCGCAATTACCTTTAGATAACCCCTTTGCATGCGCACCAACGCCCCCCTGCTTTCTGTACCTATGACAAGGGCGCGCCGGATATGCCCCCATAATTCCTGCTCATAGGGGGGCGCCCTGCCAGATATACTGTATTAAGCTGCAGACGCAGGCTGCGGAGCCGGCTTAATAATATGGAAACCCGGGGGTAAACCATGCTGCGCGGCAGAAAGCGGAGTCCGAAGAGGAGGCCGAAGAAAAGAATCTTAATCCTGCTGGCAGCAGCGGGGCTGATCGCGCTGCTCCTCCTTGATCATCTCTATTACCGGGAGCGCATTTACCCCGGGGTATACTTGCAAAACATCTCTTTAGGGGGCGCCGATCCGGCAGCGGCCGAAAAGGCCATCGCCAGGGCTGCCTTAACCTTTGCGCGCCCCGGCGGCGCGCCGCTCACCATCCCCCTCGCGGAACTGGGCTTTATCCCGGATCAGAGAAAGATCCTGGAGCAGGCCTTCGGCTACGGGCGGCAAAAGCGCTGGCCCCTCAACTTCGCAGAGCGCCTGCACCTGCTCACCGCTCCCGTTCATCTCCCCCTCCCCTACCGGGTGGATGAAAAAAAGCTGCAGCAGGCTCTGCTCCGGCTGGAAAATGCCTTTAACTGCGAAGCTAAAAATGCTTCCATCGCCGCCGGGGAAGCGGGCTCCCCGGCGGAAATCATCGCGGAAGAAACGGGGTTTAAGCTATCCCGCCCCGAACTGGTGCAGCGCATCCACGAGAGCCTCGCCGCTCCACCACCGCCCCCCTCTGTCACGGTACCCGGCGAAAGCATCCCCGCGGCAATCACCGCCCGGTTATTGCGTGAAGAGGGGATCACCGCCATGAGGAGCAGCTTTACCACCATCTTTGACCCCACCAAGGCGAACCGCGTTCATAATATCAAGCTTGCCGCTTCCCTGATCAATCATTACTTTCTCGCCCCCGGGGCGCTTCTTTCCTTAAACGACTTCTACGGCGAGACCACGGCAGAAAAGGGCTATAAAGAGGCACCGGTGATTGTAGGCCGGGAGCTTGTCCCCGGCTTCGGCGGGGGACTCTGCCAGATCTCCTCCACCTTTTATAACGCGGCGCTCCTGGCGGGTCTGGAGATCGTGGAGCGGCACAACCACGACCTCACCGTGCCGTACATTGAGCCCGGGCGGGACGCCACGCTCAGCTACGGCGCCCGCGATCTAAAAGTGCGCAACAATACGGAACAGGCGGTCATGATCGAAGCCTTTGTGGAGGGTGACGCCCTGACCTTCCGCATTTTCGGCTCCCCCACCAGTAAAAAAGTGGAGATCGAGACCAGGACACTGGCCGTTTATCCGCCGCCCGAGATCATCGAAATCGACCCGGCTCTCGCCCCGGGTGAAGTTGAGATTGACGAGGGCTACCCCGGTTACCTGGTCGAGGCATGGCGGATAGTCTCCAGCGAGGGCCGGGTGGAGAGCCGGACCAAGATTTCCGAAGACCGCTACTACCCCTACCCCACCGTGATCCGCCGCGGTCCGGAAGTGCATCCAAGCACTGTGAGTCAAGGGGACGGTGACTTTGACTCACAGCTTGGGCGGGAAGGGAACCAGCCTCCTACAGTTCGCATGTCATTTTATTGGTTATCCTGAGCGAAGCGAAGGATCCCTCAACAAAGGATCTCCAG
>JAAYGO010000162.1 GCA_012727685.1 Bacillota bacterium | reverse complement strand
CTGATGGCGCCCCGCTGCGGGGACATGGTTGACTTCTCCCAAAAAGGTGACATTAACTCAGACCGCTTGCAGGATGACAAAATTGCAGGTTTGCAGCCCCAGAGATAAAAAATGATTGAACCGTTGCCGATTCTATGAGAGAATAAGCATTAGTGTAAATCCAAGGGGAACAAGAGGTGGGAGCAAAATGGCACTAATTGTTCAAAAATTCGGGGGCAGTTCCCTGGCCACACCGGAGCATATTATCCGGGTAGCCAATATGATCGCCGCAACCCGGAACGGGGGCAACATGGTAGCCGTGGTCGTTTCGGCGATGAGCGGTGAAACAGACCGCCTCATCGGCCTGGCTAAAGCGCTCTCACTGGCGCCGCCCGAACGGGAGTATGACGCCCTGCTGGCCACCGGAGAACAGGTCAGTGCCGCCCTGATGGCCATCGCTTTGGAAAGCATCGGCTGCCCGGCCCGTTCTTTTAACGCCCTGCAACTGCCGCTGCGAACCGACGACAGCCATACCAAGGCCCGCATTTTGCAAGTGGAAACAAAACTTTTGCTTGAAACCCTCGAGGCTGGCATTGTCCCGGTGGTAACCGGCTTCCAGGGGATAAACGCGGCCGGCGAGATCACCACCCTCGGCCGCGGCGGTTCCGACACCTCGGCCGTAGCCCTCGCCATGGCGCTCAAGGCGGACCTGTGCGAAATCTACACGGACGTGGACGGGGTCTACACGGCGGATCCGGACATCTGTCCACGAGCCAGGCACCTGGATAAAATAACCTACGAGGAAATGCTCGAACTTGCCGGCCTGGGTGCCAAGGTGCTGCAAATCAGATCGGTAGAGCTGGCCCAAAAATATGAAGTTCCACTGCTGGTGCGCTCTTCTTTTGGCGGCACCAGGTCCACCTGGATTGTTAAGGAGGAAAAAGATATGGAAAGCGCAGTCGTAAACGGGATTACCATCGACCGGAGCGAAGCCAAAATGTCAATTATCGGCGTGCCGGACAGGCCTGGCATCGCCTACCGGATTCTGTCACCCCTGGCCGATGCCGGCATTAACGTGGATATGATTATCCAAAACGTCGGCAGCGCGGGGCAAACCGACTTTACCTTTACCCTGCCCAAGGCTGACCTTGATAAGGCGCTCCCGCTGGTGCAGCAGGTCGCCCGGGAAATCAAGGCCGCCGATGTGCGTACCGATGACTGCATTGTCAAGGTTTCCGCCGTGGGCATCGGCATGAAAAACCATCCCGGAGTGGCGGCGCGCATGTTCAAAGCCCTGGCCGATGAAAACATCAATATTCAAATGATCAGCACTTCGGAGATCCGGATCTCCTGTGTGATCGACAGCAAATACGGCGAGCTGGCTGTGCGCACCCTGCATAGTGCCTTTGGACTGGACAAGCCGGAAAAGGGCAAATAGCGGCTGCCGGGCAGCGCCACAGCCGCAGGCATCAACATTGCATCAACGTTGGCCTTCACTCCTCATTGCCAAGCCACGCCAGATGCAGCTTGATCTGGTTTTAACACATGAAAAATACGAGAACGCGTGGTGATTATAACCGAAGATGGATATGGACATTTCATTGTCATGGCTGGACTGGGTAATCGTGATTGCCTACCTGGCGGGAATGATCTATATCGGACTCTTTTTCCGAAAGAAAAATCATAACTTCGAAGACTACTTCCTCGCTTCCAAAGGAATCACAATGCCGCTGTTAATTGGGACCCTGGTCTCAACTTTTTTTGGCCTGGACACCCTTTTTGGCACCTCTGAGATCGGCTTCTTTGAAGGGGTAACCGGCTTTTTTGCGTATGCTCTCCCCTACACGGCCATGTATATTCTCATGGCCTTGATCGCGCCAAAATTCCGGGAACTGAACAGCAATACCTTATCCGATATCATGGCGGAAAACTATGGCCAAACCGCCAGGATCGTATCCGCCTTGGCCTCGTTTTTCTACTCGACCAATGCCATGGAAATTATGGGCATGGGCTTTATTTTTGCCCTCCTCCTTAAAATTCCCTACTGGCAGGCGGTGCTTCTGGCAGCGGTGATCGTGGTGGTCTATACCTATACCGGGGGGCTATGGGCGGTGGCCACCACCGACATGATCCAGTTTTTTATCATGGCTGTGAGTCTGGGCATCGCCCTGCTCATCTGCTGGGAAGACCTGGGCGGCTATGCCGGGGTGCATGCGGGTTTGGAGGCCTACCTGGGCGAAGACCCCTGGTATTACTTCTCCCCCTCGGGAGGCTACCTGACGCTAGGGGTAATTATTGCCTACGCCCTCACCTCCCTGGCAGTGCTCTGCGAGCCAGCCTTTATGCAGCGGATTTTCGCCTCGCGCTCTCCAAGAGATGTGCGCACCGCCCTGCTGATCAGCACTCCCATCTGGACCGCATACGAGTTTGCCTGCTGCATGCTCGGCATGGCCGCTGTTGCCGCTGCCGGGCTGGGCATGATCGGGGAAACCCATGCCAATCAGGCCTTGCTGGCCGTGGTGATCAAGTATCTGCCCACCGGCCTGATCGGTATTTTCCTGGCCGGCGTCCTGGCTGCGGCCATGTCCACAGCCGATTCCTACTTCCTCGTCTCCTCGGGCAATCTGGTTTACGATATTTACCGCCCCCTCTTTAAGCCCGATATGCCGGACCAGAAGATGGTCGCTTATACGAAAAAAGCGGTGCTCATTGCGGCGGCCATCTCCGTGGCCCTCTCCTTCTATTTTGACCGCATCATGGGCGTGTGGGTCTTCCAGGCCAGCATGATTATCAACACGATCATCATCCCCCTCTACGCCGCGGTCTTCCTCAAAAAGTTGAAAAAAACCAGGCTAAGCGGCACTCTCGCCACCCTGGTCGGCTTTTGCGGGACCATCGGCTATTACATTGCCATATCCGTCCTCGGTTCTTATTCGGAAGAATGGGAGACCCTGGTAATGGAAGTCAACCTCTTTGGGCGCACCTTTGAACTGTGGCAGGAATACGGCATCTTCCTGATCCCGCCCTTTGTATTGCTCGCCTATATCGCCGGCCTCATCTTTGGCCGGGAAAAGCGTGAAAAGGCAACGGGGGAGGCGGTTTAATTGAGCGGATGGAATCTGGGCGTTTACGCAGCAGGGGCAATCCTCGTTATCGGCCCGGTCATCGTCTTTACCATCTACCTGCGGGAAATGATCCGGCGGATCAGGGAGCATGATCTCGGATCAAAACCGTCCCCGGAGGAAGAGGGCAGCCGTGGGAAGGAACGGTAAGGGAAGAACGGCTGATGCATTCTTGAAAAGTCCTGAAAAACTTGAATAAAGGCATGAAAGGTAAAGAGCCGGCGCGCTAGCATCCGGCTCTTTACTGTTAGCCGCTAGCAGCTTGTGCAACTGCCGCAGTCGGAGGGGCCTTCGCCGGCGATCAGAAAGCCCTCCTGGGCACCGGTGATATAGTCGATCACCTTGTCTTCCAGGTACTTCGAGATCGCCTTTTCATAAACGAACTTCAGTTGATCCATTTCCCGCACCAGGTCTTTGCCGTCTTGAACTGACTCTTCCAGAGCCAGGCCGAAGCGGGGACCGCCTCAGCCGACACCGCTGATATAGAGGCGGATATAGGCGTCTTCCTTCGCCTCCTGGGCGAGAATTTCCTTGAATTTATCCTGGGCCGTGGCTGTCACCTTAAACATTATCGTTTCCCCTTTCCATAAAACTATTTTTTCAAACAACTACCTGCTTAGTTTACCAGTCTTGGCCTTCCCAGGACAAGCCCCTTTAACTTAGGCAAGTCCTGAAATAAAACTTCACAGACGCCTGCTTTAAATAAACAGGTTCACATTGGCGCCTTCCGCGGCATCGAGGTAAGTGGCGACTCCGCCCACCTCGACCCCCTCGATCAGTTCATCCTTCTTGATGCCCATCACATCCATGGACATCTGGCAGGCGACCAGCCTGACCCCGGCCGCGCGGGCTGCAGCCAGCAGCTCTTCGAGCGAGCTAATATTCTTCCTCTGCATCTCCCGCCGGATCAGCTTCGGTCCGATGCCGAGCATGTGCAGCCGGGAAAGCCCCAGTTTCTTGCTGCCCCGCGGCATCATCAGGCCGAACATACGCTCCATGAACGGTTTGCGAACCGCCGCCCCCTCGCTCTTGCGCAGGATGTTCAAGCCCCAGAAGGTGAAGAAGAGCATCACCCGGCGCCCCATGGCGGCGGCGCCGTTGGCGATGATCAGCGCCGCCATGGCGCGATCCAGGTCGCCGCTAAAGACGATGATGGTTTTATCATCGCCGCTGGCGGAAGCACTGGCGGGAGCCCTGCCCGCTGCCGGGGCGGCGGCTGTAGCGGCCTGCTGCCCCTTGCAGATTAGCGCCGTAAAAACCTTGCCCTCGTAGCCCCTGCTGAGGAGCCGGTTGCCGGTGCGGTTGCACCAGGATTCGATATCGGCGGCAAAGCCGGGATCAGTGGCGCTGACCGCCACGAGCGCCCCTTCCGGCAGTTCGCTCATCTTGCGGAAGAGCTGCATGATCGGTCCGGGGCATTGCAGGCCGCTAAGATCGAGCTTGATCGCCCCTTCCGCCGGAACTGTCTCCTGCCCGGCCGCTGCCTCTTCCGCCGCCTGGCCGGGAGCCGCTCCCGCCGCCCCGGCGCCGTGTTCACCGGCGCTGCCGGCCAGGGTCCGGTAAACCTTGTAGCCGCCGTTGAGGGTGCGCACCCGCTTGAACCCATTCTGCATCAGGATCCGGGCCGCCAGGTAGGAGCGCAGGCCGACACTGCAGTAAACGATGACCTCCCTTTCCGGATCGAGTTCGCCGCAGCGCTGCCGCAGCTCTCCCAGCGGCATATTGACGGCGCCGTCAATATACCCCAGGGCATATTCCTCCGCCTCCCGCACATCGAGGAGCTGCACGGCGGGGGGCAGTCCCTGCAGCAGCTCCGCGCTCTCCACTGTGACCAGGTCGCCGTTTAATGTATTCGCGGCCACAAAACCGGCGATGTTGACCGGGTCCTTGGCCGTAGAAAAGGGTGGGGCGTAAGCCAGCTCCAGCTCCTGCAGGTCATAAACGCTGCAGCCGGCGCGCATGGCGGCGGCGATAACGTCGATCCGCTTGTCAACTCCGCTGAAGCCGGCGGCCTGCGCCCCGAGAATTTTCCCCTCATGGTTGAAAATGAGCTTCAGGGTCATCTGGCTGCTGCCGGGGTAATAGCCGGCATGAGACTGCGGATGCACGATGCAGGTGCGGTAGTCGATCCCCGCCTGCTGCAGCATGCGCTCGTTCGCCCCGGTCAACGACACCGTCATCGCGAATATTTTCAGCACGGCCGTGCCCTGGGTACCGCGATAGCTGTCCTTGCGCCCGGCAATATTATTGGCCACGATCCGCCCCTGCTTGTTGGCCGGTCCGGCCAGGGGAATCACCGCCGGCTCGCCGGTAACCAGGTGCGGCAGCTCGATGGCATCGCCGAGGGCATAAATGCACGGGTCCGAGCTTTGCAGGTACTCGTTTACCTTAATGCCCCGGCCCACCTCCAGCCCCGCCTCGCGGGCCAGCTTTACCTCCGGCCGGACGCCGATCGCCAGTAAAACCAAATCCGCCGGCAGGCGGGCCCCGCTCTGCAGCTCCACGTCAACGGCACCGTTCTCCGCGGCGTGGAACTGTTTCACCCCGTCGCCGAGGCGCAGCGCCACCCCCATGGCGCGCAGGTAGTTTTGCACCAGGGCCGCTATTTCCGGATCGGCAGGCGGCAGCAGCTGGGGGGCCATCTCCACGACCGTTACAGCCAGGCCGCGGCCGTGCAGGTTTTCGGCCATCTCCAGGCCGATAAAGCCGCCCCCGATCACCACCGCCGTTTGCGGCCGGCGATCCCGGATATAAGCGTAGATCCGGTCGGTATCGGCCACAGAGCGCAGGGTAAAGATGGCCCCGTGATCGATCCCCGGCAGCGGCGGGCGAAGCGGTTCCGCACCGGGCGAAAGCACCAGGTAATCGTACTGCTCGCTATATTCTTCCCCTGTACGGTGATCTACAACCAGCACCTTCTGGGACGCCCGATCGATGGCCGTGACCTCGTGGCGCACCCGCACCTCCACGTTGAACCAGGCGCGAAATTTTTCCGGCGTCATCACGAACAAGGCGTCGCGCTCCTTGATCGCCTCTCCAATATAGTAGGGCAAGCCGCAATTGGCATAGGAAATATGATCGCCCCGCTCCAGCAGGATTATTTGCGCCGTTTCGTCGAGCCGGCGCAGGCGAGCCGCCGTGGATGCACCACCGGCCACTCCTCCCACAATAACCACCTTTTTGCCCATCTTATAACCTCCCCCTTGCTAGATTTGATTTATTATAATAATTCAATGTCTTAGCCAAATATTTAAAACAGAAGTTTGATGATCGCTTCTGCTTCGGGGTTCACGACCCGGTAAAAGACCTCCACCCCCTGGCGCTCCCCTTCGATGATCCCCAGGTCACGCAGGCGGGCAAGATGCTGTGAGACCGTGGACTGGGATAGTTCAAGGCAGTGCTGCATGGAAGAGACATTGCAACGGCCGCGCTTCAGCAGCTCCCGCACGATGCAGAGGCGGATCGGATTGGATAGGGCCTTCAACAGGGAGGCCTTCTCCTGCAAAAGGGCCAGTTCTTCTTTCCGGTTTTCCAAGATTATCCCTCCTTAGGCTTAATTATATCACTATATCCTAATAATGCAATATATTTTTTATAACCCCACCCCGCAAATATCACCGGGTCCGCGCGCATATAAATGAATGGATCAAGGGGGCAAAGCGGAGCAAAGTCTTTCGCCCAAGGGGTGGCGGGCTTAAGGGGGAATCCAAACTAGAATGGCTGTAAACAAAAGGCAGATCCGGCTCATGGTCGTGCCGCCTGCTGCCGGGGGCGCCGTGCTGGCCTGCGCCGTGCTCTTATGGATCGGCAGCCTCTTTTATCCCTCCGCCCGGCCGGTTTCCCTCTACTACGGACGCCCGCTGAAAGGCAGCGTCATCGTCCTTGACCCCGGCCACGGCGGCATTGATTCGGGTTCGCACTACGAAGAGCGCATCCTGGAGAAGGATATCGTCCTGGCGGTGGGGCTGGAGCTGCGCCGCCTCCTGAACCAGGCCGGCGCCACCGTGATCATGACCCGCGAACGGGACGAGGATACCAGCAAATACATCCCCGGCGATCCTGCCTCCCGCTACCAGCGGGATATGCACGGCAGGCTCAAGGTCATCAACGAGTCCGGTGCGGACCTCTTCCTCAGCCTGCACTTAAACTCATTCAGCGATCCCACGGTCAGGGGCGCCATCGCCTTTTACTCCCCCGGCAGGCCTGAAAACAAGATCCTGGCCGAAACGATCCAGAAGCAGGTTAACCCCCTGATGGCCTCGGACCCAAAGCCCGGACAGACCGTCCACTCCAGCCCAAAGGAGGGCAGCTACCTCTTGATCAACGAAGCCAACATCCCGGGCATTATCCTGGAGATGGGCTTCATGACCAGCCCCATCGACCGCGAGATATTTACCGAGCCGTGCAACCAGGGGAAGCTGGCCCAGGCCATCTTTTTAGGGATTGTCGAATATATCTATACCAAAGCGTGAAGTCCATTGTCCATGCCTGTTCCTACTGTCCAGTCCTGACGTCTGCTGCCCATCCTAAATCCTATTCCAGCCAGTCCTGCGGTTTCTGGGCGAGGAACTGGCAGAGCACGAGCCCCGATTCTTTCCATTCCGCCGCCGCCTCCACCCCGATATAGCGGAAATGCCACGGTTCGTAAATATAGCCCGTGATGGCCTGGGTGCCGGGCGGATAGCTCATGGCAAAACCGTAGCGATGAGCGTTTTGCGCCAGCCAGATCCCGGCAGGGGTCTCGCCGAAAGAATCGGTAAAGTCATAAGGGGTACCACCGAAATCGATGGCCGTGCCCAGCTGGTGCTCCGACTGCCCGGGGCGGGCGCTGAAGGTGTTGGCCTCCGCCTCCCCGTGAATGGCGGCATACTCCCAAAAGAGGCGTTCCTGGGTATCGTAGCTGCGGTAGGCTGAGTTGACGAAGAGAGCAACGCCTTCCGCCCGGGCGTCTGCGGCCATCAGGACCAGTTGATCGCATGCTTCCCGGCGCAGTTGGAAGCCCCAATTTTCCCGTCCCGGTGCGGCCAGCTCTAGCGGAACCGCAACCAGGTCGGAGGGAGTATACCGTCCCAGGGTCATCTGCTTGGTCACCAGGACCAGCAGGTAATCGGCGTCGGCGGCCTGCGGCAGCTCCCCTTCCGGCAGCGGGCCCGGTTCAGTTTCCTCTCCCGGCTCTTCGCCACCTGCTTCTTCTCCCGCCGGATCTTCCGGCTCCGGTTCCTGCTCCGCCGGCTCTTCTTCCTCCGGCTCCGGATCGGTTGGCGGCAGGGCCGTCCCCCCATCCGGCGGTCCCGCAATGAAGTGGTCAACGAAGGCGTAAATATGCGCCCGGTAGTGATAGCCGGTTATTAAGAGCGCCAGCAGCACGACGATCCAGATGAGCGTCCCCTTGCGTACTTTCCTCCGCTGGCGCCGGTATCCATAATCATTACTGCGTGTTGCATGCCTGCCCAATTTGACCGCTCCCTTATTGCTGCAGAAATCTTGTTGAGACAAGCATTCCATTTCTACACCGATCGCCAAAATCCCTTTTCATCCTACATTTATTTACAATTCAAACAGGGGGCGCAGTTTCCCAACCCTGCTCCGCCCGCCAGCAGCAATCCTTTTCCGAAAGGCATTTTTATGCCTAAAGGGTTATCCTGAACAGGATGATGGTAAAGTATACCTGTGGTGCAGAAAATTTCTATTAATTGCTGGGGGGAGAGGGTCAGGGTGAGGGGGGCTTGAATCCGGCTACCGCATTTTAAGAGAAGGCAGCCCTACCCCAGCTATATAGCGCTCCACCAGATGGACAATATGGTGCCGGTCATTGTTCCGGGACTGTATTAAAAGGGTTTATTCAGGCTAAAGATTGCAGCTTGCGTGGAGATGTGTATGGTGTTCGTGGTGAGGGGGTATCAGCGCAGAAGCCAGGCCAGAAGGCCTGAAGCGCTGATCAACTGCGCCCTTACCGGAGAAATATCCGGCGGAGCTCGTGCAGTGCGGTGAAGCCGGCCTCTTCCAGGTAGCCTTCAACGCCCTGGTAGCGCTGCTCCAGGTGATCGAGCGCTTTGAGCAGGCCCGGTTTATTCAGGTAGATCACTTCACGCGGTGTTTTGCTGTACCAAACCAAGAATTTTGCCGGTAAAGGGGTGTTGCGCTTCAAATGCCTTTCAATGCTTAAATACCAGCGCACCACCTGCTCCCGTGAAAGCCGCAGTGCCAGGAGCAGCACGGTGATAAATACCCCGGTGCGATCCTTGCCGGCGGTGCAGTGCAGCAGCACCGGGTGCGGCCCCGCCACGAGCAGCTCCAGGAAACGGCGAATGTAATCCTTGTTTTCATCCAGGATCAACGTATAAAGCGAGTGGAAATCGAAACGGGACCAGTCCACCTCGCGGCGGAGCGCCTCCCGCAACTTCAAGTCCCCAAAGGAGCCCAGGCGCACCGGCAGGTTTATCATGCTGGGTGCGGTAAACTGGTCCGGCCGCTTGCGGAGCATTTCCTCCTCCCGCAGGTCGATGATCTGCCTGATCCCAAGACTGTGCAGGAGCGCCAGATCGCGCGGCCTCAAGCGGTGCAGTTCCCCGGAGCGATAGAGGAGGCCGCGCCGCACCTCTCTATTCTCTTCGTTTTTCAGCCCGCCGATATCCTGGAGCAATAATCTTTTATAGCGCATCCGCCAGCCAGACTCCTTTGTTTTGCCGCATATCACTTGCATTTCCGCGTAATTCTATTTTTCGCGGCAGGATGCTGAAAACCTTCTTAGAAATATGGCTTTTTCCAACACCTGCTCTTTGTTGGTCGTAAACGTCTTGATGCCTGCCCCGTTTCAACACAGCATATATTCACAAAATAATGGGAAGCTAAATAGTAAGAACATGGACAATAAAAAAACAAAGGATTATAAAGAGGCTATAACATGAAGATCCCAAAACAGATCCAGCAAATTAAGGAAATTGGAAAATCCACCAAAGAAAAACAATCTTTGATCTCTGCGGGTGAAGCCTGGCAACTCTGGGCAATCTTATCCGAAAGATACAGCGTCCTTGCAACAAGCCAGGTTTTCCTTAACTACGCCAAGGACAATGATTTCAAATTAATCTTAGACTTTGGAATCAAGATTATTAAAAAGGAAATCACAACCCTGGAAAAAACAATGCTTGACTATGGAGTCCCGTTACCCGAAAGACCTGCCGTTGATGTAAATACAGCTTTTCAACCGGAAATCTTTACAGACAAATTCATATTTGAAAGACTATATATCGGAATCCGGGATTTTTTGCCCACCTTTCAAATTGCCTACATACAAAGCGGAACTGAAAAAATTAGAGACTTGTTTCAGAAATTCCTCTTAAGCGAAATAGATATTTATGACAAGCTTTTTACCTACTACGGCAAGCTCAAAAACTGGCTGCCCGAGCCTCCACGCTATCAACCTTTGGGATAATGTTCAGCACACAAAACTTGTCCTTTTACACCGCTAGTAAAATTGTATATACGGTTTTTAATCAAGCCTTTCGATAAAAGAAAAGCAGGGGCTTGCGCCTTCTGCGCAAGGGGGGTATCCGGGGAGGGGTCCGGTAGCGCAGCAGGTATAGGTTAACTCCAAGGGCGGCCAGGTAAAGAAAAAATGAGAGATAAAAACCGGAACGGAAAGTGGCGTTGATCACCCCGTCCAGCTCCATGGCGGCGTTTTGTGCCGCCAGGGAACGGTTGATGACAGCCTGAAGGGCAATGAGCAGCACCAGCCCGGCGGCGGCCACAAGGGCAGCCCAGGGGCGCCCATGGCCACCCTTCCACAAGCCCAGGAGCAGGCCGAGCGGGGCCAGGATCACCAGGAGCAGGGCGACCGTTCGGCCGCCAAATTCTCCTTCTTCCACCAGTTCCGCCCGTTGAAAGTCCACGAGCCGGACAGTTTCCAGCTCATACTGGCCGCAGGAGACGGTGACAAAGGGTAAAAAGAAGGTCAGGATGATCAGCGCGAAGAGCAGCGGCGAAACGGCCGGCAATCCGTTGCCCCGCACAAAGACGTGAAAAAAGGTATACGCATTCTGGCGTGGCCCGTTACGGGATGTTCCTGCAGCGCTCCGGCTAATATGCCTGCCCGCACCGCCGTCACCGCGGAGAGAATAAGCTTTCGCCGGCCTGTGAGGCTTGTTGAAGCTATAATTCCGCATTGCCCGGTCCTTTCCGAATGAGGTGATGGAACCCGCCGGCAGCCGGGTTCCCGCTCTCATATTCCTTATTCATCAAACCGGGCAATTATAACTTCTATTCTTCCGGCCTCCGGCTTCTAACCTCCGACCTCCAAAAGAAGGCAGCCTTCGCCGGGGCCCAGCTTGAGGGTGCTGATCCCGCTTTCGCCGGTGCGGCGGTAGTCGGTGGATAAGGCGAGGCGCCAGGAGCGGCCTTCCGGCGAAAGATCCACCGTCCGCGGCGCCCGGGAAAAATTCAAGGCCACGGCGGCTTTGCTCCCCGCGAGCTCGCGCAGGTAGCAGTAGCAGTCGGCCGGCACTCCGGCAACAAGCGAGCGGTATGCGCCCTGCTGCAGCACCGGTAAATCCTTGCACAGCCAGATCAGGCGCCGGTAAAAATTGAGCAGCGAAGCCGGGTCCGAATCCTGGGCGGCAACATTTCTCTTCCCTATCTCCGGGCCGACCGGCAACCAGGGGGTTCCGCTTGAAAAACCGGCCGCCGGGCTGTCCGACCACTGCATCGGGGTGCGGGCGCCGTCCCGGCCGCGATGCAAGGGGTACCACTTCCGCCCGACCGGATCCTTAAGCAGCCGCTTCGGCAGCCTGGCCTCCTTCATCCCGATCTCTTCCCCGTAGTAGATGAAGGGGCTGCCGCGCAGGGTTAGCAGCATCAAGGCCAAAAGCCGGGCCCGCCGCTCTCCCTCCCCGCCCTGGTCGTAGCGGCTGATGGCACGGACAACGTCATGGTTGCTCAGGGCATAGGCCGGCCAGGCTTCCGGCGGCAGCAGCCTCTCCCACCGCTCGATGCAGCGCCGGAAGGCGCCGGCGCTCCAGCGGCAGTGCATCAGGTCGAAATAAAAATTCATGTGCAGCTCATCGCTGCCCGTTCCGTAATAAGAGGCCAGCACGCCGGCGTCTTCGCCCAGAATCTCGCCGACGCTGGTTTTAGCGGGATATTCGTCAAGGACCCGGCGGAGCTCTTTTAGAACGCGGTGCGTCTCCGGGTGATGTTCATTGTATATTTTCACCTGGAACTCGGGCGCACCCAGGTAATAAAAGAGATTCATGATCAGCGTCCGGTCCCCCGCCGGGAGACTCTCCGCCGGCTTGCGCCGCCGCCAGTAGGGGGGGTTATTGCGCAGCTCCGGATCCTTGCAGTAGAGATGGGCTACATCCAGCCGGAAGCCGTCCACGCCCCGGTCCAGCCAGAAGCGGACCACTGCAAAGACCGCCTCCCGCACCTCCTGGTTGTACCAGTTTAGATCGGGCTGCTCCTTTAAAAAAGAGTGCAGGTAGTATTGCCCCGTCTTCTCATCCCATGTCCAGGCCGGTCCAAAAAAATTGTTCCGCCAGTTGTTGGGCGGCCTCTTCCCGGGGCCGCGCCCGTCGCGCCAGATATACCAGTCGCGCTTCGGGTTGTTCCGCGAAGAGCGGGACTCCTGGAACCAGGGGTGCTCACTGGAGGTGTGGTTCATCACCAGGTCCAGCAGGATCCGGATCTTGCGCCTGTGCGCCTCTTCCACCAGCCGGTCAAAATCAGCCATGGTGCCGTAACGGGGGTCAATGGCGCAATAGTCGGCCACGTCATATCCGAAATCGCGATCAGGGCTGGGAAAAAAAGGGCTGAACCAGATGGCGTCAATGCCGAGGGAAGCGGGGGTGCCGTCGTTCAAATAATCCAGCCGGTCAATAATTCCCTGCAAATCGCCGAAACCGTCGCCGTTGCTGTCCATGAAGCTGCGCGGGTAGATCTGGTAAAAAACAGCCTTCTTCCACCAGTCCGGGTCTCCGGGTAAGGAGTTGCCTGCAGCCGCTTTAATGATCACCAGCTCCTTTCCTAAGTATTGCGTCCTGAGCGGTTAATTCTACTTATTTTCCAGCAATTCCTTTACCTCGCCAAGGAGAAAAGCCATTTGTCACGGCTCAGCTGCAGCATTGACATGCCCCCCTCACCCTGCCCCTCTCCCCCCAGAGGGGGGAGAGGGGATTAAATGTAGGCCTTCGCTCCTGCTCTCAGTAAGCGAAGGATCACCAAACCGGGATGCTGCCATTAAGAGTTCCTTCGGGCTTCGCCCTCAGGATGACAAATAGGAGCTGCGTGCAAGGGCGTCTAAAGCAGCCTTCTTCCAGATCAAGGAAAATTGCCGTGACTTGGACTGGCAGTTGTTCTATAATAAAACTTGATCTTTCATGCCTGGCCATTATTGGGTTTTCATTGAGTTTTCATGATTAACCATTACCGGGCACGGGCCCCTGTAGACCGCAGCGGGGGCGGTGCCCCTACGGAGGAATGAATCGATGGCCTACGACCTGCTTATTAAAGATGGAACCATTGTGGACGGCACCGGCGCCCCGGCCTTTCCCGGAGCCGTGGCCGTACAGGACGGGAAGATCGCGGCTGTGATCCGTAGCGCCGAAGAGGCGGATGCTGCGGCAGCCGGCAGCAGCACGGTGCTCGACGCGGCCGGCCTCACCGTCTGCCCCGGCTTCATCGATGTCCACTCCCATGCCGATTGGATTCTCCCGCTTCCGGACCACCCCGTCATCCTGGCCCCCCTTCTCGAACAGGGCATTACCACGGTGATCGGCGGCAACTGCGGCTACTCGCCGGCGCCCCTTCAGCCGGCGTCATCCCATTTGAAGCAGATTGAAGAGATGTCCGAATTCCTCTCTGACCGCCCCCTTGAATTTAAATGGGATGGGATGCATTCGTTCCTGGAGCAGCTCGAGGAAGACGGCGTAGCCTTGAACGTGACCATGCTCGCGGGCCACGGCACCATGCGCGTCTCACTCTTTGGAAACAACTACGCCTACCCCGGTGCGGACGGGATCTCTGCGCTTGCCAAGCTGGCTGCCGCAGCCCTGGAAGAAGGAGCCTGCGGCATCTCGCTCGGCCTCGGCTACGCCCCCGGCATCTTTTCCGGGATGCGCGAACTGGAAGGGATGGCCCGCTGCGCCCAACGCTACGGCCGGCTGCTCACGGTGCATCTCAAGGCCCTCTCCCGACTATCGGGCGCCTACCCCCTCAAGCTGTTTGACCGTGAGCCCCACAACTTGAAAGCGCTGCGCGAGATGCTCGACCTGGCCGAACGGACCGGGGTGAAGATGCAAATCTCCCACCTGATCTTCGTCGGTAAAAAAACGTGGCCCACCGTGGACCGCGCCCTGGAGATGATCGACCAGGCGGTGGCGCGCGGCGCCGACATCGCCTTTGACAGCTTCCCCTACCTCTGCGGCAACACCACCATCTTCGTGGTCTACCCGACCTGGTTCCTGCAAGATATTGAGCGCAACTTCCGCAGCACCAGGGCCCGCTTCCGGCTGAAGCTGGAGGTGGAGCTGATTACCAGGCTGCTCGGTTTCGGCCTGGAAGATATCCAGGTGCTGTGGGGCGGCCACCCGGAGGCGGAGCAGTATAACGGGATGTTTTTCGGCGATATTGCCCGGGCAATGGGCTGCCCGGTCCTGGAGGCCTACTTGAAGATCAGCGAGCTCAGCCGCGGCAAAACGCTCTGCCTGCTGCACAAGTACAGCGGCAACGAGAGCGACGAGAGCGCCTACCGGAAAGTGCTGGCCCATCCCCTGAACCTGGTGGAAACGGACACCATTCTGACCAGGCGGGGGAGGCAGAACCCGGCCGGCTTCGGCACCTTCCCCCGCGTCATTCAGCGCTACCACAAGGAACTGGGGCTGCTCTCTCTAGAAGAGGCCATCGCCAAAATGACCGGCCGCTCGGCGCGCCGCTTCGGGCTGAAGGAGCGCGGCAGCATCACCCCCGGTTGCTGGGCCGATCTGACCGTTTTCGACTACGCTGCGATCAAGGACAACACCTCCTTCCAGCAGCTCGAAGCAAGGCCGTCGGGGATCAGGCATGTCTTCGTCAACGGGACGGAAGTGGTGCGCGATGGCCGGATGCTCCCGGTCCGGCCGGCGGGACGGGTGCTGCGTGCTTAAGTCGCACGCTTAAACCAACGCCCTTTGATTAATAAGAGCCTCCGCGGTGGACACACTATAGAAAAAGCCATTCTCAAGCGGAGGTTCACATGGACAATTCAGCATTTGCAGATTATGGTTTTAAGGATCGGCCGCAGCCATACTGGACCGCTTCAACAGCCAGCACAGACTACCCCGTTTTGGACCGCCATTTGCAGATCGACGTGGCCATTGTGGGGGGCGGGATCGCCGGCATCACCGCCGCCTACCTTTTAAAGCAGGAAAAGCTGCGCGTGGCTGTGCTCGAAGCCGGCCGCATCGGGCAGGGGGCGACCGGCCATACCACCGCCAAGATCACCTCCCAGCACGACCTGATCTACAGCAAGCTGATTAAACACATGGGCAAAGAAAAAGCAGGCCAGTATGCGGCTGCCAACGAGGGCGCCATCGACTTTATCGAGAAGCTGGTCCAGGAGAAGCAGATCGACTGCGACTTTTCCCGGCAGCCGGCTTATGTCTATACCCAGGAGGAGCAATATATCAAGCAAATTGAAGACGAGGTCGAAGCAGCGGCCAGCCTCGGCATCAATGCCGCTTACGTGTCCGAACTGCCCCTGCCGTTTAAGATTAAAGCGGCCGAACGCTTTGACCACCAGGCCCAGTTTCACCCGCTAAAGTATCTCCTGGCCCTGGCCAGGGAGATCCCGGGAGACGGCAGCTATATCTTTGAACGGACCCGGGCTATCGACTTTCACGAAGGCTCCACCTGCACGGTGATCACAAAAGAAGGCTTCAAGGTGAAGGCCGACGTAGTGATCATCGCCACCCATTTTCCGGCTTACGGCGGCAACGGCTACTATTTCGCCAGGATGTACCCGGAGAAATCGTACGCCCTGGGGATAAAAATCAAAGACGATTACCCTGGGGGGATGTACATCACCGCCGAAGCCCCGGGCCGTTCCATCCGCTCCACCCCCCTGGAAGACGGCACCCTGGTCATCGTCGGCGGAGAGCACCATAAAACGGGGCAGGGGCCTAACACCAATCTCCACTACCAAAAGCTGGTCGAATTCGCCCGCGACCATTTTACGGTCACCGACATGCCCTACCGCTGGTCCACGCAGGATTATACCACCCTGGACGATCTGCCGTATATCGGGCAGCTCACCGCAAGAACCCCCAACATCTACGTGGCCACCGGCTTCCGCAAGTGGGGAATGACCAACAGCACCGCCGGGGCGATCCTGCTTAAAGATTTAATCGTCCACGGCGACAGCCCCTTGGCCCCCGTTTACGACCCTTCCCGCTTTAAGACCGATCCCATGCTGAAAAACGCCGTCACCGTGAATATCGATGTGGCCAAGCACCTGGTCGGCGACAAGCTGAAAGCTGCTGACAAAGATGACACCGTCGCCCCGGGGGAGGCGAAGGTGGTGATGCAGGACGGTAAAAAGATTGGCCTTTACAGGGATGACGAGGGCAAGATTCATGCAGTCAATATTGTCTGCACGCACATGGGCTGCGACCTGGCCTGGAATGCAGCGGAGCTCTCCTGGGACTGCCCCTGCCACGGCTCGCGCTTCACCATCGACGGGGAGATCATCGAAGGTCCTGCCTTGAAAACGCTGCAGACGGAAGAAAGCCGTTTCAACCCGTAATATATTTCAGCGAGTGTTTGCCGGGGTCAGGCAGAAAGCTAACCGAAAATATCTTTTAATGGTATCTTAAGGCCTTCATAAACAACCGAGCTGATTGTATCGGCAGCGGTCAAGGTGTGCATCTCTTTAATATCCCTATCCTCTGAAAATGAGTATTGGATAATGGTTTTATGCGCCGGATCTACAATCCAGTATTCCAAAACACCGCTTCTCATGTAGAGGTGCAACTTAGCCGCCATATCCTTTCCTCTGGTTGATGGCGACAGTACTTCAACAATCAGCACCGGTACACCCTCGTATTTGTTGTCCTCGCTGATCTTCTCCAGGTCGCAGATAACCATAACATCCGGCTGCACCACATTCGGATCTTCTTCAAACTTGGTGGCATGGCCGAACAGGCGCACATCCAGCGGCGCGGTTAATGACCGGCAGGGTTTATCCTTGAAATAATTATAGAAGTGGCCCGCGATCTCGTTTACGATAACCTGGTGATAAAAACCGGGTGACGCCAGCAGGTAGACTTCGCCATCAATCAGTTCATATCTCTGATCGGATGAATTAACCAGCTCCATGTACTCTTCGTAGCTAATTTTCCGGGTAGATTTGTAGCCTTTTGCTTCCTCGTGGAGAATATGAAAATCTGGTTCGCGATAGCGGACCAGTTTGGCAACGCTTTTTCCGTTTTTAACGACAATAATATCCTCTTTCTCCACCAGGGCAAGATATTTGCCAAAAGCATTCTGCAGATCGGTGGTGTTGACACGCATGGCAAGAACACCTCCCTTGTTATAGCTATAATTATACACCCGCTTTAGCTAAAATGTCAATTTAATTTAGCTATTCATAAACCGCAAGAAAACAGCCTGTTCCCGCCGGGGCTGCTATTGCCAATTTCCAGTTTGCCAGGCATCATGCTTCCGCATCCAGTCTTCTGGACTCCACCACGCAGCCGCCGGGAGAGGCCGGCAGCGCTTTCATCTCATGCCACTTCACCCGGCGGTAGCGCGCCAGGAGCAGCAGGGCGCTAACCGCGTACTGCAGCGCCGTGGCCCACCAGGTGTAAGTGATCTCGAGGTGAAAGAGATAGACAATGGCATAGATGAGCGGCAGCCTGACAAAGAGGTTGCTGATCAGGCCGATCTGGAACGGGCTCCTGGTGTCCCCCGTACCCTTCAAGGCGCCCGAAAGCGCCATGGTGATCGCCACAAAGGGCTGCTCCACCGCCGCAATCTGCAGGCAGAGGACTCCCAGTTGCAGCACCTCCTTTTCAGGCGGATTGAAGAGACTCATGATCGCATACGGGAAGAAGAGAAAGAGTATGCCTGCCAGGCTCATCAAGGCCGTCGCCAGGGCACAGGCCCAGTAACCGCTGTCACGGGCCTGGCGGGGGAAGCCGGCGCCCAGGCGCTGCCCGACGAGCGTCGTTGCCGCGATGGCAAAAGCCATCCCCGGCATGAAAGAAAACGATTCAGCCGCCACCGCTGCCGCATTGGCGGCAAAGGCAATTGGCCCCAGGGCGGTGATCCAGGTGCTCGTGAGCAGCCTGCTGCCGCTATGGGTCAACTCTTCGGCCCCGGCCGGAAAACTCAATTTAAGCACCTGGCGAATCACTGGGAGGCGCAGCGGCAGCATGCTGCGCAGGGAAAACGGCAGCACCAGCTTGTGCCGGAAAAGGTAGCCCAGCGAGAGCAATGCACCCAAAAGCTGCGCCGAGCCGGTCGCCAGGGCCGCTCCCTTCACCCCCATGGCCGGGAAGCCAAAATGGCCGAAAATCAAAAGGTAGTCGCCGATCACGTTATAAAGATTCATGATCAGGGCAACCAGCATGGGCACGCGGGTATTGCCGGTGCCGCGGATAATACCGCCGGCGACCAGGAGCGGCAAACAGAGGGAAACGCCGCTGAACAGGTTGGTGTAAAAATAATCGACGGTCAGGGCAGCGGTGACCGGATCCTTGATAATCCAGCTAAAAAACGGCTTGCCCAGGCTTAACCCGAGTCCCATGTATATAAAGGAGATGATCAGGCTTAACATGAGGCTTTGCCCACCCACCTGGGCCGCCCTGGGCATGTTGCCGGCGCCGGTGTAGCGGGCCACCAGGGAGTTTACCGCGATCCCCAGGGCGCCGAGAATGTTCAGAATGCCGAATAAGATCATCGCGCCGTATTCCACCGCGCTGGCTTCGCGGGCGCCCAGACGCATGACCATGGCCGTATCAAAGATCCAGACAAAGGTATGCAGCATCATCTCCAGCACCACCGGCCAGGCCAAAACCAGGATGGCCGGAACCTGCTTGAAGGCGCCGTTCCCGTCAAAGCGGGATTTGCTGCTAGTTAATCGAGCCTGCTTTGTTAATTTTGGCATCATTGCACCCCATCTTCACGGCGCAAACAATGAAAAACGAGAAGGATTGGTCGCTCCTTCTCGCCCGCGATCTGCGCCCACATCCTATTCTACCACCGGAGCACCGCTGAAACAAGCAACGGGCATGTCAAGCCTGCATGATCAGGGGCAGGCCTACTCTCCCGCCGCTTCGCCATTTTGAGAGTCCATGGGGCCTACAGATGGACCGGAATGCTACCGGCCAGAGTGATCTCCCGCGGGGTTACCCGGCAGGAGCGGCAGTAAACCTTCACTCCCGCCTGGTGGGCCCGGCCAAGGGCGGCGGCAAAAGCCGGATCCAGCTCTGCGGCCGGACGAAATGCCACGGCGTCTTCCCTCTGCACCACGAAAAGCACAGCCGCATCCCAGCCATCCTTCAGCGCAAGTGCGGAGAGCTCGCGCAGATGCCTGGCGCCACGCTCCGTAACCGCATCGGGGAAAAGGGCAACCCCGCCCACAACCAGGATCACGCTTTTTACTTCCAGGAGAAGCTGCTTCCCGCCATCCTCCCGGTGCTCCAGGAGAAAATCCCAGCGGGATGAGCCGAGGCGGTGCTCCCGGCGGAGCAGGCGCCAGGCGGCGAATTCGTCCAGGATGTCTGCACGCAAGGCCTTTTCCACCAGCCGGTTGGGCAGAGTGGAATTCAGCGAGATCATCCCGCTCCGGTCCGGTGTTTCGCAGAGCACGACGGACCAGCCGGTTTTGCGGCCGGGCTTTTGGGCAGGGGCAAGCCAGAGAGTTCGCCCGGGGATAAGCAGCTCCTGTAACCGGCCTGGATCGGCCAGGTGGGCCTCCACCAGGGGAGGTTCTTCTTTTCCGCCGGCCGGGATCATCTTGTTTTTATTTATCAGCAGGCACCGTACCAGAAACCGGTTCGGGCGCTCCACAAAT
>JAAYGO010000200.1 GCA_012727685.1 Bacillota bacterium | reverse complement strand
TCACGGAAAATATCGCTTTTGTGAAGGTTCACGATGAAAAACATTTAACGGTCGGATTCCCACAGAGAGTAGTAACCTGGGAGGAACTGCTTGACAGGTTACAGGTGAAGCTGTGGGTGTATCCAGACCGTTTAGAGGTTCGGGGTATTGTCCCGATAGAAGATATAGCGAATCCTAAATGCTGTTGATTATTAATATTTACAGCAGCGGAGGGAGCAGCTAGAGAATTATGGAGATCAATTGGCAGGAATTCTATGCAAGACGAACCAGGCAAATCACCGGATCCCAGATCAGGCAATTTTTCGCCCTTACGGAACGCCCGGAGATCATCTCCTTTGCCGGCGGTTTTCCCGCCAGCGATTTCTTTCCCCGGGAAGAGATTGGGCGCGTGCTCGGCGAACTTGCCTGCGCAGAAAACAGCCATGCCCTGCAGTATGCCCCCACCGAAGGAAACCACGATTTGCGGGCTTACCTGGCTGCGAAAATACGCTGCGCCGGCAGCGCCTGCCATATTGACAATATCATCATCACCAACGGTTCGCAGCAGGGGCTGGATCTGCTCTGCCGCATCCTGGTCAACCCGGGGGACCCGGTTCTGGTGGAAGAACCGGCCTATGTGGGGGGAATGGGAGCGATCAAGTCTTACGGCGGGGTGCCCGCCGGCATCCCGATGGACGGGGAAGGACCGCTGCCGGCGGCAATGGAAAAGACTATTCTAAAACTGGAACGGCAGGGACGCCATCCCAGGCTGTTTTACACGGTCACCAACTTTCACAATCCCACCGGCTACACCACCAGCCTTGCGCGGCGGAAGGCGATCCTTGCGCTGGCGGAGGATTACAACATCGTGATTATTGAAGACAATCCCTACGGCGAACTCTGCTATGAAGGCACAGTCCCCCCCAACTATCAAGCGCTGGACCGTAGCGGGCGGGTTATTTACCTGGGCTCTTATTCAAAGATCTTTATCCCCGGAATACGCATCGGCTGGATGGCAGCGCCCCAGGCCGTCATCGAGAAGGTATGCCTGGCCAAGCAAACGGCTGACCTCTGCTCCAACTCTTTGGGGCAGCGCCTGGCCTACCGCCTTTCAGCAGAAGGCTTCATCGACCGTCACGTGAAGAAATTGATCTGCTTCTACCGGAAAAACCGCGACGCCATGCTCGAAACGATGGAGCGCTGCTTTCCGCCGGAAATCAACTTTACCCGTCCCCAGGGCGGCTTCTTTGTCTGGGTGCAGTTCCCTCCCTTCTACCCGCCTGCGCGCGAGCTGCTCCATCTCGCCCTGGAGCAGGGTGTGGCATTTGTGCACGGCGAAGGATTTTTCAGCGGCGCCGGCGGCAGCCACGCTGCCCGTTTTTCCTTCAGCCAGGTTTCCCCGGAAAAAATCGCGGCCGGGATCTCCCGCCTCGGCAAGCTCTTTTACCGGTTCAGGGAAGAGGACACCCGCCAGGCCGCCGGCGAATAACAAAAAGCCCTGGCGGGGAGTTATCAGTCACTCCGGCGAGGCCGCAAGCGCGCCAGATCTTGCGCGGGCACGACAATTTTGATAAGATCAAGAAATAAATCTGCAGTATATACTCAAGCAGTTCCAAGGAGATACCGGAAATGCCAAACATCCGCATTATTCCCTGTTTAGATGTCCGCAACGGACGGGTTGTGAAAGGAACGCGCTTCGTAGACCTGCAAGATATCGGTGACCCGGCGGAAAGGGCCGCCTACTATGAGCGGGAAGGGGCGGACGAACTGGTCTTTCTCGATATTACGGCGACCACGGAAGGACGCGGCACCATGTTGGAGGCGGTCCGGCGCACGGCCGCAGCCATTTCGATCCCGCTGACCGTCGGCGGGGGCATCGATTCGATCGAGGCCATGAAAGTGCTGCTGGAAAGCGGCGCCTCCAGGGTCTCCATCAATACAGCCGCCCTCAATAACCCGGCCCTGATCAGCGCCGCGGCGGAGCGCTTTAGCAGCAAGGCCCTCGTGGTCGCCATTGACGCGCGCCGGGTCAACGGCTCCCCCGCATCAGCCCTGCGCTGGGAAGTGGTCACCCACGGCGGACAGCGCTCCACCGGGCGGGATCCGGTGCAATGGGCGGTGGAGGCCGAGCGGCTGGGAGCCGGCGAAATCCTCCTTACTTCCATGGATGCCGACGGCACCCGCAGCGGTTACGACATTCCCCTGCTGGCGGCGGTGAGCCGGGCGGTCTCCATCCCGGTAATCGCGTCAGGAGGAGCAGGCACGCTGGAGCACCTCTACGAAGCCGTCACTGCCGGCGGGGCACAGGCGCTGCTGGCGGCATCGATCTTGCATTACGGCAGCTACACCATTTCCGAGATCAAGAGCTACCTGGCCCAAAGGGGCGTGCCGGTGAGCGGCAATTTTGATTAATATTTTGTAGCACTATATGGTGATAAATGTTGCCAGGCTGGAGCAGGGATTACATTTTGACGTGAGAGAACGAGGAGGCAGGGTCATGAAAGAAGAAGGAACTGTCCGGTTTAAAACAAGATTTCAAATGCGAAAAGGCGGCGTGATCATGGATGTGACCACGCCTGAGCAGGCTAGAATTGCAGAACAGGCTGGAGCCATCGCGGTAATGGCCCTGGAAAGGGTGCCGGCGGACATCCGGGCTGCCGGCGGGGTGGCGCGGATGGCGGACCTGGATGTGATCCAGCAGATCATGGACGCGGTATCCATACCGGTCATGGCCAAGGTGCGCATCGGCCACTTCGTGGAGGCGCAAATTCTGCAGGAACTGGGGATCGATTATATCGATGAAAGCGAAGTGCTCACCCCCGCAGACGAGCAGTATCACATCAATAAGCACGAATTTACGGTCCCCTTTGTCTGCGGCGCCCGCGACCTCGGCGAAGCGCTGCGCCGGATCTCCGAAGGGGCGGCCATGATCCGGACCAAGGGTGAAGCGGGGACCGGCAACGTGGTCGAAGCGGTTCGCCACATGCGCCGCGTCATGGAACAGATCCGCCAGGTTGTGCAGACCCCCGAGGGCGAACTGGTGGTGCTCGCCAAGGAACTGGGCGTTTCCGTGGAACTGCTCAAGCAGCTGAAGCAGGAGGGGCGCCTGCCCGTGCCCAACCTGGCCGCGGGCGGCATCGCCACACCCGCTGACGCCGCACTGATGATGCAGCTCGGTGCCGACGGCGTCTTTGTCGGTTCGGGCATCTTCAAATCGGCAAACCCGCAGCCCAGGGCTGAAGCAATCGTCGAGGCAGCGCTCCATTACAACGATCCCGCCGTGCTGGCGCGCGTCTCCCGCGGACTGGGCGAAGCGATGCCGGGCCTGGAAATATCGACCCTCACCGGAGCACAGCGCCTGCAGGAACGGGGCGTTTAAGGACGACCAGCGCCCGCTGGCGGCAAGACTTCCATCTTTACGCATGCTCGCGGAGTCATGAGGAACCTCTCCCCGGGGGTAATCGCCCTTTGGGTGAAGGAAAGGTTCCTCTTCTAATGTTTATATGGAAATATCGTCCATAAAGCTGCCGGTAAACTTACACCAACCTCATAGTTAATGCTAGCTTAGCTACATTGACGTTTAATGACAAATATCCTCAAGAAAGCCTAAAAATCCCGAAAATATTGTCAGTAATGAAATTATATTGTATAATTATTTAAAGTTGCTTGATTTTGATCCATTACCCCTGCAAATCTCTTTTTTTCTTAAGAGCAGGCTAATTTATATTTATAATTA
>JAAYGO010000014.1 GCA_012727685.1 Bacillota bacterium | reverse complement strand
TGGCAACGGCATGGGCTATGCAGGGAATGGTCTCCTTTTGCTGGTACGAGAGCTGGGAAAGGAGCGCCCCGGTCGCCACGACCAGGATCCTGTTCAGCTCCCCCCGGCGCATGCGGTTGAGCAGGTGGCCGTAGGTAACGATGGCCGAACAGGCGCAGCCGCTGCCCCCTGCCTGCACCGGCTGCTTTTCGTGATAAATAATCATCCCGCCGTCGATAAATTTTTCCGGGGGGATTTGAACATTATGCTTGAGAAACAGTTCGTTTGCCAGCTTGTAGCCGATCTTGCCCAGGTCTCCGGTGACAATAAGATCGTAATGGGAAGCATCCACATCCAAGTCCCGGAAATGGGCCCTGATCGTATCCACTGCCGCAGGCGCCATGGCCCCGCCCAGGTTGTACGGATCCGAGATGCCCAGGTCAACAATCCGCCCGATGGTGGCGGCACAGACCCTGGGGCCGTCCCCTTCGCGCCCCAGCAGGGCTGCCCCCGCCCCGGTAACGGTCCATTGCGCAGTGGGCGGTTTTTGCGCCCCGTATTCAGTGGGGTAGCGAAATTGCTTCTCAATGGTACTGTTGTGGCTGCAGGTAGCGGCCAGGACCAGGCCGGCAGAGCCGCTCTCCAGGATCAGGGAGCCTAAGGCCAGCCCCTCCATGGAGCTGGCACAGGCGCCGAAGATGCCCAGGTATGGGATGCCCAGGGTCCGGGCGGTAAAAGTGCTGGAGATGATCTGGTTGACCAGGTCACCGCTTAAGAAAAAATCAATTTCTTCCTTCTTTTTACCGGCCTTTTCGATGGCCTTGAGGCAGGCTTCTTCCAGCAGCTTTTTCTCAGCCTTTTCAAAGCTGTCCTGTCCCAGCCACAGATCATCGTGCAGGATATCAAAGTCCCGGGCCAGGGGGCCCGCCGCCTCAAACGGCCCGCCGACCGTGGCGGTCGCCAGGATCACCGGCCGCGAGGGGAAAACCCATGTCTGAGCACCTTGCAGCATCTTTAATCCACCTTTTTTCTTAACGGCGTTAATTATTCTTTCCGCGAACCGTTCTTTTTATCAAACGACTGAGTCAAGGTGAGTCAAGGGGACGGTGACTTTGACTTGAGTCAGGGGGACGGTGACTTTGACTCACAGCCCCTGAGCACGGAGGGAACCTGATTCCTAAACTCGCATTTCACCTTTTTTCATCCTGGGTGCAGCGAAGGATCTTCAGGCCATGCTGTAGCCATGAAATCTCCCGGGTTTTCCCCTGGAAATATGAAAAAGAGATCCTTCGCTTCGCTCAGAATGATAGGGCACGCCTAATGATAGGCTAGACCCCCATGCCCCCGCCAGCAGAGGCGCCAGCAGGAGGATGAAAATGGTTGGAGGGAGAGGGTCAGGGTGAGGGGGCTGAATCTGGCTACCCATTTTTAAAAATAGGAAGCGTCCCCGCTGCCACTTTTCGCCCGGAATTTTTGAAGAGAAAAAGCGGGGGAGAGGCGTCTATGAAAGTAGCGGTGTCGAATCGCCCGCATGCTGATTATGATATAGCAGGGCATGATTTGCCCGGCACATCAGCGAGATCGGAAATGATCGAAAACCGCTGATAATTAAACCGGGACAGTAAAGGATGGAGGCGATCTCCTTGGTAACCATCGTGCAGGATTTTATTCCTACCGGCCGCCGCAACCGGCCTGGCTACAGGCTGGTGCCCCGTTATATTACGATCCACGATACCGCCAATACCCAGGCCGGGGCGGATGCCTGGGCGCACGCCCGCTATTTAAAAAACTATCCCAACCTGTTGGCAAGCTGGCATTTCACAGTAGATGATCGAGTGATTATTCAACATCTGCCCTTGAATGAGAACGGCTGGCACGCCGGCGACGGGGCAAAAGGGCCCGGCAACAGGAAGAGCATCGGGATCGAAATCTGCGAAAACAGGGACGGCAATCGCGCCGCGGCGGAGGCGCACGCAGCCTGGTTATGCGCGAAGCTGCTC
>JAAYGO010000081.1 GCA_012727685.1 Bacillota bacterium | reverse complement strand
TTTCAGCAGGATCATACCATATCTTAAACTAGAGCCGGCAAAAATATTTACCGGGGAGCTGCCGGAGCAGCCCCTTTAACTCTAAATCCAGGAGGAGGGCGCTGACCTGTTCCGGGCTGCTGCCGCTCAGGCGCACAATCTCGTCGACGTGCAGCGGTGTGTAAGGGATCAGCTCCAGCAGGCGCCGCGCCTGTTCGTCCAGCATCAGCTCGCGCTCGCCCGTCGCCGCCACCGCTGCGGTCACCGGCCCCACGGAGAGTTCTTCGAGGATATCGGCCGCCGTTTCCACCAGGCGCGCTCCTTCTTTCAACAGGCGATGGGTGCCGCGGCTGTAGGGGCTCTCAATATTGCCGGGCACGGCAAAGACTTCGCGATTCTGTTCCAGGGCGAAGGAAGCGGTGATCAGGGCGCCGCTTTTTGCCGAAGCCTCCACCACCACGGTGCCCAGGGAAAGGCCGCTGATGATCCGGTTGCGCTGGGGGAAATGCTGCGGCAAGGGCGGCGTATCGAGCGGAAATTCGCTCAAGACGGCGCCCCGCGCCATGATCTGCCGCATCAGGCGGCCGTTTCCGGGAGGATAACAGATATTGACACCGCACCCCAGCACCGCCAGGGTCCGCCCGCCCGCCGCCAGGGCCCCCTGGTGCGCGGCTGAATCGATTCCCAGGGCCATGCCGCTGACCACGGTCATCCCGGTCTGCGCCAGCTCGCGGGCGAGGCGGAAAGCCACCTCTTTGCCGTAGTAAGAACAGCGGCGGCTGCCCACAATGGCCACGGCCAGGGAGTCTTGCGGCTCGATGGTCCCACGGCAGTAAAGCAGGGGAGGCGGATGGGCGATCTCACGCAGCAGGGGAGGATAGTGAGTGCTTTTGAGAGAGAGGCAGGTGACGGCCAGGGCCTGCAGCCGGCGCCATTCGCGATCCGGATCGATCTGCGAGCGCTCCGCGGCAAAGCGCGTGCCAAATCGTTCCAGGCCGGGCACGCGCGCGAAATCCTCCGGTGCGGCCCGCCAGGCCGCCGCGGCGCTGCCAAAATGGCGCTGCAGCTTCGCGATGCGGACCGGCCCTAAAAAAGAAATCCGGTTCAAGGCATTCAAATAAAGCAGTTCATCTTCCATGGCACCCACTTAAACCGGTCCTGGTATGGCTTGACGCAAAAATCAGTTTGCGTCCGGGAGCGAATCCGGGGCTGTTTTCTCCTCAAGTTCGCGATTATCGTAACGCATGATGCGGTTTTCCCAGGTGCGGATCGTCAGGTAGTCTTTGCCCATGCCGATCAGGTAGTTGGGACCGATGGGGATCTTCCCGTAGCCGTGCGGGGCGTTGATAATGAAGGTGGGAACGGCCAGGCCCGAGGTATGACCGCGCAGGTGTTCCATGATTTCGATCCCCTCCTCCACCTTGGTCCAGAAATGGGAAGTGCCCTTGACCCGCTTGGCGTGGAAAATATAGTAGGGGCGGACCATGATCCGCAGCAGTTCATGGTTCAACTTGCGCATCACAAAAGGATCGTTATTGATCCCCTTCAAGAGAACAGCCTGGTTTCCGAGGGCGACACCGGCCCGCGCCAGCTTGAAGCAGGCGTCACGCGCCGCCGGGGTAATCTCCAGGGGGTGGTTGAAATGGGTATTCACGTAAACCGGCAGGTGGCGCGAGAGGATGGCGCATAGTTCATCGGTAATGCGGTAGGGCAGGGTTACCGGGGTGCGGGTGCCAAAGCGCTTGATCTCCACGTGTGGGATGGCGCTCAGCTCTTCCAGGAGCCAGGCGATGGCCTTGTCGTTCAACATGAACCCGTCGCCCCCGGTGAGCAGCACATCTCTGATTTCTTGATTCTGGCGGATGTAGTCCAAAGCCTCTTCAAGCTGCGCCCGCGGCGTGGCGAAATCCTGTTCGCCGATGTTGCGGCGCCGCTGGCAGTGCCGGCAGTACATGGCGCAGCGGTTGGTTACCTTAATGATCAGGCGATCGGGATAGCGCCTGGTGATGGCGGGCACCGGGGAGGTGTATTCCTCGGCCATGGGATCGGGCTCTCCCCAGGGATCGGTATATTCTTGCACCGCCGGGATGGCCTGGCGCCGGACGGGACAGTGAGGATCGTTGGGATCGATCAAACTGAGATAATATGGTGAAACCGCCCAGCGGTAGCGGGAACCGACCTGGTCTATTTCCGCAATTTCCCGGTCAGTTAAATCGATTAGCTCCTTGAGGACGGCGGTGGTTGAAATGCGGTTCTGCAGTTGCCAGTGCCAGTTTTGCCACTCTTCATCTGTGGCCCCGAAATATTCCTTGATGCGCTCCTGCTGCTTTAAAATACGGTCCCACTGCTGAAAGCCGGTCGGAATTGTCTTCTGGGCTTTCTGGTAATCCTGGATCGTTGTTTTTAATTCCATGGCCCGTCTTTGGGCAATTCTGCGTTTTTCCATTTTACGCTCCTCGATCAAGGCCCCATCAGATCATGACATCGATCAAAATAAAAACTTTCAATTATATATATTGGGGCTGTAAAAAAAATGTTACGTTTTTTCTCACAAAAAGTATAACACAAGGGGCAGATTGAAGTAAAGGGAAGCTTAAAGCGGCTCCGGCTGCCGGCATTTAATTAATTCCTTTTACGCAAGCTGCTTCACAGGGCCGGCCAGGGCTTGCTGCACAATTTAACCAGAAGGGTGAGGGCATGCTCCATGTCGCCGGCGTCCACCATTTCCGAGGGGGTATGGATATAGCGGCAGGGGATGGAGAGGACGCCGGAGGGCACGCCTTCGCGGCTCAGGTGGATCGCCCCGGCATCGGTCCCTCCCCGTTCCAGGACCTCCAACTGATAGGGGATGCCGAGCTCCGCCGCCGTATCGATCATGAAGCGGCGCACCAGAGGATGGCAGATCACGGAGCTGTCCTTGATCTTGATGGCGGGTCCCTGGCCCAGGGAGACGGCCATTACGGGTGCCTTCGGGGTATCGCCCACCCGGGTCACATCGACCGCCAGTCCGTAGGCGGGCTTGAGCCGGTAGGCAGCGGTGGTGGCGCCGCGCAGCCCGACCTCTTCCTGCACCGAAAAGACGAAGCAGACCGTGTGAGGCAGCTCGCGGGGGAGGCGGCGCGCCGTCTCGATCAGCAGGGCGCAGCCGGCGCGGTCATCGAGGGCCTTGGCCAGGTAGCGGCCTCCCGCCCTTTGAAAGGGCTGGTCAAAACAGGCCAGGTCGCCCACAGCCACCGGGTTCTCGGGCGGGGCTGCGGCCGCGCCGCCATCGAGGTAGAGCTTTGACCATTCCAGGTCCCGCAGGCTTTTCAACTTTTCGTGGTACACGGTGGCAACCCTGCCGTCCCGGAAACGGAGCCGCTGCCCGATGAGCAGGTGGGGCGCCATCCCGCCCACGGGCGCCAGGCGCATGAAACCGTGCTCGTCGATATGGGTAATGATCACCCCGATCTCGTCCATATGGGCGGAAAGCATGATCGCCGGCCCGGCCCCTTCGCGGAGCGCGAAGAGGTTGCCCAGGTTATCGGTAAAGATGCGGTCCACGCTGTCCTTAATCTCCGCTTCGATCAGCGTGCGAACCGCCGCCTCCTCCCCGGAAGGCCCGAAGGTTTCCGTTAACTTTTTCAGCAAAGCTTCCACTGGAAAGACCACCTTCTTTTAAATTATCCCGGCAAGTACTGCCCTGGTGAAGTATGTTCCATTTTACCTCTCAATTCCCCGCCTCAAGGATACCCTGGGAATTAGAACGGCATCATTTTCATCTCCTGCTGGCGCCCCCTGGCGGGGTATGAACGTCTATCCTTTAAAATCTTTTTCTCACTTCCCACCTCTCACCTCTCACCTCTCAACAGCCACGCCTTGACCAGGGCTGCCGTCGCCTGCAGGTCGCTCTCCTTGAGAATGCTATGCGGGCTGTGGATATAGCGGCAGGGGGTGGAGACCACCGCCGTTTTCACCCCTTCGCCGGCCAGGGCCACTGCCCCGGCGTCCGTGCCGCCGCCCGTAAAGCGGCGAAACTGGAACGGCAGCCCCGCCTCGCGGGCGGTAGCGATCAGTTCTGTCAGCATCTCCCGGTCCACGATCACGGAGCGATCCATCACGCTTAAAGCCGGGCCCGCACCCAGCACGGTGCTCGAAAAATCTTCGCCCGTGCCCGGGGTATCGGCGGCGGCGGTAGTTTCGATGATCAAGGCCCGGTCGGGCTGCAGGGCATAGGAGGCGGTGATCGCTCCGCGGCTGCCGATCTCTTCCTGCACGGTGAATACGGCGCTGAAGCCGGTCAGCTCCGGGTCGCGCAGCAGCTGCAGCAGCACGGCGCAGCCTGCGCGGTCGTCAAAAGCCTTGCCGCGCCAAAAACCGCTGCCGATGGGGGTGGCAGCAGTGTCAAAGGTTGCGTAATCGCCGATTTTCACGAGCGCCTCCGCCTCTTCTTTGCCGGCCGCGCCGATATCGATGAACAGATCTTCGATCTCATACGGTTTCTTGCGGTCGTCGTCTTTTTGCAGGTGCACGGCCTTGGCCCCGATCACCCCGGGGACAGCGGCGGCGCCGACCCGCACCCGCTTGGCCGCCAGGACCCGGGAATCGATCCCGCCGACCGGCTTAAATTTCAGATGCCCGCTTTTTTCGATGGCCACAACCATCAAGCCGACCTCGTCCATGTGCGCCGCCAGCATCACGTGGGGGCTGCGGCGCGGCCCTTTACGCACCAGCAGATTGCCGATGTTGTCGGTCCGCATTTCCACGGGGCAGCCGGCAAGGGCCTCCACGATGGCCTGCCGCACCCTTTTTTCGCCACCGGATACCCCGGGCAGGTTGGCCAGTTCGGCTAATAACACGACAATCCCTCCCAGAATGCCCCATCGAGGCTGCGGGATAGAAAAGCAAGTAGCTGCCCGGCGGCGATCAGGTCATCGAGGTTGAGCAGCTCTACCGCCGTATGCATGTAGCGCAGGGGCACGGAAACCAGGGCGGTGGGGATCCCCTCGCGGGAGACCTGGAAAGCCCAGGCGTCGGTATGGGTGTTGCCGGCAACGGGCTCGATCTGGTAAGGGAGGCGGTAGCTTTGGGCCAGGGCGTGCAGCTTCTCACCGAGGGCGGGGTGAATATTGGGCCCGATGGCGATCACCGGCCCCTTTCCCAGGGAATGGACCTCATGATCCGGAAGGCCCGGTGCAGCGCCGTGCGTAACATCCACGGCCACCGCCAGATCGGGGCTGACGCCGTAGGCCGCGGTAACGGCGCCGCGGAGCCCAACCTCTTCCTGCACGGTGGCGATAAAATAGAGGTCCGCCCGGTGCTGCATGGAGGCCAGCTCGGCGGCGCATTGCAGCAGCACGGCTACGCCGGCCCGGTTATCCATGGCCTTGCCGGCGCAGCACTTTTCGCCGTTTAGCAGCACCGGCTCCTGGTCAAGGGAGATCAGGTCACCCACGCGGACCTGCTCCCGCGCCTCCGCTTCGCTTAATCCCACGTCGATATAGAGCTTCTCCAGGGTCAGCTCTTTCCTGCGTTCCCGCTCCGCAAGCAGGTGCGGCGCCAGGGCGCCGACAACTCCCTTAAGCGGGGTGCGCCCGTGCACGACTACCGCCTGCCCCAGGAGGGTGCGCGGGTCAATGCCGCCGATGGCGGTAAAGCGCAGGAAACCGCCCCTGGCGATCTGGGTAACCATGGCCCCAATCTCATCGATATGGGCGGCCAGGGCCAGCGAAAAACGCGGCTCCCCCGCCGGCAGCTTGCCCTCTTTAAAGGCGATCAGGTTGCCGAAGCGATCCCGCTTCACGCGGTCCGTATACTGCCGGAAATACCGTGCCGCCACGTCGATGGCCGCTCCCTCGTCGCCGGAGACTCCGGTGGCGGCGGATAGTTCCATCAAGACATCTTTAATCTTAAAGCCGCTCACAGGCAAAACCCCTTCCCATAACGGCTAAAATTGCCACCGGGACGGTTCCAGTGACAATATTATATGCAGAGGGGACGGTTCTCCAGAGGCCATCCTGATCATGCGGCAGCCGGATTCAGCCCCCCTCACCCTGCCCTCTCCCCCCAGAGGGGGGAGAGGGAATTATGAGAAGCAGCACCCTTAAGAGAATGCAGCCTAAAGCTTGCGCAACTGCCAATGGAACGTTGAAAATAGCGCATCGCCATTTTCATCCATCGAATGGTGCCCCCGTTTGGCGGGGGCATGAACGTCTATCCTGAAAATAGGCTTAACTGCTTACCGCTCTTGTCTCTGAGGCCTGCGCTTCGTTCATTTAAAAAATGCAACGGCTACTTTATTTTTGCAGGCTTTCGGCCAGGGAGGCGGTGAGGCGGTAAATCCTTTCCGCCAGTTCCGGCGTCAGGGTGCCGGTGCCGCAGGAGGGGGTGATCAGCAGTTGCCGCCGTAGCAGCGTTTCGTCCACCCCCTGCCTGGCCAGGGTTTCGATTTCCCGGGCGAGCAGGCGCTGCAAAGTGCCCGCATCTTCCTGCAGAACTTTTTCCGAGGTGGGCACTATCCCCCAGGCCAGGGCGCCGCCCCGCTTTAAAAAGCTGCCGAGCGCTTCGGCGTAAACCTGCATGGACGGGAAATAGCCGTAAGCATCAAAGCTGACCACGTCCAGGGGCAGTTCCAGCAAGAGCGACCAGTCGGTCCCGGCGCAGCAGTGCACGCCGGCCAGGCCCCCGGCCCCATGGATCGCGGCGACAATCTCCGCCAGGGCGGACTCAATTTCCGCCCGCCCTAAGCCGACGGCGCTGGAACTGCCATAACTGTAGAGCCCCGGATCGTCGACAAAGACCAGGGCAGGCAAACCGGTGCCGCGCAGGCGCTCCGTTTGCCAGCGCGCATGGGCCGCCAGGGTTTTGACTAGTATTTCCCTTAACGACGGGTTATAGAAGCTAGGTTTTTTTTGGGGGTCTGTCACCTGGAAGCCGAGTGAGACCGGGCCGACAAGCTGACCCTTCACACAGCGGGCGGAAGAAGGCAGTTGCTCCGGATGATCGGCAAAAGCGTAAAAGCCGGCGGCCGCATCAGCCGGAAAAGCGAACTCCTCGAGGCCCGTTCCATCTGTGTCTACCGCGAGCAGCAGCTCGTAAAACTGAAGGCAGCGCTCCTCCCAGCCGGGGCTGTCCTGGTCAAAGTAAGGCGAGCCATTCGGAGTGAAGGCAACGAGCCCCCTTTGGAGGAGGGGGGCCAGGTTCTGGGCCACCAATCCTTCGGCCGTGCCGCGCCGGGGCAGTTGAGGCCAGTGGGGCAAAGCCTGGAAATACTTTAAAACAATGGCCAGCGCCTCTTCGACCGTGCCGTGCGGCAGACTGCCCATGCCCGTGGCAAGTCCAAACAATTGTTCCGGTATCAAAAGCGGTTCCTCCTTTGCCGGAGAAGGTGAGAACAGCTGGTTAATCATTGTCTATAGTATCAGCTTATTGTGCCGTTTGGTAACCCGTACCTATTGTAACATAATAATGCAGTGGCGGGTTAAGCCCCCTCACCCTGCCAGCTACCACGTAATCTCTTTTTTAATCTGCCGCAGCACTTCCTTGGCCTGGTCCGGCTCCGGCAGCTCGCGGCAGAGCAGCCCGTATTCGAGGCTGTCCACCAGGGCCTGCCAGCTGGCTTCGATGATGTTCGGGGAAACGCCGACCGTGGACCAGGTCTTCTGATCGTCGCTTGATTCGATCAGCACCCTGACCTGGGAACCGGTCCCGTCTTTCCCGTCCAGGACCCGCACCTTGAAATCGGTGAGCTTCATTTTTTTCAACGCCGGGTAAACGCCTTCCAGCGCCTTGCGGAGGGCATTGTCCAGGGCATTGACCGGGCCGTTGCCTTCCGCGGCGGTGTGCACCTGCTGCTCGCCAACCCGGACCTTGATCGTTGCCTCGGAGTAGATCTGGCCGCTGGCCCTTTTTTCAATGATCAGGCGGAAGCCTTCCAGCTTGAAGAGGGGACGGTAAAGCTGCAGCGCTTTCAAGATCAACAGTTCAAAGGAAGCTTCCGCTCCTTCAAACTGGTAGCCCTGGTGTTCCATTTCCTTGAGGCGCTGCAGCACCAGCTTCGTCCCTGGATAGTCGCGGGGCAGGTTGATATTGCTTTCCCGGGCTTTGAGAAAAATATTGCTGCGCCCGGAGAGCTCCGATACTAAAATCCGGCGCCGGTTGCCGACCAGGCGGGGATCGATATGCTCGTATGTCCCCGGATTTTTATGCACCGCGTCCACGTGGATGCCGCCCTTGTGGGCGAAGGCGTTATTCCCCACGTAGGGCTGCTGCTCCAGCGGCACCATGTTGGCCAGTTCGGCCACAATACGGGAAAGCTTGGTCAGGGTTTTAAGCTGCTCCGGGGTGACCACCGGCAGATTCATTTTGAGCTGCAGGGTGGGGATAATCGTACACAGGTTGGCGTTGCCGCACCGCTCGCCGTAACCATTGATCGTGCCCTGGACATGGGTTGCCCCGTGGCGCACCGCCAGCAGGCTGTTCGCCACGGCCATTCCGGCATCATCGTGGGCGTGAATGCCCAGAGGCACGGATACAGCATTCTGGACCGATGCTAAAATGGCGGGCAGTTCCCAGGGCATCACTCCCCCGTTGGTGTCGCAGAGGACGACCACGTCGGCGCCGTTTTCCGCGGCCGCCCGCACCACCTCGAGGGCGTAGGCGGGATTGCTCTTGTAGCCGTCAAAAAAGTGTTCCGCGTCAAAAATGACCTCCCGCCCTGCGGCCTTAAGATAGGAAACCGTGTCGCGGATCATGGCCAGGTTTTCCGTTAGGGTGGTGCCGAGAGCTTTGTCCACGTGGAAGTCCCAGCTTTTGCCAAAAACTGTCACAACCGGCGTCTCCGCCTCCAGCAGGGCTTGAACATTGGGATCATCCTTGGCGGCAGTGCCGGGGCGCCGCGTGCTGCCAAAAGCGCAGAGGCGGGCATGTTTTAAGTTGAGTTCCCTGGCCCTTTGAAAAAACTCCATATCTTTCGGGTTGGAGCCCGGCCAGCCGCCCTCGATATAGTCAACCCCCAGTTCGTCCAGCTTTTCTGCGATTTTTAGTTTGTCGTTTACCATGAGGGAAATCCCTTCCCGCTGTGAACCGTCACGCAAGGTGGTATCGTAAATCGCTGGCGCGCGCATCTTCAACCTCCTGAAAGCATGCATTATCGGCAGAATTCCGGGTCTAAAATATATCCCGTATTATACTACACCTGCCGCCTTTGTGTCTATCTGTCGTTTCAATTTGCCGATTTTTTCGCCTGGTGAAGCGCACTGCCGGCTGCAAATGATCATAAATGGCCTTCCTGCTGCCACCGGGGCTCGTCCAGGCGGACGGCAGCCGGCGGCTCCGGCAATCGACGGACCGGGAGGACAATCTTCTGATCGCGCCGCCGCGAATATCAATCCGGCAAGCAAAGGCTTTAAGTTTCGTACTCGTAAAAGCCCTTACCGCTCTTGCGACCCCATTCGCCGCGGGCGTATTTTTCGACGATGGACGGCGGCGGTTTATCCGCAGGGTCCATGGTCTCGCGGTAATAATCCATGCGCGCCCGGTAGGCCAGGTCAATGCCGGTTAAGTCGAGCAGGCGGAAGGGGCCCATGGGGTGTCCGAGGCCGTTGACCACGGCGCTGTCGATGGCTTCCACCGATGCCACCCCCGTATCGAGTAAAAAGCAGGCTTCCTGCACGATGGCCCTGTAGATGCGGTTCACCAGGAAGCCGTAGATTTCCCGGTGCAGCAGCACCGGTTCTTTGTTCAGCCGGCGGGCCAGCGCCATGGCCAGCCCGGCTGTAGCCGCGGCTGTATGGGGGCCTTTGACCACTTCCACGCATTTCATGACCAGGGCGGGATTAAAAAAGTGCATGTTGCAGACCTGTTCCGGCCTGGCGGTGACAGCAGCCAGCTTCGAGCTGCCGATGTAAGAGCTGTTCGTGGCCAGGATGGCATGGGGCGGGCAGGCCCGGTCCAGTTTCTTAAACAGTTCCTGCTTCACGGCCAGATCTTCGATCACCGCCTCGATCACGAAATCGGCCCGTTGTGCCGCTTCCTCCAGGCCGGTGCCCAGCTTCAAGTTCGCTGCCGCCTGAGCGGCCTGGGCTTCGCTCAGCTTTCCCTTCGCCACCCGCCCGGCCAGATACTGGTCCATGAATTGCTCCACCTCTGCCGCGCGCGCCGCGCTTCTTGCCACGCAGCTGGTCTCATACCCGGAAAGGGCGCAAAGGGCGGCAATCTGGCGCCCCATGACGCCCGTGCCGATCACGCAGATATTTTTCACCGCTTCGATATCCATTGGCTAGATGGCCTCCCCCAGGAGTGGAAATTCTTCACCGGCATCAGGGCAGGTGCGCGCCCGGGAACCGGTTGATTTAAAATATTCACAGGCATGCTCTGCTGTGACAGCGCTTATGATTTATACAGTGTCGCACTTGTCGCTGAGGCCTTCAGCGACAAGTGCCAGTCATTCTTCATCACCTGAAGGGCACCCCCGTTTGCTGGCAGCATGGCCGCCTACTCTCCCTTGAAGACCGGCTTCCGTTTTTCCAGGAAGGCGCGCATCCCCTCCTTCTGATCCGCTGTGGCAAAGAGGAGCGAGAAACAGAGGTTTTCCAAGACATCGCCCGACTGCCGGTCCACATTCATCCCCGTATTGATCGCCAGCTTGGCGGCGCCGAGGGCCACGGCCCCGTGGCGGATATAGCTGCGCATCTTCTCTTCCGCCGCTAAAAAGAGCTCCTCTAGCGGCACGACCGCTTCCACCAGCCCGATGCGCAGCGCCTCTGCCGCCTCGATCAGCCGGCCGGAAAAGATCAGATCCTTCGCACGCCCCATGCCCACCAGGCGGGCCAGGCGCTGGGTCCCGCCGCCGCCCGGGATGATGCCCAGGCGGATCTCCGGCTGGCCAAACACGGCGTTCTCCGCGGCGATGCGGATGTCGCAGGCCAGGGCCAGCTCGCAGCCCCCGCCGATGGCGTAGCCGCCGATCACGGCCATGACCGGCTTGGGCATCTCCTCGATCAGGCGGACCAGGCGCTGCAGGCTGCGGCGGTACAAAGCCTGCACCGCGGTGGCGCCGGCCAGGGCCTGGATGTCGGCCCCGGCGGAGAAAACCTCCTTCCCCCCGGTGATCATCACCCCGCGCACCGCTCCATCGCCGGCAGCCCGGGAGAGAGCCTCGTAAAGGGATTCGCGCACCTGGTCATTCAGGGCGTTCTTCGCCTCGGGGCGGTTGATGGTAATCAAGGCAATGGAATCATGGCGTTCATATTTTACGGGCATGAAATCACCTCCTCGGGTAAAGTTTAAGGGCCCGGCAGGGATTCAAGGCGCAGGGAGGACAGGGGCAGCGGCCCCTCTCCCCGCCGATCCCCTCTCCCCTCCGGTCCCCTCTCCCGCCTTTTCCCCCCGGCCGCAGCCTTTCCTGGCTAGCCGCAACCTAGCTTGACTAGCCGTAGCCTTTCTTGATCAACTGGGAAGCGATGAGCATGCGCTGCACTTCCGAGGTACCTTCGTAAATGCGGGTAATGCGCGCATCGCGGTAGATGCGCTCGATGGGCAGCCCTTTCATGAAGCCCATGCCGCCGAAGATCTGGAGCGCCCGGTCGGCCACGCGGCAGTAGTTTTCCGTGGCCAGCAGCTTGGTCATGGCGGCATCCATGACCACGTCCATGCCCTGGTCAACCTTCCAGGCGGTCTGCAGCGCCAGCGTCCTGGCCGCTTCCGTTTCCATGACCATGTCGGCCAGCATCCACTGGATGCCCTGGTTTTCAATGATCGGTTTGCCGAACTGCACCCGTTCCCGCGCATGGCGCAGGGAGAGGTCGATCAAGCGCTTGCAGGCCCCCACGCAGCGCATGGCCAGGGCGGCGCGGCCGCTGGCCAGGGTCTTTAAAGCGGTTAAATAACCCTCGTTCTCCCTGCCCAGCACATTTTCCGCCGGCACTTCGCACTGCTCAAAAAATATTTTGGCCGTGTGGCAGCCGCGGAGCCCCATTTTTTCATCAGCCGGGCCCACCTTAAGGCCGGGGAAATCGCGCTCCACCACGAAGGCGGTGATGCCGCGGGCTCCTTTTGCGGGATCGGTTACCGCCATGGTTGTGATCAGGGCGGCCTCGGGGGCATTGGTGATGAAATGCTTCACCCCGTTGATAATCCAGCGATCTCCCTTTTTCACGGCAGTGGTTTTCAGCGCGCTCGCATCCGAGCCGGCCCCGGGCTCGGTGAGGGCAAAGGCGGCGATCTTCTCCCCTGCGGCCATGGCGGGCAGGTATTTCTGCTTCAGTTTTTCGGAGCCGGCCATGACCAGGGCGGCGCTGCCGATCCCGGTGTGGGCGCCGAGGACAGCGGCAAAACCGGCATGCCCCCGGCCCAGCTCTTCGATGACCAGGCATTTGCCCACCATGTCCAGCCCGAGTCCCCCGTAGGCCGCGGGAATACCGAGGCCGAAAAGGCCCAGCTCCCGGGCGCCGGCCAGCAGTTCCTCCGGGATGCGATCCTCCTCTTCAATGACCTGTTCCAGCGGAAACACCTTCTGCTCCACGAATTCGCGCACCGCCTGGCGAATCTCGCGCAGCGATTCCGGTATGCTAAAATCCATGGGTCTACTCCCTCCTTGATGCTTCTGCCGCACCGCGCCTTCAACAGCGCCGGAGCAGGGTCGCCAGGCCCTGGCCGCCCCCGACACAGATGGCGGCCATCCCGTAAAAGCCGTTTTCCACGGCGAGGATGCGGGCCAGCGTGCCGACCAGCCTGGCGCCGCTCATGCCCAGGGGGTGCCCGAGGGCGATGGCGCCGCCCTTCACGTTGACCTTTTCCGGATCCAGCCCGAGGGCTTTAATATTCCAGAGCGGGACCACGGCAAAGGCTTCGTTGATCTCCCAAAAATCAATGTCTTCCACTTTAAGCCCGGCCTTCTCCAGGGCCATGCGGCTGGCCGGCAGGGGCCCCTGGCCCATGAGCAGCGGATCCACGCCGCCCCACCCCAGGGAAACGATTGTCGCCAGGGGGCGGAGGCCGCAGGCCAGCGCCTTTTCCTCGGACATGAGCAAGACCATGGCCGCCCCCGCGTTTAACGGCGAAGAATTGCCGGCGGTAATCAAGCCGTCCGGGCGGAAGGCCGGCGGCAGGGAAGCGATCTGCGCATAGCTGGTGTCCTCCCTGACGCTTTGATCCCGATCGATGATCGTCAGCTCACCTTCCCTTTCCACGGCAATGGGAAGGATCTCGCCGCTGAAAAAACCTTCCCGGTAAGCCTGGGCCGCGCGCCGGTGGCTTCTTTCCGCCCAGCGGTTCATCTCTTCCCTGCTGATCTTTCCTTCCGCCGCCAGCAGTTCGGCGGTATCGCCCATGGAGGGGAGCCCGTAGCGCTGCTCCTGCGGAGCATACATCTGCTCCACCGTCTTGCCGATCCGGGCGGGATCAAACCGGTTTTCCCGGAGCAGGTTGCGGTTGGGCCTGGTCCCGGAGCGCATCGGGACACGCGTCATGTGCTCGAGGCCGCCGGCCAAAACCACGTCGCTATAGCCGGCGGCGATTTCCATGGTTCCCAGATGTATGGCAGCCATGGAGGAGCCGCACTGCACATCCACGGCCATGGCGGGAGTGCCGAAGGGCAGGTCCGCCAGCAGGCTGACCGCCCGCCCGCCGTAGAGCCACTGCTCGCCGGACTGGTTGGCGCAGCCGATAATGCAGCGGTCCACGGCGCCCGGCTCCAGGCGGTGCCGCTTTAACAGCTCGCGCACCAGCATCGCGGCGCAATCATCCATGCGTATATTTCCAAACAGGTCCGCCTCCGGCCGGGCCGGACGCGACCGCGAGATGGGCGTACGCAAATAACCGGCAATGACCACGTTTCGCATTTCGCATCACTCCATCATGAATATTCCATCACAAAAATAATGACCGCACCATTCACTTTTTTCTTCTATTTGCTCAAATCGTAAAATATAGCAGCAGGTGTACTATTTTATGCTACATACTTCAGGCAGGCCAAAACGCCCGGCAAAAAATCTTATTTTTTTCGAACGCGGAAAGCCCATGGAATATGCTGCGGGTGCTAGAGGAGCAATTGGATGCCTTTCACGGATAGGCGTCCACGCCCCCGCCAGGCGGGGGCACCATCAGGGAATGAAAATGCTGCCAGCACAATCCGGGGCTGTCCCAAAAGGGCAACCATTTACCATTTTTTGTAGTACAAAAATAATTATAAGTATGCTAGAATTGGAATATGGACGAGAAAAAGGGAAAGAACAAGGGAAAAGAAAAGGGAATAAGGGG
>JAAYGO010000209.1 GCA_012727685.1 Bacillota bacterium | reverse complement strand
CTTTTGTACGCCCCTTTACGACATCTCTCTTTCCTAGTTGATTTTACCATAAAGCTAATCCTAAAGGTAAATTTTAAATTAACAAAATCTGTTTAAAGCATCGCGCAAAACACAAATATTTTTCATTTTGTTGCGATCAGGGTATTGGTGTTATATGATTGAATTATCTGTTGCCATTCCTTAACCATTAATCACACGGGAGGAAAAAATGGGGAATAGATCCCGCTGGAGAGCGCTGGTTTATGTCTATGTTTCGATGATCGCCTTTGCCGTTATTTTTCAGGGCATTCCGCCAATCCTTGGCTTTATCATCTCCTCAATGGAACTGACGCACACCCAGGCCGGGGCCTTGATGAGCTTCTTTGCCATTCCGGGGATCTTGATTGCCATTCCCGGGGGGATCCTGACTGATCTTTATGGTCCCAAGCGCATCGCCATCGCGGCCCTGGCCATTGCCGTGGCCGGTTCTTTGCTGGTGGGACTGGGAGGCAGCTTTCCCGTGCTGCTCACCGGCCGATTTCTCTCCGGGGTCGGAGCGATCACCGTTGGCGTTATTTCTCCCCTCACCATTTCCCGCTGGTTTGCCTCCGGAGATCTGGGCAGAGCCATGGGCATTTTAAATACGGCGGTTCCGGTAGCATCCATTCTGGCCTTAAACAGCTTCGGCCGCCTCGCTGCGGTCTCGAGCTGGCGGCTGCCGGTCCTTCTCACCGCAGCTTACAGCCTCGTGATCCTGGTCTTGTTTTTCTTTCGGCACCCCGGGCTGCCCGAAGCAGAGGGGCAAAAAATCCAGGGAAAAGAGGATTTTAAAACAAGATTATCTTCGCTGCGGGGGACAGGGGGGGCTGTCTGGCTGGTCTGCTTAATCTGGTTGCTGCATAGTGCCCTCACAGTATCGTATCTCACCTTTACCGGTGATTATTACAGCCTCGCGGGTTATGATGTCAGCTATGCCGGGTTTTTAACTAGCCTTTATATGATCGGCTCGCTCCTCTTTTGCCCGCTGGTGGGCTATTGGGTTGATAAAGCCGGCAGGGAGGAATATTTCCTTGCCGGCGGCTCCATAGCCGTAGCTTTACTGCTGCTGCTGGTCCCCCGCACCGGGTTAAACCCGTTGCTGTTGGGCAGCTTGATCGGGATTGCCGCGGCCTTTATCCCGGCCCCCGTTTTTTCACTGGTGCCCAGGTTTTTACCGCCCGGACAGGTAGGAATGGGCTTTGGCATCTTATCAACCTGCTTAAACATCGGGGCGCTGGTCGGGCCTTTACTTGTGGGCTTTACTTATGACCAGACGCAGAACTACCTGATGGGCTTTACTTTGATGGCCATATGTGCAGTGGCGGCAGCGCTCATCGCCCTGTGGCTCCGCTTAATACCCCGGGGCGAGTCAAGCAGGCAGGGGCTTTAATTTGTCCCGCATGCCTCCTGCAAGAAGAGATCTCCCTGGGCTAGAATGAAAGCATATAACCGTTGGCCATGCGCAAGGGTTTGTGCTATATAAGAGTCGAATAAAGACAATTACGAAGATAGGGGCAAAGGAGAATGCCGATGATGAAAAGACTATTGCTGTTGTTGTTGGCAGGGGCGATGCTGCTCTGCCTGGCGGGATGCGGGCAGGGGGATGAGGCGCAAATTTCCCTCAAACCGGTCGCCGCGCCGGTCTATCCCAAAGGGATTTCCTTCGAAGATTACGAGGCCAAAGGGAAGCGGCAGGAGGAAAATCCCCTCAGCGAATCCTTCTTGGAGGCTGTCAACCGTTTTTCTTATCAAACGGCGGCGCTGGTCCTCAAGGATAGCAATACTAACCAGTGCTACTCGCCGCTCAGCCTCTATTTTGCCCTGGCCCTGGCGGCAAGCGGCGCCGGGGGGGAAACGCAGGAGGAGCTGCTCACCCTGCTGGGGGTGGATGATCCAGCCGTCCTCTCCGCACAATGCGGGAACCTCTACCGCACGCTCTATACCGACAATGAGATCTGCAAGTTGAAAATCGCCAACTCGCTCTGGCTGGATCGGGAGGTGAAAGGGCAGGAGGTAAGCTTCAAGGAAGACTTTCTTGACAACGCCACCGCCAATTTCTACGCCACGCTCTTTAGCGCCGACTTTGCCGCGCCGGAAACCGCAGAGGCCATGAGCGCGTGGATCTCCGAACAGACGAACGGCACGCTTGCGCCGCAGTTTGCGGCAGATCCCCAGCAGATCATGAGCATCATCAACACCGTTTATTTCTGCGACGAGTGGACCGACCGCTTTAACGCGGATCAGACGCAAGCGGATCAATTTCATCTGGAAAACGGCGAGAGCGTCACCTGCGATTTCATGAACAGGACCTCCTTTTCGCAGACCTTTTACCGGGGCGCTGACTTTACCCGCGCTGCACTGAACCTGAAAGAGGGCGGCAGCATGGTCTTCATCCTGCCCGATGCAGGGGTCAAGGCAGGCGCTTTGCTGGCTTCCCCCGAAAAGGTAACGGAAATTTTTGACGGAGGTGAAGTCAAGTATGGTGAAGTGATCTGGAGCGTGCCGAAATTTGATTATGGTGCCAGCTACAAGCTGAAGGAAGTGCTGCGCGAGCTGGGTGTGGCCAGCGCCTTTTTGCCGGAGGCCGACTTTAGCGGTATAACCGAACATATGGCCTTTATTTCAGAGGTTGCCCAGGAAACCCATATCGCCATTGATGAAAACGGCGTGGAAGCGTCCGCCTTTACCAAGCTCGATTACGTCGGTGCCGGATTGCCGGAAGATAAGGCGGAGATGATTCTAAACCGTCCCTTTATTTTCGGAATTACCGCCGCCAATGGCACGCTGCTCTTTGCGGGAGTATGCATGAACCCCGCCGCAGCGGAGCATTAGAAAAAGGAACTGGTTTCCAAGGCCAGTAAAAAAACAGTGGGCGAGGAGGAATAGTCAATGAAACCACTCTCAATGGATCTGACTGTTTTCAACAAGCTTGATCTGCCGGAGCCGCCTGTCGGAGTCAAGTTCACCTTCTTCCGGCCGGAGGGGATGGAGCAGCTGGGGGCAGGG
>JAAYGO010000236.1 GCA_012727685.1 Bacillota bacterium | reverse complement strand
GCCAAATAGAGGAGGGGTAAGCGCAGTCAAGACTAGGACCAGCACGGCCAGGGTCAAACCAATAGATTTTTTCAGATCCATCCGATTAACTCCTTCGATAAATATATATAAAATTAAAACAAAGAGAAAATAGAGAAAAGTGTGGGTGCCGTCTTACACGGCCCAGCCGGCACCCACATGGTTTAAAATCAGTCATCCAGAAAACCTAAACCGCCATTTAAATTTATTTCTGGCTTTGCGCCAACCGTGCTGCAGCTTGCTCCAATCCCAGTGATTTCAGCTTTTCTGCCGTGGGGACCCCTTCCCTGGTCCAGCCCCTGACTGCATAATATTCGTCAAGCATTTTATCCAGGTCTGCACGGCCGATATAGTTCCCCTTGGAGTTTCCCTCCGGGATCGGCTCGGTGAGGATCCTCTCCGGGAAGGTGTCGTCCGCCCTGGAAAAACCGGCCAGTACGTTGAAGACGCGGGCCAGGTTGGTTACCCTTTCGCCAACCGTTTGAACCTCTTCAGGGGTTAGCTCCAGTCCGCTAACCGCTTTCATCAGGTCGGCTGTATTCTGCGTGGCCATCATCAGCAGAGGCCCCTGGCCCAGGATGAAGTTGCACATGGTGGGGCAGTCGCAGCAGGCCGCTGCAATGTCCTGGTTCTCTTTGGTTTCCCGGCCTTTGCCTTCCACGGCAAAACGATCTACAGGCGCCGGCACCGGAATACCAAATATTTCATGGTTAGAGTAGCCGCGATTGTGGTCGGCGCCGGTATAAGAGGTGGCATAATTTAAACCGTGCGCCTTGGCACCGCGTATGTCATAAGCCGGCATCTCCAGGCCCTTGACATGCATGGCAATTTCAGCCCCCTTGCCGAGCCTGGCCGCCGCCTTTTTGCACCCATCGGCGAGTATGTCCCCAAAGCCGCGCCGGTAAGCCATATCGTTGAGCAACTGCATCATGGCCTTATCATTGCCGAAGTTCAACTCAACTCCCCCGGTATCTGCCAAGGTCAGCTCTCCTCTTTCGAAAAGCTCCATGGCCCAGCCGATGGTTACCCCGGCGGAAATGGTATCCAGGCCCAACTCATCGCAGAGACGATCCCCCGCAATCACAGCGTCGAAATTGTCAACCCCGACGGTTCCGCCAAGCGAGTAAATGGTCTCGTATTCGGGGCCTTCAGTCATGATCCCCTTGTAGTCGCCATCTCCAGCCACGCTCATCTGGCTGCAGGCGACCGGACAATTATAGCAGCGATGATGGCCGATATTCCTGGCTTCAGCAGCAGGCAGCCCGATCTTTTCGAACGGATCCCAGGCGCCGGTGGCCGACCAGTTCTTGGTGGCAAAGATGCCCATTTCCGTAGTCGCCCCGTAGGCGAGCGGTGAACCGTGCTTCGAAAACAGGGGATAAGTTACTTCGCTCTCCTTCATTGCCCTGTTCATATTAGCCAGCGCCGCCTTGTACGCTTCCCGGTCCGCAATGGCCACCTCGTTGCTACCGCGGATGGCAATCGCCTTTAAGTTCTTGGAGCCCATTACCGCGCCAAGACCCTTGCGGCCTGCCGCCCGCCGTTCATTAATTATGCAGGCCATCGGTACCAGGTTCTCGCCTGCAGGACCGATCGCAGCCACCCGGATATTCTGGTCCCGCAGGTCGTCCTTTATAATCTGCTGGCAGTCAAAGGTTCTTGTCCCCCATAGTTTTTCCGCCGAGCGGAAGCTGACCTTGCCATCCTTAATCCAGAGGTAGCAGGGCTTTTCCGCTTTTCCTTCGATGATGATGATGTCATAACCGGCAAACTTCATTTCCGCCGGGAAATAGCCTCCGGTAAGGCTAACCCCTACTGCACCGGTCAAGGGAGATTTGGCGGTAACCGCCAGCCGGCTGGCACAGGGCACGGTGGTGCCGCAAAACGGTCCCACCGATAAAATCATCTTGTTTTCCGGCCCGAGAGGATCGGTATCCGGGGGAACTTCGTCAAAAAGGGTTTTTATACCGAAACCCGCTCCGCCGATAAAGTCCCGCGCCATTTCCACGGGAAGCGGTTCTTCACTGAATGTCTGCTCCGCCAGGTTAATGCGCAGAATCTTGCCCGCGTAACCGCCTTTCAACTCACCAGTCACTCTAACCACTCCTCATCATTACATATTTATATCTTTAGTTCACCCGATCAGGCCATGAAGCAAGCCGCAACTGCGGTTTCAAGATTAAAGCAAATAGGTCTGGTGCAACAGCTTCAGAACTGTCGCGGCATCTGTTTCTTTGGGAATAAAAAAGGCGCAGTCATCTTTCAATACTTGAGGCGCAACCGCTTCCAGGGATTCTTTCGCGATATTGAGCGATTTCATTACCGGCAACCCCAAGTTTTTCGTGAATTCCCTGACCGTGTCGGCCAGCACTTTGCCGGTCTCCGCGGCGGACAAACCGTCGACCTTTACTCCCATAGCCCCCGCCGCAATCTTGAGCTTGTCAGGCGCTGCGTCAGCGATATATTCAATTACGACCGGTAAAGCGATGGAGCAGAGAATCCCATGCGAAACGTGATAGACCGCACCCAGGGTATGGGCGATGGCATGGCCGAGCTGCGGCGGAGCATCGTTAAAAGCCATGCCGGCAATCATGGCCGCCAGGCTTAAGTTCGCTCTGGCTTCCCGATCGTCGGGATCCTGCACCGCCTTGGGAAGATTTTCATAAACCAGCTTGATTACCCTTTCAGCCAGGATGTCTGAGACCGGATTGGCCGCAATCGAAGTCAGTGCCTCCACACCGTGGGCAAAAGCGTCCATACCGGTAATCGCAGTGATTTCCGCCGGCAGACCGACCGTAAAAGTGGGGTCAACGATGGCCAGGCTGGCCACGCAGGGGGGGCCGATAACCCCGCTTTTAACGTTGGCATCGGTGTCACTGACCACGCTGATGGCGTTTGCCTCACTGCCTGTCCCGGCTGTGGTCGGAATCAGAACCAGGACTTTACCCGGCTTTAAAGGGATGCTCTTGTCAAAATACTGGATGATCGGGGATGGGTTGCCCATTAATACATTGATTCCCTTTGCTGCATCAAGGGCGCTGCCTCCACCGAGCCCAACAATGGCGTCCACTCCTTCGGACTTGGCTAAAGCGGCGCCTTCTTCAATCATCGCCGCCGGGGGATCAGGAGTTACCTTGTCAAAGGCAATCACTTCCAGGCCTTCTCTTTCAAGTGAGCCGATAATTTTATCGGCAATTCCGGTTCTTTTAATCACCTTGCCGTGGACTACGAGCACCTTTTTACAGCCCAACTCTTTCACCTTAACCCCGGTTTGTTCCGAAGCACCATAGCCAAAAAGGATGGGCGGGGTTGGCTTAATGTCATAAATCATTAAACTTACAGCTCCTTTCTAGAAATAAAATCCATTTACCTCCCTGGCGAGCAACATTGGTGAGCATCGAAAAGACTGTCTGTAAATACAACATGTACTAATCAAATTATTCTGAAATAAGCACCCTCCTTTCATCAGAAAATTCGAGTTAATTATAACACATACCCTTTCCGGAGAGAAGATCTTATATAGACATATAGATATATCGATAAGGCTTCGCTAGGAAACGGGCTGCGATCATCGATTGCCAATTTATTCTTTGCCAAGAGGAATGCGTGGATTTTTTCAGGAAGGAACAGCATGCCGGCTTGAATCCCACCGCCATTGTATTTTCCCACCGTCCCTACGGCGATTATTTTAATTATTAAAGTACAGTCTTATTCCTATCTTAACAGAATCAGCTAGGGTTCGTCTATTTTAGTATTGTGCAAATTTATGCCCTTTCCTTCACGATCGGACAAAGAAAAAAACCCCTTAAGGGGTTTATAGAATGAGAATATAATTTGCTTTATCGATTAAGCTTGCAGCCAAGTTGCTAGCTGTCTCTAGGGGCGGCCGGCACCACAGGTTTGATCCGCCAGATCCCGGAGGCATATTCAGAAATCGTGCGATCGCTTGAAAAACGCCCGGCCTGCGCGATGTTGCGAATGCTCATGGCCAGCCACCTGCGCCGATCATGATAGGCTTCCTGCACCGCCTCCTGGGCGGCGGCATACGAAGCAAAGTCATGCAGCACGAAAAATTCGTCGTTATGCAGCAGTAAATGATCATGGATCAGACTGAATTCACTGGCCGGCACCCCGAGGGAACCGTCAATCAGTTGATCTACGATTCTGTGCAAGCGCGGATCGGCGGTGTAAAACGTGCGGGCATTATAGCCGCCATTTTGGTAGTAACGCATGACCTCATCGGCAGTCAGCCCAAAGATAAAAATGTTTTCCCGGCCGACAGCCTTCATGATTTCCACGTTTGCTCCATCCAGAGTGCCGATGGTGATGGCGCCATTGAGCATGAACTTCATATTGCCGGTTCCCGATGCTTCCTTCCCTGCCGTGGAGATCTGTTCACTGACATCGGCGGCAGGAATGATCCGTTCAGCCAGGGAGACCCGGTAGTTTTCCATAAAGATAACCTTTAAGATATCCCTGGTCCGGCGGTCACTATTCACAACAGCGGCAATCGTGTTAATTAACTTGATGATTTTCTTGGCCAGGTGATAATTGGGAAAGGCCTTGGCACCGAATATAAAAGTCCGCGGCGTTATATCCAGATCCGGTTCATCCTTGAGCCGGTTGTAGAGATGCAAAATATGCAGGGCATTGAGCAACTGGCGCTTATAAGCGTGGAGCCGCTTAACCTGTATATCAAAAATTGACTCCTCGTTAATGACCAGTCCATATTTATATTTGATCTCTTTGGCCAGGAGCGCTTTGTTTTCCCGCTTCACCTGCTCAACCGCCTCCTGGAACGACGGCTCCATGGTATAATCCTGCAAAGCGGAAAGGACTTCCGGAGCCCGCAGCCATTCGCCACCGATCGCCATCGTAATCAGGTTCGCCAGGCGCGGATTCGCTTTCAGCAGCCAGCGGCGATGGGTAATACCATTGGTCTTGTTGCTGAATTTTTCCGGGTAAAGCTCATAAAAGGGCTTCATCACCTGATGCTTCAGTATTTCAGTATGCAGGGCCGCCACCCCGTTGACACTATGGCTGCCGGCAATGGCCAGGTGGGCCATTTTGACCTCCTCTCCGTCAATAATGGCTACCCTGTCGCTCTTTTCCCAATCACCTGAATATTTGGCCGCGGCCTCGTCTTTAAAGCGCCTATCGATTTCTTCGACGATGGCATAAATGCGCGGCAGCAGCGGTTTAAAAATGTCCACCGGCCATTTTTCCAGTGCCTCTGACAGAATGGTGTGATTGGTATAGGAAACCGTGGCGGTGGTAATTGACCAGGCTTGCTCCCAGCCCAGTCCTTCCTGGTCCATCAGGATGCGCATCAGTTCCGGTATGGCCAGCACCGGGTGAGTATCATTAACATGAATTGCATTTTTCTCGTGGAAATTCAACACGGTCCCGTAATGGGCTTTATGCCGACGCACCAGGTCCTGCACACCTGCGGAAACAAGGAAATACTGCTGTTTTAAGCGCAGCCGTTTACCCTCAAGATCAGAATCGTCCGGATAAAGCAGCTCGGTAATCGACTCCAGGGAATGCTTGTAATTAACCACGTCCCGGTAACACCCTAGAGAGGCGCAGCGTTCTGTCAGTACTGATTCTGCGTCCCACAAGCGCAGAGTATTGACGGTTTGATTGCCATAGCCGACCACCGGGATATCATAAGGCACGGCCAGGACCGCCTCGCTTCCTTCGTGACAGAAACAGATTCTTCCCCGCTCCTGTGCCATTCGCACAAAGCCGCCGAATCTCACTTCAACTGCATCTTCAGGCCTGCGCACTTCCCAGACATTGCCTTCCCGCAACCAGTATTCAGGCAGCTCCACCTGGTAGCCATCCATAATTCTCTGTTCAAAGAGGCCATACTTGTAACGGATGCCATAACCGTGACCCGGCAAATGCATAGAGGCCAGGGAATCGAGAAAGCATGCCGCCAGGCGGCCCAGGCCGCCGTTTCCTAAACCGGCATCAAACTCTTCATTGGCCACTGCTGCAAAGTCGATGCCGAGTTCTTTTAATCCCTCTACGCACAGTTCCAGCAGCCCGAGGTTGATTAAGTTGCTTTCCAAGAGGCGGCCCAGCAAGAATTCCATGGAGAAATAGTAGACCTGCTTGGCTTCTGCGGCGCGGTAACGCCTGGCAGTCGCCACCCACCGCTCCATGACATAATCGCGGATCATTTCGCCGAGGGTTTTATAGAGATCCAGCGCCGTTGCTTCCTCCATGCTCTTGCCTCTGCTTGTGCTTAATTTTTGAACAAAGCTTTGTTTAAACCTTTGTTTATCGCTAAACACTTAACCACTCCTTGATAAACTGTATGCTGGTCGAGGCTTTGGGTTGAAGGATGAGGTCTATCAATATTAAAACATAATCAATGGTAGCTTTTTAGTTTTAAAATGTGACATAGAAGCTATTAAATGGTCCAGGGTGCAAAAAAAAGACAGGGCTTAGCCCTGTATAGTATAGGTAGGAGGTTAGGTTTAGCAAAAAATTGGCTTTGCGACTGATATTTCTTCACTTAAACAATAAATCCTGCAAATTATAGAAATATTTTTTATAGTATTAAG
>JAAYGO010000021.1 GCA_012727685.1 Bacillota bacterium | reverse complement strand
ATTCCGGATCGCCCAGGGGACAAACAATGCTGTTACCCCTTTTAACCCGGTTGGAGCCGACCATTTGCGCAATGGGGACCATATTGGCAACCTGAACTACCGGTATCCCTACCCTTTCAATTTCCTTAGCCAACACTGCACCGCAGCGTGTACTGGTTCCTCAGGTTGAGGTTAAGATGACACCGTCCACGTGATTTTTCTTTAGTATTCCGGCTATTGACTCGCCAATCCGCTTGGAATTCGCAAGCGTGGTCACCACCCCGGTAGTGGCAAAATAATACGAAAACAGCTCGCCGATATAACCTTCTTTCTCCAGCTCCCGCGCCACATCTACCGGGACCAGGCGATTTGGATCTGCCTCCACAAATGCATTGTTGTAGCCGTTATGATTTACTTCGTATTGCTCACTGGATAGACTATCGACCTGGTCAATACTGTACTGCCCAAACTTGGTCGCCCCGCTGGCCTCAATCCGGTCCGGGTTGCCCGCCGGATACAATCCTCCGTCAGTGACCAGGGCAATCACTGCCTTGCTTAAGTCTTTGATTGGAGGGGCCGGGGGCACCTTGTCAAATTTAGGCAGCTTTATCTCGGAAACCACTTCCTGGCCATTTAGTTTGGCTAAAAGCATATCAACGGCGCGCTTCGCACCTTGCTCGGAAGAGAAGATGTTCTTTTTATAACCCTGCGGGAAATAACCATCGGCGTTGGGGGACATTTCCTCCCGGTCCAACAACTTCTTTCCGATGTTTACCATCTGGTTTACAGCGGCCTTCATCGAAGCTGCCGTATGGCCGGTCTTCACGATCACAACATCACTTTTATAAAGATCAACACCCGGATTGTCTTCGTACATGGCGGTGACGGCGGGAATCCCCAGTTGCCTTTGGGCAACCTTACAAACCTCGCCGCAGGCCATCCCATACCGGCCAGCATTAAAAGCAGGCCCGGCCAGCACCAAATCCGGATTATATTTCCTGATCATCCCGGCAATCTCGCCAACGGCTGCTTCCATATTTTCCGCGAAGTAATTGTCTCCGCAGATTATGGTTGCCACTACCTCGCCTTCACCGGCCAGCGCCTGGTTAATGGCCAAACCAGGACCCAGGGGACCTTCGGTAATCATGGGACCGACATTTGCCTTAACTTCGCCTCCAATTTGGCCAAAGAATTGGTTGAGAAAATGGACGACTTTCAATTTTTCTTTCAATTGTAAACCTCCAAATCGAATACTGCTGGCAATCATAAGTTTATTACGCAGCAGATACGCCTGAATTTACATAAATTATATCATCAAACACTTGCCGCTTTTATCTAAGTTATGTATGATCATAATCTATATCATTGATTTGTTGTTATTTTCTTTACCTTCTGTCCATTTAAGCAATAGGGCTATCTATCTAATATTTGAATTGTAGCTGTAGCACACAATATTTATAATCAGATATGATAGGCAACAACCGGCATGCCGGCAAGAGGAGATAGCGATGGAACTCTACCAGCTTAGATATGTTCTGGCCCTGGCCAATTATCAAAATTTCTCCAAAGCAGCTAAAGAAATAAATGTTTCCCAATCAGCTTTCTCGCACGGAATTAAAAAACTTGAAGAACAGCTTGGCGTGCAGCTTTTTGTGCGGAATAAGAAATCTGTCACCCTTACCGAAGCGGGGAAAGATTTTGTTGTTTATGCCCAAAGGATTCTGACTGAAGTAAAAAAAGCGCAAAACGCAATGCTGGAACATTCTAATTTAATCAAGGGAACGATTAAAATCGGGGCGATTCCGGCGATTACCTATCAAGGCATAACTGCCATACTCAGTGCCTTTCAAAGCAGATATCCAGATATCAACCTGGAGATTATTGAGGATAAAAGCAGCGCTCTGGTCAAGAAGTTTGAGGCCAAAGAGCTAAATGCAATCATTGTTAACGAGCTTACCGATAAGTATAAAGCTCTTTCTTACCCGCTCATTAAGGATAAAATGGTTTTTCTTGTCTCCAAATCCCACTGGATGGCGGCAAAAGAATGCGTCGCCCTGGCCGATTTAGTCGCTGAAAATTTTGTCACGGTCACGCCTTTCCGCCGTGATTTTACCAGGCTTTGCCTTTCGCTCGGTTTTAAACCATCCATCATTGCAGTGAGTCCCCAATCAATCGCCATCAAAAAATTTGTCGAACAAAACCTGGGTATTGCGCCGTGCACCTCTTATGTTGCAACTTCACTTTTAAGTCCGAAGACAAAGATTGTCAACTTCACCCCGCTGATTGAGCGGACAACCTACCTGATCATTGAAGACAACTCAGCGCTTAATAAAACCCTGAAAAATTATATTTTATCCAGCCCCATTACCCCACAATACCTATCTGCGGAGCAATGAGCACTAAATACTATTCTGATCCAGCTTTCTGACCGCAGGGACCAGCAGGCATAATAAGGCAATAGCGGTGATTAATACCCCAGAGACGAGAAACCAGCTGCTTACTCCGATCTGGTCAGCAAAGGATCCCGAAAGGATCAGCCCTACGGGCATGGCCAGGGACATAATGCTTCCCGTCAGGGAGAAAACGCGCCCCAGATATTCCGGTTTAATTTTCTCCTGGAAAAGGGCTGTTTGCACACCGCTGTAAAATGGAACCGACAGCCCCATTAATAAGCAGCAGACCACAAACAGGGCGAACCCGTTTACGGGCAGCAATCCGGAAACCGCCAGACTAAGCCCCATCAACAAAATAGAAACAGTCATTAATACGATCCTCTTTTTAAAGCCTCCTAGCAACCCCAAAAGGAGACCGCCCGCCATCATGCCGGAGGCATAAGCGATTTCGGTAATAGAGGCATGCATCGGTGTTCCGGAAAAATAGCTCATACTCATTAAAGGGTAAAGAGCATTGATCGGCATATAAACAAACATATACAATGTGCCGATTAGCAATAGAGCAAAGAGGCCTTTGTTTTCTTTTATCGCCAAAAACCCCTCTTTCATCTCGCGCATAAAATTCCGCGCCCGGTCTCCTTGCTGTGTATCGACCTTCGGAATAGACACAAACGCTACCGTTAAACAAGCAATTAAAGCTCCCGCCACATCAATGGCGATGATGGCATTTAAGGCCCAGACACCGTATAAGAATGCGGCCAAAGCCGGACTCAGAATATAGCTGAGCGACTGCATGGACTGGCTGAAGCCGGCATACCTTGTCAGCTGATCTGACGGCACAAAAAGGGGGGTTACAGCACTAAGCGCCGGTGTATGAAAGGCGGTGCCGGCACTGCGGATAAATAAAACCACCATGATCATCCACACCGGCAGCTCCATAAACAGGGCTGCCAGGGCCAAAACCGCGCCGGCTACAGCAATAATTAAATCAGCGCCAATCATCACCAGTTTCCGGTCATAACGATCGACCAGCACCCCAATTGCCGGTCCTAAGAGAGCGTATGGTAAAAATGCGGCCATAGAAGCAAGGGATAGCACCAGGGCTGAACCCGTCTTCTCGGTTAGATAGAATATAATCGCCATTTGCAGGATCGCGCTGGTGATCAATGAGACCGCCTGTCCCGTCCAGATCGTGAAAAATTTTCGTTTCCATTCCGCCATTTGGAACGTCATATCAATTACTCCCTTGTTGCTATCTAATTTTTGTATTCTCAATCACTTCTTGTTTAGGCCAAATATAAAAAAAGCAGACTACCCCTGCCAGGCAGGCGTTAATCTGCATTGCCACGATCAAAAGACAGCAAATAATAAGGAAAAACACCGCCAGAAGGCGGTTCCCCTATTCCACGCCCTGATTCGTAAAAATAAGCATAGCAAAAAAGCCCACTGCAGGTGGAGGTGTACTATTGCTTTTTATATGCTTGCTTATCTTAAACGAACAGAATACATGGAATTTGTGTGCTCCTATTTTTATTAACAACAAACACTATAGCATGACCGGAACATTATTTCAAGATTACGCGGCGGCTGTTAACCAGCGATTGTCCCCGCACCTTGCCCCTCTTCGTTATGATTGCTCGCGGGCGATGATTTCGGCCAGGGAATGGGCATAGGCGTGCAGTTTTTCTTCCGGCAGGGGGCCTTCGAGCATGATCCGGATTAAAGGTTCCGTGCCGGAGGGGCGCACGAGCACCCTCCCGAAGCGGCCCAGGGCTGTCTTAACTTCCTGTACGGCCCTTTGGATGGCCTGGTTTTGATCCCAGCCTTCTTTGCGGGCTACCTTTTGATTATAGAGAACCTGGGGTAGCCGTTTTAAGCGGGCGGCCAGTTCGGAGAGGGGACGACCTTTAACCTGCACGGATTTCAAAAGCTGCAGCGCGGTCAGCAAGCCGTCTCCGGTGGTGGAATGGTCGGTAAAGATAATATGCCCCGATTGTTCGCCCCCGAGATTGTAACCGCCTTCGAGCATCTTCTCCAAAACATAGCGGTCACCCACTGCGGTGCGGATGATTTTAAAGCCAACCTCTTCGCCGAGCATATCGAGGCCGCCGTTGCTCATCACGGTAGCCACCAGGGTATTGTGGTTCAAGCTGCCGCTGCCGACCATATCGATGGCACAGATGGCCATGACCGCATCGCCGTCGACCAGGTTGCCTTTTTCATCAACGGCGATGAGGCGATCGGCGTCGCCGTCGAAAGCAAGGCCCAGCGAGGCGCCGCTGCGGACGACCTCCTGCTGCAGGTCGGTCGTATCGGTGGAGCCGCAGGCCACATTAATCCGGCTGCCGTCCGGGGTATCGTGCAGCATCACCGTTTCCGCGCCCAGGGAGCTGAACAGCGCATCGGCCAGCCGGCAGACGGCGCCGTGCCCGCAGTCGATCACGAGGCGCAGTCCGCGCAGCGAGGGCGCCATGCCTTTCAGGTACGAAAGGTAGCTGTCCAGCGCTTCGCAATCGGGATACGCCTGGCCGACCGATTGGCCTTCCGGGCGGGGCAGCGCGTCGACCTGGGCAAAGTAAATGCGCTCGATCTCCTCTTCCACGGCATCCGGCAGTTTCATGCCGCGCCGGTCAAAGAACTTTAAACCGTTGTATTCGGTGGGGTTATGCGAAGCTGAGATAACCACGCCGGCGGTAGCCTTCATGCTGCGGGTCACATACGCCACGGCCGGGGTCGAGGCAACACCTAGCAGGCGCACGGTTGCCCCGGCGGAGGTAATGCCGGCCATCAGGGCGCCTTCAAGCATGGTTCCGGATACCCTGGTATCGCGGCCGATCACAAATAACGGGAGCTCTTCTTCTTTCCCGAGCAAAGATGCGGCGATGCGCCCGATCCGGTAGGTCAGTTCAGGAGTGAGATCCCGGTTGGCCACACCGCGGATCCCGTCAGTGCCAAATAGTTTTCCCATGTTTCAGCCCCCCATTTAAATACGAATCCATAAAAAACGGGCACGATAGAAACCGTGCCAAGCCGACTAGTCGCCGACTTCCACAAAATAAATGGTAAAAGCTATTTTTTCCGGTGAGATCTCCAGCCCTTTGCTGTCAATTTCCTTGCCCTGATCGTCAAGAAGCACAGGGGCCAGTTCTCCTTTAAATTCGCTGCGCTTGCCGCTCTGATCGATGTAAAGCACCACCCGGCTGATCGTTTCGATCACTGATTGGGGACCTTCCACGCTAATGTGCATCGGCTCAAAACCGGCTTTTTGCCTCATCCATCCGGCCGCAGGGGTGCCGGAATATTCTACATATACTGGAAAGTCAGCGGAGATTAACGGTTCGATGACCAGCTCAACCTGCTCCGGGGTAAAGGTAACCAGCTCGAGGCCGCGGGGTGGCTTCACCCTAACCTGCAAGCGATGTACCCCGGCCTCCTTTTCTGCCAGATCCACGTGGGCATCTACGTCACTGATCGTCAGGCCTTCAAAAGCGTCGGCCAGCCCCTCCAGGGTGACGTCCACGGTGCCGAGCTCGCTGGTCACCACCAGGCCGGGCTCCAGGTTCTCGTAATTCAGGGGGACATCCTTCATGACAGTCCGCGAAGGTGTGTTGCGGGTGATATTATCCCCGGTCACAAAAAGCCAGAGGGCAATGGCAAGGAAAACTGCCAGGGCCCGGGCAAGATAGTTGCTGCGCAAAAACTTTTCCATAATTATTTACTATTCCTCCACGGCCAAAGAATGAAACCCTCTCGCGGCGGCGCGCACAGCTCGGTTAAGATGGCCCGCAGCTTTTTCTCGTCTAAATAGCGGGTTAAAACACCGTTTTGGGCGATGGAGATAATCCCGGTTTCTTCGGAAATAATGATCGCCACGGCATCCGACTGCTCGGAAATGCCGATTGCCGCCCGGTGCCTGGTCCCCAGCTCCTTGCTTAGGGAGGGATCGTCGGAAAGTGGCAGGAAACAGCCGGCGGCCACGATCTGGCTGCCGCGAATGATGACTGCCCCGTCGTGCAGCGGGCTGCGCGGGAAAAAGATGTTCACCAGCAGCTCAGCTGAAACAATCCCTTCAACCGGTATGCCGGTCGCGATCCAGTCCTTGAGGCCTGTCTCCCGTTCAATGACGATCAAAGCGCCGATCCGCTTTTTTACCAGCACGGGGATGGCTTTCGTCAATTCATCCAACATGTGGTCAAATTCCCGCGGGCTCCAATCCCAGTAGGAGCGCTGGAAGATCTTGCCGCGCCCAAGCTGTTCCAGTGCGCGGCGCAGTTCAGGCTGAAAGATAATCGGCAGGGCAATCAGGCCGACGGTCATCACCTGCCGGAGCAGCCAGTGCAGAGTATTAAAGCCAAGCTGGTCGCTGACAATCATGGCCAGCAACAGCACCACCAGGCCTTTGATCAACTGTTCAGCCCGGGTGCCGCGAATGATCAATATTAACCGGTAAAAAACGTAGGAGACGATAATAATATCGACAACATCGCGCCAACTGATGTTTAATTGTAACAGCGCAGCAATAATCCGGTCCAAAATGGCCAATTTGCAGGTGACCCCTCGTGTAATCGTTTTTTTTACGAATAATATTGCTTATTCGCCTTAATTCAGGTGAATACCTTCAAAGAGAAATAAAAGATGGCGCCGGATCGGCAAAGTCTTTTTTCCCTAAAGCGGCTAACTTATCCAGTAAAGGAGGCTGCGGGCTAATTAGCCGGCTTTATTTGATAGTATGAAGAAACGGGACACAATCATTCCCCGCCGGATAGAGAAAACCGCCTCTTTCATGATGGCAGCACCAGCTTGATCTCGCGGTTGCAGCGGTTGCAGCGGCGGCCGTGCAGGCCGGCAAGGCTCACACTGTAACCGCGCCGCCGGATCAGCAGCTGCGAGCACCCGGGGCAGAATGTATCTGATGTGCCGGGCAAATCAACGTTGCCCAGGTAGACATAATCCAGTTTATTCTGTGCGATGGCGCGGGCCCGCTTTAGGCTCTCCAGGGGTGTGGGCGGCAAATCAAGTTTATACTGGGGAAAATAGCGCGAGAAATGAAGCGGGATGGCGGGCGAAAGGCCGGAGAGCCAGCCGGCCAGCTCTTCCAGCTCTTCCGGGTCATCGTTTAAAGTGGGAATGAGCAGGCAGGTGACCTCCACGTGGCAGTGGCGTGCCGCCGCCTCCACCGTTTCGAGAACAGGGCGGCGCATGCCCCGGCAATACTCGCTGTAGAAGCGGTCGTTAAAGGCCTTCACATCGATGTTAAAAGCGTCGATCAGGGGCAGCAGCTCCGCCAGGGCTTCGCTGCTGATAAAGCCGTTGGTGACCATGATCGTGCGGTAGCCGTGCGCTTTCACCAGTCGGGCGGTATCGCAGACAAACTCGAACCAGATGGAGGGCTCGTTGTAGGTAAAGGCCACGCCGGCGATCTCCGGGGGGCTGCCCGCGCCCTTTAACTCGGCGAGCACTTCTTCCGGGGTAATTGCGCTGCCAAAGGGCGCATTTTCCGGTTTGGCGCGGGCAATGCTCCAGTTCTGGCAGAAGCAGCATAGCAGGTTGCACCCGAATGTGCCCAGGGAAAAGACTGCCTTGCCGGGATAGAAGTGGTAGAGCGGTTTTTTCTCGACCGGATCCCAGTGTGCGGCCGAACAGAGGCCGTAGTTCAGGGTCTGCAGCTCACCCTCCACCACCCGGCGGGCGCCGCAAATTCCGGTCTGCCCCTCGGCGAGACGGCAGCGGCGCGGGCAGAGCAGGCAGATAACCGCCCCTTCTTCCCTGGCATAAAACTGTGCCTTGCGCATCGTCACATTCTCACCTGCCCTCCACTTCTGACTTCGATTCCGGCCTCCAACCCCTAATAATACCGGGTTACGGTGAAGCGGTAGAGTTCCACCGGTTCGCCGGGGGCAATGCCGGCTTTAAGGCGGGCGATCCGAAGCTGCTCCTCTACGGTATCCACCCCTTCCAGGTCCGGCAGAAGGAGGCCGCTGCGGTGCCCGCTGCGCACGAGCACGCCGTATTTTTTCGGGTCAAGGGCACCGGGATCGCTAATCCGCTCCAGCGGGCTGAGCACATCCACCGAGATGACCAACTGTTCCAGTTCTTCACGGCGCAGGGGCGCAAAGCGGGGGTCATTGAACCCGGCACTGACGGCGTTGGCGATGATCTCTGCGGCCAGGGTAGGGTGCACCGGGGCGATCGTCCCGATACAGCCCCTCAGCTCGCCCCCTTTGTGCAGCGAAACAAAAGCGGCGGCCCGCCCGCTCAGTTCAGGCGGCAACTGCCCAGGTGTTGGCAGCGGGCGGCCGTACTCGAGTTGATGCTTAAGGGCCTGCCGGGCCAGGGCTACCGGCGCGCTCTCGCCTCCCCTTTCAGCCGCCGCGCTGCCCTCGGCCGACGCAGCTGCCACGGCGCCCGCCTCTTTCTTGGCGCCGCTTTCCGCCGCGCGCGGCTTTAACTCGGCCACAAGGTAACCGACTCCGAAGGGACCTTCATAAGAAATAATCTCGGTATCGTAGGGAATTCCGTCCAGGACCCCCAGGGCAATGATCAGGGAGCGCAGGCCGCACTCGGCCGCAGCTTCAACCAGTTCGGGATCGAGATTGAGCAGTTCCTCCGTGCGCCCCTGGCGCAGCAGTTCAGCTAAGAGGTGATCGAATTCAGCGCCGCGCGGATCATAGCCGTTTGGCGCACCCGGTTTAAGGCGGTGTGAAAGGTCGCCGCTGGCTAAAATGGCGTAGGGCAAGCCGTGGTTTTCCAGCGCGCGGCGCAGGGCTTTGCCGAAATCGTAAAGATCGCGATAGGGCAGCAGCCCAAAGGTCAGATGCAGCCCCGGCGCTTCAACTCCCTCTTTTTGCAGGTAATAAAGCGGGACGGCGGCGCCGGAATCGAGCATACGAAAACCCTTGACAGGGACGAGCTGCGCCTTCTCCCCCGCCGTTTCCTGCTGCAGGCGGTAGAGCAAGGCCTGATCCTGGGCGAAGCTCAGGGTAACCTGCGGCGCGCCAAAGTCGCCGAAATCACCCTGCAACCGCGAAACGGCGGGAACGGCGATGCCATCTCGCAGCAGCGGCCCGTGCGGGGTAATGATGATCAGCCGCTTCGGCTTGGCCGCTGCGAAGCGGCGGCACAGTTCGCGCAGCCCGGACACGGTCTCCCTGGCCTGCTCGAGATAGTCGCCCCCCACTTCCGGGATAATGATCGGCGGGTGCGGCGCAAAGCCCACTATTTTCAGCATGATCCGATCCCCCTTTGGGTTCGTGAATGTAAAATTATACTAATCTAAGTATAGCAAAAAGGACTGCTGCGAGCAAATTGAAGTTTGCCGGGGAAAGAAATATAATCGCTGGTGGAACCCCATCACAATTTGGTTTCTCCCGGTATTTTTTTCTGCAGGGTTTTTAGGGTTTGGAGCGTCTTATGTTAAGGGTTTTTAAAGGAGGTTGCACTGCTTGTGGCTGAAGAACGGATCGAGAAAAGGAGCGCCGGTAATGGCGATCTCTTTTCCAGCCTGATCGCGCAGTATAAAGGTTACCTGATGGCGGTAATCCTGCCGATCGTGCGTGATCCGGACCAGGCCCAGGACGTGCTGCAGGAAACATTCTGGCAGGTCTATCAATCGCTGCCCGGATACCGGGGCGGCAACCTTAAGACCTGGCTGGCCCGCATTGCCACGCACAAGGCGGTGGACTGGTGCCGCCGCCGGGAACGGCGCCGCGCCGAGTTCAGTGTGGCTTCACCGGTCGAATGGGGCGGCGCGGTGGCCGGCTCCGCCGAAGACGAATTTTTTCGCGAGGCCTCGCGAAGCCGTCTGGCCGCCCTTGTAAACAGCCTGCCCCCTCCCTACCGGCAAACCCTGATCAGCTACCTCTTTGAGGGGAAGAGTTACCGGGAACTGGCCAGGGAAGCGGGGGTCACGGTGAAGACGGTGGAATCGCGCCTTTACCGGGCGCGGCAGATCTTAAAAGAACAGTTGAAGGAGGGCTTGTAGGGATGGCTCATTACAGCAGCGCCGATTGGTCCCGCTATTGCCGCGGCGCCCTGGACCGGAACAGGCGCCGTCGCATGGAACGGCACCTTTTACGGTGCGACCGCTGCCTGAACAGCTACCTCGAGCTGGCCGGTGAAGAAGAAGCCGAAGCGGCAGCCCTGCTGCTGCCGGATTTCGAAGCTAACCTGTGGCGCTTGATCCGGCGAAAGCAGCGTGAAGCCGCCCGGAAAAGGAAAAGCCGCCTGCTGTTCAACTATATCGCTGCCGCCGTCATCACGCTGGTTTTAATGGCGGGCGGCGCTTTTGATGCCGTGGCAGCGGGGCTTCCCGCACTCCTGAAAGAAACCCGGCACATTCCCCGGCTTATTAACGAAACGGTTGCCGCCGGTTTGCCCGGGGAACTCTTCCACAACGAAAACAGGGCCGATTAGGCTGCCTGGCAATAAGGAGGATCAGGACTATGGCTAAAAGCAAGTTTTTAACCGTCATTTTATCCATCCTGCCCGGGGTGGGACATCTTTACCTGGGCTGGATGGAGAGAGGGCTGCAGTTCATGCTCTCCTTTCTCCTCTCCATCTTCCTGATGGACTGGCTTAACCTTACCATTTTTGCCTACCTGCTGCCCGTAATCTGGTTTTACAGTCTCTTTGACGCGCTGCAGCACTTTAACAACGGCCACGTGGCTCCGGAGCCGCCCGCGATCGCTTCCCCGTGGAAATGGCTGGCCGAAAAGCAGCGCTGGGTTGGATACGGTCTGATCGCCATCGGGGTGATCTTGATCATCAACCGGCTGGCCTTGCCCTGGCTCCATGATTATTTCTCTTACGAGCAAGTCCGCAGGGTTAGCACCGCCCTGGTGGCCCTGCTCTTTATCGCCGGGGGGATCAGGCTGGTTCTGGGCAAACGGCTTTCCGGCGAAGAGGAGCCCCGGCCCGCGGAGCACTGCGAAACAGGGGAAGGGAGTGAGCAATGATGCGCCAATGGCGGGTCGGATCTTTTTCAATGGGGCTGATCCTGGTGCTGCTGGGAATAGGGCTGCTGATCGACCACTTCTCCGGGGCAGCCTCCATGCTGGAAGTCATGCTCAGATGGTGGCCGGCCGTATTAATCCTGCTGGGCTTGGAAATCATCGCCGCCGGCGCCCTGAACCGAAACGGACAGTTTGTGATAAAATACGATTTTTTCTCCATGATCATTGTTTTCGTCTTTTTTATCTTCACCCTGGGCGGCTACGTTCTGGCTGAAAGCGGTTTGCTCCCGGCCATCCGGGACGGCCTCACCGCTTATGAACAGACGCTTTCTATGCGTAAAACCAAAATCCCATTAAACGGGATTGCAAAGGTGGTGCTCTCCTATGGTGACGGCGAGCTAGAACTGCACAGCACGACCGGAGAACACCTGGAGATTTTCGGGCAGGCGAGCCTCCACACTCCCGCAGAAACAACCTTTACCGCGGCCGATTTCGGTGCACTGGAGACCCACCGCTCCGGGGAAACACTCTATATTCAACTCGCGCCGCTGCCGGAACAAATAGGGCTTTTCCACTATGGCGCGCGCCAGATCAAGCGGACTGTCCTGGTGCCTGCGGATAGATTTTTAATTATTGAAGGTTCCGGGGTTCACGAAAATATGCAGCTACGGCTGGATCGGCTCGAGGCTCCCTGGTCAATCCACTGCGGCGGTTCGGTGCAGGCGCTGCTTTCGCCTGAACTTGATGTGACCCTCTACAGCACCACAAGCCATCCCCATGCGCGCGAAAGCTTAAAAGGAAACGCTCCCTGGGAAATTGCGGAACCGCCCGTAGAAGGCGAGCTTGAACCGGCATCCGGCACGATCCAGATCGGTGCCGGGACCTGGCCGCTGCATATTAACGCAGGATGGGATGTAACGGCCGATCTGTGGCCATAAAAGGCAAACCAAGGGGACGGTTCTCCTGGTCGCAGGCAAGGCTTAAATTAAGGGCAAATCAGGGGGATGGTTCTCCTTGGTCTTGGTTTGCGACCAGGAGAACCGTCCCCTTGGTTTGCTTGACAGATTCTATTTGATCACATACCCTAAAAGAGATAAGAACAGATTTAACCGTAGCCTTCGCCGCCGCACTGAATTCAGCCTGAACTGAAGCTGAGCCGGCTTGTATGCAGGCCAAAATAAGGAGCAAAAAGCGATGGGCAGCGACCACCGGGATGTAGAAAAGTTTACTGCGGCTATCCAGGCGCTTCTTCCCAAATTGATGCATTACCTCAATGCCGAAGAAAACCGGGAACTGGCTGGGCTGGGAATTACCCCGGGGCAAATTAACGCCTTGCTGGTATTATACCTCAAGGACAACCGCACCATGGGCGAGCTGAGCAGCGAGATAAACCTGGCGGAAAGCGCCGCCACCCGGCTGGTGACCCGCCTGGTTAATTTAAATCTGGTCCGGCGGCGCGGGGACGAAAAAGACCGGCGCGTGGTCAGGGTCAGCCTCACTGCATACGGGCGGCAACTGGCCCGCCTTGTTTTTGAACGGCGCCATTTACAGTTCACCAGCTTGGCCGAGCAGCTCAAGCCTGAAGAAAGGGAAAACCTGGTCACTTCGCTGCAGGCTGCCTTGCGCGGCTTTGCCGCGTTAGAAAAGCTTTATGAAGCTAATAATAGCAAAAGAACAAACCCTTCAGGAAGTGAGCTCCAAGCCGGCTTGAGAGATGAAACGGGGTAAACCAGTTTGCACCAGGCCACGACTGCACAAGAAGAGACCAGGGCGCGCGTCTCCTTATTATCTATTTTTTGGGTATTCCTAAAGATCGGTGCCTTCACCTTTGGCGGCGGCTACGCCATGCTGCCAATCATCCAGCGCGAAATTGTCGAGCGCAATCAATGGACCGATTTTAAAACCTTCTCCACGTTCCTCGTCATTACCCAAAGTGTCCCCGGCACCCTGGCGCTGAACTGCTCCATTCAGATCGGCTTGCACCTGCGCGGCCTTCCCGGGGCGCTGCTCGCCACCTTGGGGGTCATTCTCCCTCCCTTTGCAATCATTTTGCTCATCGCCGCTTTTTTTCTTCCCGTTTACCAGGGCAATGTCTACGTGCAGGCGGTTTTTTACGGGATACGCCCTGCCATAGTGGCGCTGATCGCTTCGGCCGCCGTTTCTCTGGGCCGGCAGTTGCTCAGCGGCCGGGCCAGCATCGTTTTGGCGGCGGCGCTTTTTTTAATCGCCTTGCTTTGCAATCTTCACCCCATCGCGGTCATGCTTGCCGGCGGCCTCGCGGGGCTAGTTCTCTTTCGAAAGGAGGCGCCGTAAGCGGCCGTGCTCTCGCTGTTGCTTTTACTCTACTGGACTTTTACCAAGATCGGCCTCTTTACCCTTGGCGGCGGCTACGCCATGATCCCGCTCATGGAGGCGGAAATTATCAACCGCTACGGCTGGCTGACCGCTCCCGAGTTCCTGGATATTCTCGCCATCGCCGAAATGACGCCGGGTCCGGTAGCCATTAACACCGCTAGCTTTGTGGGCTTTCGGGTGGCCGGAATCGCCGGTTCAGCGCTGGCCACATTGGGAGTGGTCACCCCCTCGCTGGTGATTTTACTGCTGCTGGGCCGCTTTCTGCAGCAGCTCATCCGGAATCCGCACGCGACCCTCTTTCTCAAAGGTCTTCACCCTGCTGTAATCGCCCTGATCTGCCTGGCCGTTTTTTCCCTGGGCCAGGAGGCGTTGACCGATTTAACCACTGCGCTGATTGCCGCCGTTTTTTTAGCCGTGAACCTGATGCGCAAGCTTAGCCCGTTTTTAATTATCGGCCTCGGGGCCCTTTTGGGACTCCTCTTTTTTCCCTATTAAGATGAGTGCTGCCCCTTTACGGCTGAACAAACAGGAACATTGTAAATGCTAGACAAAATGTTATAATGTTAGGTATAGAGAATAGATTGAAAAAAAGTGCTCCGAACCTTTGCGCCTACGGCTTTTACAAAAGCGCTAGGGCGGAAGGTCTGGGTTGGGGGAGAAATCCCCCCGCCTCCCGTGCTTGGAAAGGAGATCCGGTAAAGCTTTTCATAGCCGTGCCTTCCCTGCGAGGAGGCGCGGCTAACTACTTATTCGAGGTGACCTGTGGCATTGAAATTGATGCAAGTAACCGATCCGGACGTGGTGCTGGACCTCATTGACCAACATTTTCAACCGCTTCCCGCCGAGACGGTGGAACTAAAGCTTGCCGGCGGCAGATGCCTGGCTGAAGCGGTTGTGGCACCCGAAGATGTGCCTGGGTTTACCCGCTCTACGGTGGACGGTTACGCTGTAGCAGCAGCCGATACTTTCGGAGCCCAGGAAGGAATGCCCGCCCTGCTGGAGAGCCGCGGCGAGGTATTGATGGGGCAGCAAGCGCCCGCCATTAATCGGGGCCAGTGCCTGCTCGTGCATACCGGCGGGATGCTGCCCGCCGGGGCGGACGCGGTGGTGATGATCGAAGACACCGAGGCCATTGGCGATGCCGCGGCCACGGTGCAAATTTTCCGGCAGGTGGCCCCGGGAGAAAACGTAATTCATAAAGGTGAAGACCTGACCCGGGGCGACATTGTTTTTACACCGGGCACTTGCCTGCGCGCCCCCGAGCTGGGGGTGCTTGCTTCTCTGGGCATTACCCGGGTCAAAGTATACCGCGCCCCGGTGATCGGTCTCTTTTCCACGGGAGACGAACTGGTGCCCTGCGAGACCAGGGAACTGCCGCCCGGCCGGATCCGCGACAGCAACGCCATTGCCCTGGCCTACCTGGCGCACCAGGCCGGGGCAGAGGTTTTTCACGGTGGAATCTTGACCGATTCTTACCCGGTTTTTTTGGAAAAGACCCGTGCCCTGTTACCCCGGGTTGACTGCCTGGTGCTGTCGGGAGGCAGCTCCGTCGGCACCCGCGACTTTACGGCACGGGTGATGCGGGAACTGGGCGAGCCGGGACTATTGGTCGAAGGGATCTCCATCCAGCCGGGCAAACCGACGCTGCTCGCCAGTTGCGGTGGCAAACCGGTGCTCGGCCTTCCCGGGCATCCGGTTTCCGCCCTGCTGATCTTCTCCCTCTTCGGCATCGCCATCTTAAACCGGCTCACCGGCCGGGCGCGGCGGCGTTATCGGCCAACCGTGAAGGCCGTCCTGGCGAGGAATATTGCTTCCCGCGCCGGGCGCACCGATTACGTGCGGGTAAAGCTTGAAGAAGACGGCACCGGGCTCAAGGCGATCCCCGTTTTCGGCCGTTCGGGGATGCTGCGCACCCTGGCGGAGGCGGACGGGCTGATTGCCGTACCCGCGGAAATAGAGGGGCTGCTGCAAGGGGAAAGCGTTGAGGTGCTGTTGTGGGAGTAAGCCGGCGCCCCCCTTATCCTGACTCTATGCTGGCCATTCGCAGCTTGCCTGATTATTGATGAGTGGATATCATGGTGTGAGTAATAAAGAAAGCGATAAAATCGAACCAGTGGTTAGGGGTTGTTGAGATGCGTAATATTTACTTGAGCAATACCCCCCGGAGCGAGGCGCTGGAAAGATTTTTAGCAAACGTCTCCATCCCGCGCCGCACAGAAACGGTCCCGGTGAAAGAGGCACTGGGCCGGGTTACCGCGCGGGCGGTTTTTGCCGCCCTTTCCATGCCCGGCTTTCATGCCGCCGCCATGGACGGCATCGCCGTGCGCGCCGCGCACACCTTTGGGGCTTCCGATCAGAAGCCGCTGCGCCTTTTACCAGATCAGGATTATCAAGAGGTTGATACGGGCGACCCGCTGCCAGAAGGTTTTGACGCAGTTATCAAGGTCGAGGATATCCAGCCAGTTGCAGACAAGGCGGTGGAGATCCTGGCCCCGGCCGCTCCCTGGCAGCATGTCCGCCCCGTCGGTGAAGACGTGGTCGCCGGGGAAATGATCGTGCCGGCCTACCACCTGCTGCGCCCCCAAGACCTGGGCGCGCTTCTGGCCGGGGGGGTGAACGCGGTCGAAGTGCTGCAGCGGCCTCGCGTGGCCGTGATCCCGACCGGCTCGGAGCTGATCCCCGCCGATGCGGCGCGCAAGCCCGGCCGCATCCCCGATTTCAACAGCACCGCCATCGGCGCCTACCTGCAGGAATGGGGCGCAGACCCCGTCCTTTACCCCATTGTTGCTGATGATCGCGCCCTGCTCAAAGAAACGCTTGCCCGGGCTGTTGGCAGCGCAGACATGGTTATCATCAATGCCGGTTCTTCAGCCGGGCGGGAGGATTACACCGCTTCGATCATCGCCGAGCTGGGCAGCGTTTTATTGCACGGGGTGGCCACCCGCCCGGGCAAACCGACGATCCTGGGCACAATCTCCGGCAAACCGGTAATCGGGCTGCCGGGATACCCGGTCTCTGCCTACATGAGCCTGGAATGGTTTGTCCGCCCCCTACTCTACCTCTACCGGGGAACCGCCCCCCCGGAGCGGGAACGCCTCATGGTTTCGCTGGGGCGGCGCATAGTCTCCGAGATCGGGGTGGAGGAGCACGTGCGCATGGCCGTGGGCTTTGTGAACGGCCGTTTTATCGCCAACCCCCTTGACCGGGGAGCCGGCGTAACCATGTCCCTGGTACGCGCCGACGGGCTTTTAATTATCCCCGAGAATTCGCTCGGCTTCGAACAGGGCCAAACCGTGGAGATCGAGCTCTACCGCCCCGCTGCCGCGCTGCGCCACAACCTGCTGGTCTCCGGCAGCCACGACCTGATCATTGACCTGCTGGCCACGGCGCTGAAAGAAAAGGACAGCCGCCTCTCCCTCTCTTCGGCCCATTTGGGCAGCATGGGCGGGATTAACGCCATCGGCAAGGGACAGGCTCACCTGGCCGGGATGCACCTTTTCGACCCTGAAAGCGGTGCATACAATGTTCCCTATATCCGGAAGATGCTGCCGGGCTGCGATCTCTGCCTGGTCAACCTGGCTTACCGGATGCAGGGCTGGATTGTGCCGCCCGGCAACCCCGATGGGATCAAATCGGTAGCCGATATTGCGGCGCATAAGATTAGTTATGTCAACCGCCAGCGCGGGGCCGGCACGCGCGTGCTTTTTGACTACCTGCTCGCGCAGGAGAAGCTAACGCCCGCCGACATCTACGGTTACCAGCGCGAGGAATATACTCACTTAAACGTGGCTGCGTCGGTGGCGGCCGGTTCCGGCCGGGCCGGACTGGGGATTCTTCCCGCTGCCCGCGCATTCGGACTGGACTTCATTCCCGTCACCGAGGAAAGATACGACCTGCTTATGGAGGCGGAATTCTACCGCTCGCCCGAGGGACAGGCTATCCTTGAGGTGATCACGGATCCGCTCTTCCAAAAGCAGGTCGAAGCGATGGGCGGCTACAGCATGCGCGAAAGCGGCCGCCTGATTGAAATTTAGACACGGTGAACCGGAGCGGAAGCCTTTAGGGACAAGAACGGCAAGCAATTAGATTTGTTGGTACTTTAAATCCAGGAGAGTAGAAAGAATGCCGCTAATTGACAGATTTGGGAGGGCACATGATTACCTGCGCATCTCGGTCACCGACCGCTGCAACCTGCGCTGCATCTACTGCATGGGCCCGGAAGGGGTTAAGCATATCCCGCACCAGGAAATCCTGACCTATGAAGAAATCCTGCAGATCGTGGCGGTCGGAGCCGAACTGGGCATTAAAAAAATCCGCATCACCGGCGGGGAGCCCCTTGTCCGCAAGGGAGTGGTCAGCCTGGTTGAAGGGATCGCCCGCATTCCGGGCATCAGCGATATCGCCATGACCACCAACGGGATTCTGCTGCCCCACTACGCTGCCGCTTTGAAGAAGGCGGGGCTGAAACGGGTCAACATCAGCCTTGATTCCATGCGCGAAGAAGTTTTTAAAAAGATCACCCGCCGGGGCGACCTGCGCGCTGTCCAGGAAGGGATCAAAGCCTCCCTGGAGGTGGGCCTGCAGCCGGTCAAAATCAATACCGTGCTCATGAAGGGGATAAACCACACCGAGGTGGCGGACTTCTTAAGGCTGGCGCAGGAATACCCGCTCTACGTGCGCTTTATTGAATATATGCCCATCGGCGACCATGACCGGAAATATGGCCGGCGCTACCTGCCTCTCTCTTATGTTAAAGAAACAGCCGCGTCCATGGGGCTGCCGCTCATTCCGGCGGACCCCCCCGCAGGTGCGGGCCCGGCCGAATCGTTTACTTTGCCCGGCGGCAAAGGCGGCATCGGGCTGATTCACCCGATTAGCCGTCATTTTTGCCACTCCTGCAACCGGCTGCGCCTGACCGCCGATGGGAGGCTGAAAGCCTGCCTCTACTGGCAGGAGGAAATTCCGCTGCGGCCGGCCGCGGGCGACCGGGCGGCACTGCGGGAGCTCTTTCGCCAGGTGGTGGGCTCCAAGGCCAGGCAGCACCTCATGAGCGCCTCGGCGCAGCACGGACCGGTTAGCCCCGGCCTCATGCGCAATATGTCGAAAACGGGCGGCTAGTTGAATTTTTTCAGCGGGAGGGATGGGCAATTGCTCCCTGTCACAATCAATATCATTTCAGCCCGGTCGGGTACGGGAAAGACCACCTGCGTGGAGAAGCTGCTGCCTGAGCTGGCGGCGCTGGGTTTGCGCACAGCCGTGCTGAAAGGGCAGATTCACCATTATAATCTGGACATCCCCGGGAAGGATACCTGGCGTTTTCGCCAGGCCGGCGCCGCCGCCGCCGGGATGACGACCCCGGACAAATACTTTTTATTTGGCGGCGACCCGGACCGCGGCGGCTTGGCTGCAGCCCTGGAGCGGCTGCGCGATTTCGACCTGGTGCTCGTGGAGGGTGACAAGGAGAGCCCAAACCCAAAAATTGAAGTGGTCCGCGCCGCCGTGAACCGGCAGCCGCTCTTGCCGGAAAACGTGATTGCCGTGGTGACCGACCTGGATGAATTAAATTCACCGGTGCCCGTTTTCAGCCTGGACGACAGCCGGGGTCTGGCCTGCTTCATTTACGAACGCTTCTTTAAGGATCGCGAAGCAGCGGCGGCAAGGAGCAATGCCGGCGAGCTGACCCATTTCGATGCTTCCGGACGGCCGCGCATGGTGGACATATCGGCAAAAGGTGAGACCATGCGCGAAGCCTACGCCAGGGGGGAAATCGTGATGGCTCCCTCCACTTTGGCCCAGGTAAAAGCCGGCACCATGGCCAAGGGCGACGTCCTCGCGGTGGCGCAGGTAGCCGCCATCATGGCGGTTAAGGAGACGGGGCGGTTGATTCCCATGGCCCACCCCCTCGGCGTCTCCGGGGTGGAGGTTGATTTTAATCTGGAAGAAGAGAATAAAATTGAGATCGGCGTGCGCGTAAAGCTAATCGGCCGCACCGGGGTGGAGATGGAAGCCCTGACCGGGGTCAGCGTAGCCGCGCTGACGATCTACGACATGTGCAAAGCGGTAGATAAAAGCATGGTCATTCAAAACATCAGGCTGGTGGAAAAAAAGGGCGGCCGCTCCGGCCACTACCGGCGGGAAGGTGAAAAAACATGGGGAAAATAATTGCCGTTTGCACCAGTGCAAAAAAAGGCGAGCGCAAGCAGAACGTGGGGCGCTCCATGCTGGTTAAAAATTTGGGTCTGGAAGGCGACGCCCATGCCGGTTTTGCACACCGGCAGGTGAGCCTGCTGGCCATGGAAAGTATCGAGAAGATGATTGCAGCCGGCCTTCAGGTGGGGCCCGGCGACTTTGCCGAAAACCTCACCACCACCGGGATCAACCTGGCAGCCCTGCCGGTAGGGACGAGGCTGAAGGTGGGAAAAGAGGCGATCCTGCGGGTAACACAGATCGGCAAGGAATGCCACCATCGCTGCGCCATTTACTACCAGGCCGGGGACTGCATCATGCCCAGGGAAGGCATTTTTGCCGAGGTGCTGCAGGGCGGGCCGGTGCAGGTAGGCGATAGCCTGCAGCTTAAGCCCACATACCGCTTCGGCGTGATCACGGCCAGCGACAAGGGCTCCACCGGCGAGCGGGAAGATAAAAGTGGCCTTGTGATCAAGGATACTTTGCTGCCCTGGGGCGATGTGGCCAATTACGTGATCGTGCCCGATGACCGGGCTGCCCTGGTATCAGCCCTGCGGGCCATGGTGCGGGACAATATGGACGCCGTCTTCACCACGGGCGGAACCGGCTTGTCACCCCGTGATATTACCCCCGAGGCAACCATGGAGGTGATCGAGCGGCCGGCGCCTGGAATCGCCGAAGCAATGCGCCGCGAAAGTGCCAGGGTGGCACCGCATGCCATGCTTTCGCGGGCTGTGGCCGGGATCAGCGGTCAAACCCTCATCATCAACCTGCCCGGCAGCGCCAAGGCGGTGCGGGAATGCCTCGCCGTTTTCACCCCGGTTATCGAACATGCCCTCGAAATACTCACCGGGCGGGGCGGGGAATGCGGCCAACCCTAATCACAACGTGGTGTCGGCAAACAGGTGCGAGACCTGGTCTTGAAGCTATCCAGGAGAAATAAAAAACCCCTGCCACAGGGCAGATGGGTTTTTGTTTTGGCTCAAATTTCTTGTCTATCCTTTTGCTAACCGGGCGCGGATACCGGGCTCCCGCCGAAGCTATTCCTTAAGCGCGCTTAAGATGGAGCGCAGTCTTTCCCGGTAGCCGGCGTTTTCGATGATCGTGCCGGTCACGACCATGTCCGCGCCGGCCTGTCGCACCCGGCGGGCATCGATGGCCGTGCGAATGCCACCGCCAACGATCAGGGGGACTGATATTTCGCGCTTGACCGCCCGGATCATCCCGGCAGGGACAGGCTGGGCGGCGCCGTTGCCCACATCGAGGTAGACATACTCCATGCCCATGAATTCAGCGGTGAGGGCGTAGCCGATTGCCCTCCAGAAATCATCCCTGGCGACCAGATCGGCCTCACCGATTTCCCCCATTTTCATTCCCGGCTCAATCAAGATATAGCCGACCGGGATCGTCTCCACGTTGAGGCGCTTTAAAACCAGCGCAATCCGGGAATGGGTGCCGCTGATAAAATGGGAATTGCGCGAATTGAGCAAACTTAAGAAGAGGAAAGCATCGAGATTAAGGCTTAAAGACTCGGTGCCGGTGGGAAAAAAAAGGACCGGAATCGTTGAACGCTGTTTGACGGCGTCAACCGTATCCATCAGCACATGCTGCGTCACCCTGGTGGAGCCGCCGACGAAAATCAGATCGCTGCCCACTTCCTGGGCTGTTTCGGCGAGACGGGCAGCGGTCTCCGGCACCTGGCGGGACGGATCAATGAGGGTGATATGCACAGCACCCTGTAGAAGCTTGTTCTTTAAATACTCTTTTACTTTCATCTATTTTAAACCTTCTTATTGGTTTTGGATGGCGTTTACCTAATTATAAATTACCCGCCCCATTTTTACAACAACTAAGATTTGCCGTTACGGAGCAAAAAGAGCCGGAACAGGTATTGATCACTAGCTTACCGGTTTTCCAGAGACATTTTAAAGATACTTCTGCGTGAACCAAATTTAAGGAGCGGTAAACAATGATGGCCATTTACAAGGGTAGACCCCGTGCCCCCGCCAGCGGGGGCACCAACTGGATGAGGAAAATAGTGCCTTTCCCAACTCCCTCTCCCCCTCAGGGGGGAGAGGGCAGGGTGAGGGGGGTGTCAATCGGGAGAATGAAAAGAATCATGCCTCTTGCCGCTTAAGTGCTGGACGGCAAGAGCCTCAAGTATTTATGTCTGCGTTCACGATAGCTTAAGCGAACCGTCCCCCGGAGCATTCCCTTCTCTAATCAGTGCGCGGAGGGACTCTTTCAGCCGGGCTGGATCGAGCTCCTCGATCTGCTTCACGGTTTGCGTGCGGACAAATAAAAACGAGGCTTCCCGGACCGGTTCGCCGGTGATCTCGGCCAGGGCGAGGGCGTAGACCTGTCCCTGGCTCAGGTAGTGCGCAAAGCGGCTCTCCAGCTCCGCCCCGGTGACAGCGTCCGTCTTATAATCAACCAAGATCAGTCCCCCCTTTTCCCTGAAAATCAAGTCGATAATCCCTTCCACCAGGATGCCGTCCAGGTTGAGCATAAACGGCAGTTCTCGCCGCACCAGATCCGAGCGGCGCGCCCGCTGCAGGAGTGGGTGCTCAAGGGTCTGGCGGACCAGGCGGGCCAGTTCATCACTGCTCTTTAGACCCCAGTAGGCGGCGCTCTTGCGGGCGCAGCGTTCGATTAACTGCGGCTCTGCAGGACCGGGCGCCAGCTCTTCCATGACCGCGTGAAAAGCGGAGCCCAGGGCGGCACCGCCGGCTTCAAAATCGTGCCGGTAGGGATCCATCGTGCCCTCGTCAAAATCTGGTAGGGCCGGCTCAGCCGCTGCCATCTCCACCCGGGCGGCAAGGCTGCCGGCGCTGCGGTAAGGCCCGGGGACGGCAGCCTTGACGATGGTCTGCTGCAATGCCGACTGCCAGGCGGATCTTTTTTGCAGCGCCTCGGCCACCGGATCCGGGGAGACAGCAGCTTCCCCGGCGGCAGCCCCTTCCGGGGAGGACAAAGCCGCGGTTACAGCAGCGTGACTCTCCTCCGCTTCCGCCCAGAGCCCCGGAAGCTGCTCTTCCAGCGCTTTCAGATCTTTCCAAAAACCGCTGCAGCGGCCGTTGTAGTAGTGCGGCAAGATCAGGTAATCGCGCGCCCGGGTGGCGGCCACATAGAGCAGGCGCCGGTCCTCGGCTTCCTGCCGCTTTTTTTCTCTCTCCAGGGCCTCTGCAAAGCCTGCTCCGCTCAGATCCCTGGAGAGGCGCACGAAAAAACGCTGCTGGATGCGATCGGCTAAAAAATATTCCCGGCCGCTGCGATCGCCGCACAGGTTAACCAGGCAGACTGCCGGGAATTCCAGCCCCTTGGCCTTGTGAATCGTCAACAACTGCACCGCATCACCGTCCGGATCCATGACTAGCGATTCGGATTCTTCCCGGCCCTGTTCTTCCACCCTTGCCAGCCAGCGGGCAAAAGCCGGCAGGGTCAGGGGGCGCTCCCTTTCCCACTGGCGGATGATGGCGATGGCCTTGCGCAGGTTTGCCTGCACCTGGTCTCCGTGGGGCAAGGCGAGGCAGCGCTGGGCATACCAGGTCCGCCGCAGCAGTCTTTCCACCAGCGCGGAGACCGGGCTGCTGTGCCGCGCCTCGTGCGCCTCCTTGAGCAGCGCAAACAGCTCGGCGATGCGGGGGAAGCGGGGATCAGCTTCTGCCCGGTAGTCCAATACTCCCCCGCTTTGCTTGTAAGCATAGAGCTCTGCATCGGAGATGCCGCCCCAGTAGCGCAGTACCGCGACTAGCGAGACCGCATCATAGGGGTTGTCGACGGTTGCGAGTAAATTCTTTAGCGCGGCAATCTCTTCGCGCAGGTAAAAGCGCTTGCCCCCTTCCAGGCGGTAGGGGATGCCCCGGCTGCGCAGCGCCTCTTCATAGACTTCAATCCCGGTATAGGTGGGAAAGAGGATGGCCAAATCGCAGTATCTGAGCGGCCGCCTTTCAGAACCCTCTCCGCTGATCATGCGGCTGCCAACATTTTGAGCGATCCACTGCGCCACCGCGGCCGCTTCGGCGCTCCGCACCGCGGCGGCCGAAGCGGCAGTGAAGTCTTCTGCCGGTTTAATGACGATCAGGGACGGTTCGCCGGGATCCGGGCGGTAGGGGTGCAGAGGAATATAGGCGGGCTGATAATTTTCCTGGGCTTCGATTAAGCCGGCAAAACAGCGGTTGACCCACCGGATCAAGGCGGGCAAGGTGCGAAAATTTTGCGTAATCTCAAGTTTTTTGCCTTGGCCAATCAGTATATTCCCCGCCTCCTGGTAGATCTCGATATCGGCCCGCCGGAAGCGGTAAATCGACTGTTTTGGATCCCCCACCAGAAAGAGCTTGCCCGGCACCGGTTCAACCTCGCGCCAGGTGGCGGCCCGGGGGCTCTTTTCAGCCAGGAAAAATACTAGCTCTACCTGCAGGGGATCGGTATCCTGAAATTCGTCCACCAGGATGTAGCGGAATCGTTTCTGAAAATGGCGGCGCACCTCGAGCGAATCGCGCAGCAGGTCCCGCGCTTTTAAAAGCAGATCCTGAAAATCGAGGGAGCCGCCTTTGGCCTTCTCCACGGCGGCGAAGAAACCACGGGCCCACTCCACCAGGTCGGCGATCAAGTTCCCGGCAATCGATTGCCGGGTCCGCTCCAGTTGCTCAGCCAGACTGGCGCAGATCTCCTTTTGCCGGGCGCAGCTATCGGCGGGGTGCCAGTGCTTCTTATTCCCCCTTACCGCAACCCTGGGAAAGCGGTTTAGGATAATATTTTCCTGGATCAGGCGCTCGCCGGCTTGCCCTAGCTCCCGGCCGCTGGCCAGGAGAGAGCAGATCAGTTGATAACCCCGATCGCTGGGGTCGCAGCAATGGCCGAGCAGGCTTTCCAGCTCGCTGCTGTATTGTTTGAAATCTATCAGGAAAGCGGGCAGCAGGTCGGGTGGCCGCGGGCACGTTCCGGCCAGGACCAGGTCGCGCTGCCGGTAGAGCGTTAAGCACAGCCCTTTTAACTGATCCAGGGTGCAGCCGAGGAAGAGAGCCCGCTGCAGGGGCGCCGCCTTTTGGGCGAGCTGGCCGGCCAGCCACTGCTCCCAGGCCTGTTCCAGCAAATCATCCAGTTCTCCGCTGATAATCGTAAAAGCGGGATCAACGCCCGCTTCCACCGGGCGTTCCCGCAAAATCCCGGCGGCAAAGGAATGGATCGTTGTTATCGGAGCGGTCTCGATTTCTTCAAGGGCCCGGATGATCAGCTCTTTTTGACCTTTTTCCGCGCCGGGGAGCCGCTCCTCGAGCGCCTCCCGCAGCCGCACCTTCAATTCAGCCGCCGCTTTCTCGGTAAAGGTAATCGCTGCCACCTGGTCGAGCCCGGCCTCGCCGGCAAGCACAATGTTGAGCAGGCGGCTGATCAGCAGGGTCGTTTTGCCGGTTCCCGCCCCCGCTTCAACCCAATAGTTTGTCTGCAGATCCGCTTTCGCGAGGCGGCGCGCAGCCTCGTCCACCAGTTTCATCGCTCTACCTCCAAGCAAACCCGATCTTCCCTTAAACCATAGGAAGAACTTTATTCCTTTCCACCGTTCAACCGGCTTGCCCCCAATGGGATGTGAGAGCTGAGAGGTTGGAAGTGAGATTAGATTCGATACTTTTGATTCATTAACCTTATTAAAAAAGGTGTTTTTTATATCTACTTCTCACATCTCATCTCTCACTTCTCACTTCTCATTTGTTCTCCTTAAGCTTTAAAAAGTCAGCCAGCCGGGGATCGGCGGCTTTGCGGCGGAAAAGGGCCTCCACATTGGGACCGCAGATGGCTTTATAGGGACAGCTGCGGCAGTTCGCGCCGTTGGCGCCAGGGAAGGGGGCAAAAAAGCTGTCGCTGATACCGCCGTTGATGACGGCGATCGTTTCGACGAGGGCTTGCTCTTTTTCCGGCCAATCCTGGCCGGAAAAGGCGACCCGTTCGACCCCGCCGGCCGAGAGGAAGTAGGCGCACGCCTCCGCCTGCGCGGGATCGGTCCCGCACAGCCTCGCCGCCGCCAGCAGGTAAACGGGCAACTGCAGCGCCGTTCCCCCTTCAAAACTGTCATTTTTCCCCCGCTTTCGCCCGGTTTTGTAATCGATGACGCGCAGCCGCTTACCGTCAGAGTCGATGCGATCGATACGGCCGCGTAAAAAGAGGCGCTCTCCCCCGGGCAGTTCCAGGCAAAAACCGGCACCGTTATTAACCCGGTCAAAGTTGAATTCAAAGTGCTCCGGAATAAACGGTTCCCCCGCCTCGATCTCCCAGGCCAGCAGTGCCTGCGCCATGGCCACCAGCTCAAGCTGCTCGAGCTCCCAGAGCAAATCGAAGTAAGGCGGATTAAAGCGGGCAAATTCGGCCAATTCCCGGCGGCAGATCTCCTCCAGCAGAGCTTCGTTTTCCCCGGGAAAACGAAGCACCGGCAGCAGACCCCTGGAGTTGCTTTCACGATAAAAAAGCTCCAGGATCCGGTGCATGAGCAGGCCACGCCGGGCGGGGCTAAGCCCCAGGGCAGCTTCGGGCTCTTCCAGGGGCTGCAAGCGAAGCAGGTGTTTTAGGAAGTAGGAATAGGGGCAGCGCGCGTATTCTTCCAGCGCGGTTACAGCCAGGCCGCTCTCCGGTGAGTTGCTTCCCTTGCCGGCGCTGGCAGCCCCCACGATCCCCTGGTAAGCGGTAAAGTGCGTTGTCCTGGCGGAGGCGTCAAAGTCGAGCACCCTTTCCAGGAACGGTGAGAGGCGGCGCAGGTAGCGCCCAGCTTTTGAAGCCAGATCCGGCCGGCGGCAGCAGGCCAGGTCATAGTCATATTCATAAACCGCCTCCTCCGCTGCGGGGACGGCACCGGCGGATAAGCGCCGGTAACCAGGCAGACGGTGCAGCTCTTGCAGGCCGGGCCGCTTTCCGAGGAGAGCCTCTCCGCAGCATGAAAGGTAAAACGAGGGTAAGAGCTCCCGGTCCCCGGCCGCATCGGTCCGGGGCCAGGAAAGAAAAGCTTTTTTTACGGCTGACTGCAACGCCAGGGTAAAGTAGAGGGCTTCCTGCGAGAGCTTTTCCGCTTTGGCGGCGGGCGTTTCCAACTCCGGCAGCAGCGGATCGTGCCTGGGCGGTAGAGGATAGTTGTTGCTCGTCACCCCCGGCAAAAAAAGGACCGGAAAGCTGAGGCCGGCAAGGGCGGTGAGCGGTAAAATGTTGACCCCGCTCTGCTGAAACTTGCCTGCTGGCAGGGTCACCACCTGCAGGGCATGCCGGAGCAGCGCCCGCGCCTCGGGCAGCGGGGCGGAGGCGCCAAACCTGTCCAGGCCGGCCATGTTTTGCAGCAGCCGGAACAGGACCTGCTGTTCCGGTGCGTGAAGCAAAAAACGGCGCACAAAATCGCCCAGCGCGCCGGTAAGCTCAGACCAGCACCCGTTTCGGGGGACCGCTTCGGCGGCGGCAAAAAGACTCTCTAAAAAACGGCGGAAATACCCCAGGGCTGCCAGGCGGCCGCGCCAATCGATCTCGCCATCACCTTTGGCCTCTTGCACCTGCACCCACCTGCTTAAATGGACATGATAAGTTTCCAGGCGCGAGCTCCACTGTTCCCGCCCTCCAACCACTCCTGCTTCGATGGCCAGCAAATCCCACAGGGCGGGATTGGGCAGGGCTCCATCAGAAAATATTTCCTTATAGTTCCAGGGAGCATAGGCAATAAGCTCCATGACGCGTGGCCGCGCATAATCGCTATCCAACAGCTCCAGGAAGAGCAGCAGGCTCTTCCCCGTCCGGGTCTGGGCCAGGGGGATGCCTGCGGCGAGGTAGGCCGGGATCCCTGCTTCGGCGAGCTTGTCCTGCAGCAGACCGGCTGAAGCAGGCTCTTTCACCGCCACCGCCATCTCCCGAAAGGGGATTCCGCTGCCGGCGAGAGTGACGATTTCCCGGGTAATGGATTCCGCTTCGCTGATTTCATCGGGCGCGCAGCTAAAACGCAGGGAATCGTCCGCGGCGTCCGCGCCCTTAGGACTACCCTGGCTAAATATGCCCTCCTGCAGCCGGAACAGATTCGTAAGGGCAGTGCCTTTTTCTGATTGAAGCGGTACGGGCTGCAAACCGTGTCCGGTGTAAAATGCAAGCAGCTTTTTTGACCCGCTAAAACGCAGTGCCGCTTCCCTTAAGAAAACCGCAGGACTTAAAAATTTAATTAAATCTTGAAGCAGTGTCAGTTCGAGCGGTGTAAAGCGGTAGCCGCCGTAAATGTAGAGATGAAAAGGCCGCACGGCGGGTAAAGCGAGACGGGCTAAGGCCAGGGCTTTTGGCCTGGTCAGAAAATCTTTTGTAGATTCATTATAAAAATCATAGAGACGCTGCAGTTCCTGCCGGGCTGCCGTTTCCGCAGCGCCGGGGGGAATTTGAGGCAGACCTGCTTCCACCAGGTTACGAAAAGTCTCGAGCAGCGCCCGGGCAAAACCGGGCCGCTCCGCTACCGGTGCGAAATAACCGGATCCCGCCTCGCGGGCGGTCAAAACAGCCGCCCACTCCTCGCCAAAAGGAGGAAGCGCTTCGCCGCCGGAATCCTCTTGCGCGCGCAGGAGCAGCGACACCAGGTCGGACAGCGTCACAAAACGGACGGAGCAGTGGCTGCCCATCCTGTAGGCCAGGGAGCGCCGCAGGTGAACACCAACCAGGTTGCTCTCCACCAGCACCACCACCGGGGCAAACGGATTGTCTTTTTTGACGGTAGCGATACAGGAGGCGAGCTGTTTTTCCAGGAGTGGCGCTGTTCCAAGGTATAGTTTAGACATACTAAAATATTCTATTGCCTGACAACAGATTCCTGTCTCCTCCCCTCAATCAATGATTAACAGTATCCTCTACCTATAGAAACTGCAAAAGACCGGCAAGGTTAAATCCAATCTAAAGAGGGACTTTATAGGCAATATTTATTGAATATAAACATTATTGATTGAACTGGTACAATATTTTGATATAATAAAATATATTAAATTAGATCAACGGAGGGATTGAAATGAAAAGACTTATCGTTTGTTTTGTTGTCTTGAGTTTGACAGTTCATCAGCTAGGAATCCTTTAAAATAAGGCTTTTGGGCTTTGGTGATGTACATTTTGCCACTACTTTTGTCT
>JAAYGO010000051.1 GCA_012727685.1 Bacillota bacterium | reverse complement strand
TTTGAGCAGATGACCCTGGAGGAAATCGCCGCGCATCTCGAGGGGAACGAGCGGCTCAGCCGTGCTGCGGAGCGGGAGCTTGAAAGGGACCGGCGCCGCGGCGCGCGCCTTCTGCTGGAAAAGTACAGGCAGCGCCGGCAGCGCGAGCATGCCGAATATGCCCGTTTACATAAGATGCTGGCCTTCGAACAGGCGCTTTGGGCACAGGGGATTGAACACGTGGCCGGGGTGGATGAGGCCGGCAGGGGACCGCTGGCCGGACCTGTGGTTGCGGCGGCGGTGATCCTGCCTCCCGGGACGCTCATTGCCGGCCTCAACGACTCAAAACAGCTTTCAGAAAGAGCCCGGGAAAGGCTATACGGCATCATCATGCAGCAAGCGCTGGGCGTGGGGGTCGGCATCGCACCCGTCGATCTGATCGACCGGCTGAACATCTACGGCGCCCTGATGCAGGCGATGCGGCAGGCGCTGGCGGCCTTGCCCGTGCAGCCGGGCATGGTCCTGGTCGACGGCTATCCGATCCGCGGCCTCACGCTAGAGCAGAGAGCGATTACCGGGGGCGATGCCCTTTCCCTATCCATCGCCGCAGCCTCGGTGATTGCGAAAGTAACCCGGGACCGGATCATGATGAATCTGCACGCCCAATACCCGGCCTACGGTTTTGACCGGCATAAGGGATATGCCACGGCCGAACACCGCCGCGCCCTGTCAAGATACGGGCCGTGTCCGGAGCACCGCCGTTCTTTCCGGCTCGACTACTGAGGCCTGCGGTGTGGGTACCAGGGGCATTCATCATTTACAGTGGGGGAGGCGACCGGACGTGACCATACAGCGGCGCCATACCGGCCAGGCCGGGGAAAGGGAAGCCCTGGCCTTGCTAAGAAAGAGCGGCTACCAGATCGAGCAGCTCAATTACCGCTGCCCCCTGGGGGAAATTGATATCGTCGCCCGGGAGGGTGAGACGATCGTCTTTGTGGAGGTGCGCACCCGCACCGGCACCCGGGCAGGCCGGGCCTCGGAATCGATCACCCCGGCCAAGGGAAGAAGACTGAAGAAGCTGGCCCTCTATTATCTCCAGGATAAGTACGGCCGGGATATGCCATGCCGCCTCGACCTCATTGCCATCCAACTAAACCCTGCCGGAGAGCCGGTGGTCGAGGAAATCGAACATATTCGCGGCATCCTATTTTGATCGCTTCTCTTCCCCGCCGGAGCTCATTTGCCAGCAGACCCTAACTTGCTCCTGAAATGACCTTTCGATTGTCCTATTTTTCCATACTGCCGAGAAAGTCTAATAATTAAATTATGTTAACATTTCTCAACAACTTCTTAACAGATTTATTATCTCATCCCGGATGAGCCTGTTTGCCAGCCTTAATTATGTTAACTATAATGTTTGTTAACATAATGCGAAGGAGGCTCTAGCTAATTGTTGAAAACGAGTAAAGTTTTGTTGTGTCTGCTTGCCTTTCTTTTGCTGACGGCTGGCGCCGCGGAAGCAGCGGTCTCCCATACCGTGCAGAAAGGGGAATCGGTCTGGCTTATCTCCCAGAAATACGGCACCACCATCAATGCGGTGGCCAGTGCCAATAATATTCCCAGCAGTTACTTAATCTATCCGGGCCAGGTCTTGATCATACCGGGGAAGCATCGCGTTGCACCCGGTGAAACCCTCTGGCTGATTTCGCAGCAATACGGTGTCTCCGTTACCGCCATTGCCCAGGCCAGCGGTATCAGCAACCCGGCCCTGATTTATCCGGGGCAGCTCTTAACCATTCCCGGTTCAGGGAGCAATCCGGGGCACAAACTCCCCCCCACCAGCGGTAACTTCAGCTTGTCGGCCGCTGACCTCGACCTCTTTGCCCGCCTCGTCCATGCCGAAGCTGCCGGTGAACCCTACCTGGGACAGGTAGCCGTCGCCGCTTCCGTTTTAAACCGGGTAAAAGACCCCCGCTACCCCAACACCGTGCGGGAGGTCATTCTGCAAGTGGAGTACGGTTGTTACCAGTATTCACCGGTGCTCGATGGCCGGATCAATCTTCCCGCCAGTCAGACGGCATACCGGGCGGTGCAGGATGCTTTAAACGGCTCCGATCCTTCGCTGGGCGCCACCGGCTTTTACAATCCCGCCAAGACAACCAACCAGTGGGTGCGCAGCCAGCCGGTGACGACCACGATTGGCAACCACGTTTTCTTTAGGTAATGTGAGGGGACAGGCCTTATGAGAAGGCCTGTCCCTTCTCTCTAGAAATTGACTTAACCGTGTCCCTTTATGGGGCAGATCGAAAAACAGGTCTGTCCCCTTTCATTTTTTTAAGGCAGACCTGTTAGCCATACTAACCCTATCTTAATGCAAAATAAAATACTTCTCTGCTATCGACAAAGTGCCTTTATTTTAAAGGAAGGCCGTCATTTTTTGTCGAAAAATATACCATGGAAAAGACATGCCCGCCAACACCCCAACAGAGAAGCTGTTATCACTACGGTTATTACCGCGCCGATGCCGGCGATGAAGGCAAGCAGGTTGACGGCCTGTCACTTGAATTAAAGAAATTAGGATAATTTGCTTCGGAGGTTTAAAACCTAGGATTATTTGGGAGGTAAAATGTAAATGTCCAGTATTTATCAATTTGGTGCGGTAAAACGTAGTGTGCTTGTGTGGATGGGATTTCAATTCTTATTATGGCTGGTATTTGGTATTAGCTATATGTTCAATATGAATGCCTGGAGCAACGTTGACATAGTAGATCCAGCAACTGCTGCCGTGGGCGGGTGGTGGTCGACCTTTCTATTTATTATTCTCAGCAATCTATCGATATGTGCTTTGTTAGCAGCCGGAAATATATTTGTAAGGTTTGGTCCGATTACACCGGGTTTGCTAGTATTAGCCATTCAAGCGGTAATGATTGGGTGGCTGGCGGGTTCAAATGGATTTGAGATACCATTTACTAGTGTAGGAGCGGCGAATTTGCAGTTTTTAAAGATTGGGCTATGGGAAACGACTGCATATGCTCTAATTTGTGCAGTGACTTTGCCCAAGTCGTTATTGATCGCAGAAACATTTCCCGCTAAAAAGTGGTCACAGACCCGGGGATTGAAAGATATTTCCTTCACCGCAGTTGAAACCGGTATAATCGTGCTGAGTTGTATCATGCTGATTGTGGCCGCAATAATCGAGACTTATGCCATAGTCGGGTAGTGGGATGCAGAGGATGAACAGACGTATGGGTTTGCAGGTTGCCAGTAGAAGTCATGGGTTCTGGCCCATGTTATTTGGAAATGCCTATTTTATAACCTTTTCGCTAGTATTTGTTTTCGGCAAACTGGCTACCAATCTTGTGTTGGGGGCAAGTTGGTTCAACGCCATACGGAGTGGATTGTTGGGATTTGTGTTTTATGTGTTGGCATGTTATGTGGTCCACATTTTGTCAAAACCGGAAAGTGATCTCTTAATCGAAGATACAAGATCATCGAGTGAGTTCTATTCGATAGCAGTCTGGACACTGTTTTTGCTCTTTATATTAACAATACAGGTAATGAACTCGCATGATGTAATTACCATGGAAATCCCCATATGGAGTCGGATCAATTCAATCTGGCAAAGAATTGTAGCTAACCTGGCAGGAAATAGTGATTATCTAGAGGGAACAGGACTTGTGGGCTGGCCATACCTCCTGCTCTACGTAGCAGTTCCGGTGGTCATATTGTGGAAAAGTGGCAGCAAATTGCCCCAGCTATTTGGATTTGACCTAAAGAGAATCGGTGCAGCGCTGCCTTTTGTTGCCGTTTATGTGCTTGCATTTATATTTAGTAAGGGTATAACCGCAGCAAACTTGTTGAATTTTATGTTTGTCTTGATTTGGCCTGGGCTGGGAGAGGAATTCTTTTTTCGGGGTGTTATTCAGCGTCAACTTGTGAAAACCATTGGGAATCCAGTTACAGCGATAGTGCTGACATCATTCATATTTGCTGTCAGTCACATACCCATATACATAATCGGATACTCCTATTCGCCGGTAAGGCTTGGATCAGCATTGCTGCCGATAATGTTTACCTCATTTTTTTGGGGTTATGGTTATTATCGAACCGGAGTATTATGGCCATGGGTGGTAATCCATGCCCTATCTAACCTGGTTGGTTTCTAGACGGCATGGAAAAACAAGAGTGCTTACAGAAACTATGGGTCTTGGGGTAGGGGTATCGCAGGCGCGCTTGGACAGGTCTCGCTTCCTATTAGTGTCCTCTATTCAGGCTTGGGCATATACTAATACATCTAATATTATAGTAATGCCCAAGGGATGTGAGATTAGGTGAACCTTTCTAAAGGCCATGTAGATAGAATTGTTCTTTCCCCGCAGGAACTGGTCCTTTTGGCGCGCCTGGTCCATGCGGAAGCGGCAGGCGAGCCGTTCCAGGGAAAGGTCGCGGTGGCGGCTACCGTTTTGAACCGGCTAAAGGATAAACGCTTCCCCAATACGATTCGGGAAATCATTTATCAGCAAGTAAATGGAATTTACCAGTACACGCCGGTGCAGGATGGGCGGATTAACCTTGCCGCCGACCGGTCGGCTTTCCGCGCTGTCAGGGCGGCTTTGCGGGGTGAGGACCCCTCCGGCGGCGCCCTCGGATTCTACAACCCGGCCTTGACCAATGATCTATGGGTGAGAAGCCAGGAAAAGACCATTGTCATCGGCAATCATGTCTTCTTTCGCTGGTAGCCAAAATGAATTCCCCACTTCAAGGTTAATCTCCCGCTTCTACCGGATCCGCCTTTTTTTATCCAGGCACGGCGCGCCGTGCCTTTTGCTTATTACTTTCATGCCTTCCCCTACTGTTTTTGAGAGTATAAATACTTGGCATATAACATCGGGTTCAGAAAGGCCCGGTTAATAGTTTTTTTATCGGCAGCCTTCAAGAGAGAGATCCGCCGCGACCGGGCATTGCATTCAAAAAACCAGATTTTGCCTTTGGTGTCGATGCCAAAGTCAATGGCGATCTCGCCGAAAGGCCCGTATGTCTGTTCCATGCAATGGTAAACAGCCACCAGGAAGTTATTGATTTTATTCTTTAAACGCGCGATTTCATCGGGCGTATAATGAAGGCGGTTATGGAAAAAATCTGCAAAAAGATAACTGGTGCCGTGCGTGGCGACCGGCGAGTGATTTTTCCCGGCCCGCACCAGGATGGCGACCGTTTCCAGGTTCCCGCGCCCGTTTCTCTGCAGTTCTCCGCGCAGGTCAATTATCCGGCCGTTGATTTGAAGTAGATCGACAGCCTGCTGCACCAGCGCCGCCCGGTTGCCGATTACGCCACGAATAACCCTCATCAAATCCTGCAGGCTGCTCACCCTCCCTGAATAGAGACGGGTCTGAAAGTAGCTGTAAAGATAGCTGTGCGGGGAGACCCTGCTGATCTTGATTACCTCCCTGCCTCTCCTGCCGGTCAGGGCTTTCACATAGACCTGATTGTAAGCCCGCAACATATCCCGAAGATCCGCTTCACTCTCCAGCAGCCTGGTCTGCGGCAGGTAAGACGATAAAGAGGGGTGCTTCGAAATGATCTTGTAGAGCTCATACTTATCAAAATAGTGGCGGGCATTAAGCTTAATCACACCCCTTCGATTCAGCTCCTGGCGCACATATGTGCCCCGTTTTTTTTGATTGGTGAAACTCCCCACACCGCGGTCATATAGGACATCGGGGCAGGGCAGGGTTACCGTTTCCCAGCGTTTCCGCCCTTGATTATAAACGAGCCCGTTTAACCTGTCCGGGTTAAAGGAAATATCCTTCGGCGAAAAAACGGCCAGGGTAACATTGGCCTTGGCGGCGGCTTGCGCATTTTTATTTAACTTGTAGAGGGCCTCTTGAAAATGGCTCTTTAATGCATTTACAGCAAAGTTGTTCAGAAGCAGGCCGATAATCGGCCTTTTAAAAGCTTTTTTCATCGTACCCATCCCCTTGACAGTAATACTTACATACTACTATATGCCGGCGATTACCAGAGTGTAGCAGCGGCGGTATAGATCTGGGGTAAGAACATCGGGCAACTTTCTGAATATATTAAAGCAGGTACGATTTTTTTTACCCATGCGGTAATGGAGGAAGGGGTGCATCAATGGAAGAGCAGGTTACCAGCGAGCTTCAGAACGGGGAAAATCAAGAGGCTGCTTCAAAAAGGAAAAAGGTTTGGCTGACCTTCAGGGAGGCCGGCCCGCAGCATTATCCCTATATCAAAGACCTGGCGCAGCGTGAAATCGGCATTACCTTGCGCCGTTTACCCCAGCATAAATCGCTGTTAATTTACCAGGGCAGGAAACGGATCGGCTTTATTTCATATCGCCGGATGGGAGAAAACTATCTCTATATCTATGTCCTGGCTTTTGAGAAAGAAGCCCAGAATCAGGGCTTTGCCCGTACGGCGGCCGTTAACATGATCAAGCGGGAACGGAAACTGGGACCGGTTGACGGTATCTTTGCGCGGATCCATAAAACCAATCAAGTGGCCCTTCATGCGGCCATGGAAAAGTACGGCTACAAGGTCGTCGATGAGCTGCCGCGCTATTACGTGCTGTTTTTGAAAAGTAAAAGTGAATAAAGGGTGAATACGGTGACTGAGAGCAAGCAGAATCATCACCCGAGGCCGATTATCGGCGTCCTGGTCAATAAAAAATTTTTTTCCAGTGACAAAGGGGCACTCTTTGCCAGCAAACTGCTCCAGGCCAATACCAAAGTACACTGCCTGATATATTTTTTTACCCCGGGAGATATCGATTGGAATAGCCGCCATATCCACGGCTATGTCCCGGGACCAGGGAATCAATGGGTGCGCGATTCATTTCCTTTACCCGACTTTTTGTACGACCGGATTGTTCCCTTCAGTAGTGTCGAGAAGGCAATCCTGGAGGATATTCGCGAACGGTTGCGCGCCTTGCCAAATCTTCAATTTTACAACAGTTGCAACCTCGAAAAGTGGAAATTACACCGGGCCCTGGCGCGCTACCGGGCGGTGAATAAATATCTGCCGGCGACCATTCTCTTGCGCAGTTTTGCCGATATTGCCGCCATGCTTGCCCAGTACGGATTAATTTTCATTAAAAAGTCCGATGGGCGCGGCGGCCGCAGCGTCTTCTCCGTTGAAAGGCAGGAAGAAGGATTTTGCCTGCGCTTTTACCGCAGAGGGCACTTGAAAAAAGTGGTTGCCGACATAAACGAACTGCAGTCACTGCTCCAGCAATTAATCGACCCTGAGCAGGAATATGTGATCCAGCAAGGGGTGCGCCTGATGAGATTCAGAGGCCGTCTCTTTGATCTGCGCATCCTCCTGGTCAAAGATAAACATGGAAAATGGAATGCGATCTATAACCAGGCGCGGTTAGCCCAAAAGGGAGCGGTGATCACGAACCTTGCTCTGGGTGGAGATGTGTTTGACTACAGCACCCTTTATCCCGAATTAAAGGCGTGTTACCTATCGGTGCCAACGGATGAGGAGATCCGGAAAGCAGCGATTATCATTGCCCGGCATATTGAAAAGGGATTTGGCCTTTTCGGAGAAATCGGGATGGATCTGGGCATCGATGAAGACGGCAAACTATGGTTCTTTGAAGGGAACTCCAAGCCCAGCAAGCTCCCGGAACAGGCGATCGAAGATACCGTGGGGATTTCGCCCCAGTTCCTGATGACGCTTCAGTATGCCCGGACCCTTTACAACAGGCGTTTCGGCCGCCGGCCGATAACATCGAGAAGAGACGGGAGAAATAACTACATACCTGCAAGGTAAAGGAGAATGTACAAGTTGCATTCTAAAAAAGGAATCTTATCGCAGCCAGTGATGGCGGTGATGGTCAGCAGGCAGACCATTTCAAACCTGGAAAAAGGAATAGTTCATCCGCGCATCAAGCTTTTGGTGGAAGCCAACCAAAAAGTAGGCTTAACTTTGTACCATTTTTCCATGGACCAGGTCCATTTAAGGGAACGCTGCATCATGGGCTATTACTGGTCAGCCCGGGATAATGCCTGGTTAAGAAGGAAGTTTCCCTTCCCTGATATCCTCTATCTCAGGGGGGGAATTACGAAAGCGTATACCCCGGTTTTTAAGGAGTTACTTAAAGATATTTATTTCAATAATGGGCGGGCTATCAATTACCCGCGTTTTAACAAATGGCATCTTTATCAAACCATAGCCCAATATGAGGCGATCAGGCCTTACCTGCCAGTAACCATTACGGTGAATGAACCGGACGATATCAGGCGGATGCTTCAAAAGTTTGGGAAGATTTACCTCAAGTCGCATAACGGCAGAAAAGGAGAGGGCGTTTTCAAGGTGGAGACCCTGCCCAGGGGTGCATACCGGTATAGTTTTTTTGATCATTACAGCAGTCGGTTGACCTATCAGTACGTATCCGGCTTCCCGGCGCTGCTCAGGGTGATCTACCAGTTTTTTTCCGGGAGAAGGTTTTTGGCCCAGCAGGCCATCGAGCTGATTAGTTTCCATGACCGTTTGATCGATATGCGAGCCGAGATGCAGCGCAACGGTTCCGGCAATTTGGAGATCGTGGGAATATCAGTCCGGTTGGGGCAACCGCATTCGCCCATTGCCACCCATGGCGATGCGTATAGCTTTGATCATTTTTTCACCCAGATATTGCCTTACCCCAGGGATAGATTGGAGATGCTGCGCTCCGCAATAGAAAAGTTTTTATTCACCGTATACCATTGTATTGAGGCGCATTACGGCGAATACGTGGAAATCGGGATCGATTTTGGTTTGGATATTAACGGGAGACTCTGGCTCATCGAACCGAACTCCCAATCAACCCGGATCTCCCTGGAAAAAGCTTATGGCGATGAAGTTGTAGCCAGGGCTAATCTCAACATCTTGAAATATGCCCGCCATGTGGCCGCCAGGGCAGCCGCCGCCCCGGTACGGGTATCGGTTTAACCCCTTTCCTAATTATATCTACCGGTTAATTAACCAGGTAAAACCCCATACAATCAGGCCAAGGAGTATGGGGTTTTTCATGTACAGGAATGACTTTCCATCCCGAAAATAACCTAATCTCACTGTTATTCCTGCCATGGAGACTTCTGCCCCATTTGAAGAAATTACCACGTTAAATAGAGAGGATTAGTTAAAAAATTGTCGAAAATTATTAAGCAAAATTAACAAAAGGGGTAATGCAATCGTGACAAAGGCTAGAGTCAGAAGGATCACTTCCTCCGCAGCATTAATTTTGTTACTGGTTGTTTGCTTCTCCCTTGCTCCGGCCTTATGTGGACAAGCACTATCAGTCAGCGCATACGAAACGGCAACCGATTTTCAATATCCCCTGAAGCCGGGTGGTTGGTTCTTGGGCCAGGATTTTAAGAACTGGAGAACTGCCCGCGACGCCTACCATCTTGGCGAGGATTATATGCCGAGTGATTACAAGACCGAGCTGCCGGTATATGCCCCCGCCAATGGCGAGGTGAAGGGAAGCGGCTATATATCGGGTTACGGGTATACAGTAATTATCGAACACCGCCTGTCCAGCGGCAGCTATGTTTGCTCGGTGCTCGGGCACTTGAAGCCGAATGTAGTTACGCGCGGGACCAGCGTTAAAAAAGGCCAACTGGTCGGCTATATTTCTAACGATCCGCGCGAAAACGGCGGCTACAACTTTGCTCACCTGCATTTCGGCATCCGCAGCGGGGTTTACAGCACGGCCAGGGATGCGGACGGCGGCTACCGCTACCGCGGCTACACCCCTTATCAATCCATTGCGAATCTCTGGTATGATCCCACGGATTTTATCAAGGTGGTCAACGGCTCCCAGGGCGGTTCCAGCGGCAGCAAGAATGAAAATGCGAAGATCGTTCTCAGCACCCTGGAGCTGAATTTTAAGTATGTCAAGCGGAACACTCCTACCGTAAAGGCGCTGACCTTCAAGGGGACCAACCTGAACGGTTATGTGACCGTGGAGGCGCCCGCGGGATATTACATCTCCACCAAATTAAACGATCCAGGCGCCTATAAAAAGACCTTAACCTTCAAGCCGAGCAACGGCACCGTAAAAGAAACTATTTACGTGGCCTTTAAACCCACGCAGCGGGATTACTATATTTCCAATCTCAAGATTTCTTCGCCGGGCGCGGCAACCAGGTATATCAAGGTTAAAGGCGCTGGCGTGTAGCAGGATAGGAAGTCAGAAGCGGGAAGTCAGAAGCCGGAAAGGGGCAGGCGACAGGATTCCAGACCCTGGTTCGCCTGCCCTTAGCGTCATCCTGAGCGCCTCCTTTCCTCTTCCCTTAACTTGCGCTTAAAGAGCTTGTCGGTGACCGTGAGCGGCAGATCATCCCTGAATTCCACATACTTCGGCACAGCATAAGGCGGGCATTTTTCCTTGCAAAACTCGATAATCTCTGCCGCGCTTATTTTGCCTCGATACTCATCCTTAAGTTTAATAAAGGCCTTGATCCTTTCGCTGCCGGGCCTTTCCGGATCGGGCACCCCGATGGTGACGGCCATTAAAACGGCCGGATGCTTAAATAATAAGTCATCGAGGATACCGGTATAGACTTTGTAGCCGGAAACATTGGCCATATCCTTGATGCGGTCTACCAGGTAGAAATAACCGCGCTCATCCATGCGCACCACATCACCGGTGGGCAGCCAGCCGTCTACCAGGCCGCTGCCCGGCTCAGGCCAGTAGCCGAGCATGACCTG
>JAAYGO010000206.1 GCA_012727685.1 Bacillota bacterium | reverse complement strand
GGCATGTCTTTATGGGCTCTACCCGGCGGCAAATATGCTCTTCTTTTAGCGGATCGCCGTCCAGGATCGCCCGGGCAAAGCCAAACCAGGTCGTGCTGCCGGACGAAGAAAGATTATAGATGCCCCCGAGACCGCCTTTCATGCGAATAAATGCGAAATTTTTTTTCAGAATCGCCACCGTTGCCGCTGCCACGGTCCGGCACCAGTTAGGCGTCCCGACCTGGTCATCCACGATTCTGAGCTCTTCTTTTTCCCGGGCCAGGTGCAAGATAGTCAGGAAAAAATTTTTACCGCGCAGGCCATAAACCCAACTGGTTCTGAAAATTAAATGAGGCGCCTTTGTCTCCTGGATCGCCCTCTCGCCGGCCAGCTTCGTTTGACCGTACACATTGATCGGATTGGGGCTGTCTTCCTCCAGGTAAGGTGCGCCTTTTGTCCCGTCAAAAACATAATCTGTAGAATAGTGCACCAGCACGGCGCCGACGCGGCCCGCCTCTTCGGCCATGACCCCCGGGGCCACCCCGTTAACGGTCATGGCCAGCTCCGGCTCCTCTTCCGCCCGGTCCACCGCGGTGTAAGCGGCGGCGTTGACGATCAGACCCGGCTTTATATCCCTGACCGCAGCGCTGATTTCGTCTAGATCCGTCAAATCCAGCTCTGCCCTACCCAGGGCAATCAGCTCACCCAGGTCGGGTAAAGTGCGCTGCAACTCCCAGCCGACCTGCCCGTTGCTGCCGATTAGCATTATTCTCAAAACCCGATCTACCTCGCTAAAAAAGATGACCCAGGCTTACCGTTCCCTCTCTCCCTGGCGGGCGATAGCCTACATCATCGGATAAATCTACCCAACGGATCGGAATCTAACCTGCCGCTTTCCTTTCCCCCAGCTTTCATTCCCCTCTCCCCCTCTGGGGTGAGGGGGGAAGATTCCACAATATTATAAAATGAAAGGACTTTCCTTCTCATCCTCGTGCCGGATCTCGTCTACCTCTTCCTTCCTGCCCCATCCCCGGTAGAGCCGGTTGGGAAAGTTCAAGACCATGCCGCGCTCGGTCGCCGAAATATTCCGGTAGCCGTGCACCACTCCCGGAGGGATGATCACTGTCACAGGGTTGTCAGCCCCGGCAACCAGTTCCATGAAATTACCCCGCGTGGGGCTTTCCGGGCGGTTATCCCAGAGCCTGAGCAGGAAGTTGCCCGGCCCGAGAAAGGCAAAGATATCCGTTTGCTCCCTGTGCTCGTGGGGGCCGCGGGCCACGCCCGGTTCGGTGTAAGAAACATAGCTCATGACCGGTTTAAGATCCGGCGGCAGCTCATCCAGGCGGAAGGTTTCGCATAAAAAACCGCGCCGGTCAAAGTGCTTGGTCAATTTTTTGATCTCTACTCCCTCGATCTGCCCCTTTGACCATGCCTGCGCCCCGGTTTGCTTATTCTTTTCTTGCATATAAAAAAATCCTTTCCAGGTATCCTTTATAAAAACTTTTCGGCAAACCGCGAATCAGATCCTGCAGCTTCGCTTCATCGATATAACCCATGCGATAAGCCACTTCTTCGATACAGGCTATTTTAAGACCCTGCCGCCGCTCGATGGTCGCCACAAAGCTGGAGGCCTCCAGGAGACTGTCGGGTGTGCCCGTATCGAGCCAGGCGATGCCCCGGCCCAGCAGCTCCACGACAAGCTGATTTTTTTCAAGGTAAACCTTGTTTACATCGGTGATTTCCAGCTCACCGCGAGCCGAAGGTTTTAAACTTTTGGCGATGCTTACGACCTGGTTGTCGTAAAAGTAAATGCCCGGCACAGCGTAGTTGGATTTCGGCAGGCGCGGCTTCTCTTCAATGCTGATGGCCTTCCCGTGCTCATCAAACTCGATTACCCCGTACCTTTCCGGGTCATTGACCCAGTAGCCGAAAACGAGGGCCCCTTCCTCCAGGCTGCCGGCACGGCGCAGCACCCTGGGCAGGCCGTGCCCGTAAAAAATATTGTCGCCGAGAATCAGGCAGACCTTGTCGCTGCCGATAAACGATTCCCCTACTAAAAAGGCCTGGGCGATTCCGCCCGGTGTTTCCTGGACCGCGTAGGAAAAGCTCATCCCGATCCTTTTCCCGTCGCCAAGGATGGCTTCAAACTTGGGTGTATCTTCCGGGGTAGAGATGATCAGAACTTCTCTGATGCCGGCCAGCATCAATGTGGAAAGCGGATAGTAGATCATCGGCTTGTCGTAGACCGGCAAAAGCTGCTTGCTCGTCGCGATAGTGCATGGATACAACCTGGTGCCTGCGCCCCCGGCAAGAATAATGCCTTTCATCTTATTCCTCCTTTAGGGCCCCTCTCCTTACCCGATCATCCGCTGATCGTAATTCTTGGCCAGCCAGTTCCGGTAGTCACCGCTCTTCACGCTTTCCACCCAGGACTGGTTCTCCAGGTACCAGCGGATCGTCTTCCTGATCCCGCTTTCAAAGGTCTCCTGCGGCTGCCAGCCCAGTTCCCGCTTTAACTTGGTGCTGTCGATGGCGTAGCGCAGATCATGGCCCGGCCTGTCCTTGACAAACGTAATCAACCGCTTATATTCGCCTGGCTCTGTGCCGGTCTCTTCCGCGAGCACCTCGCAGATTTTGTGGACCAGATCAATGTTCCTCCACTCGTTGTTGCCGCCGATGTTATACGTTTCACCAAGCCTGCCCTTGTTGATTACCGTCCAGATGGCGTCGCAGTGGTCGTCCACGTAAAGCCAGTCACGCACGTTTTCACCGCGCCCATAGACCGGGAGCGGCTTTCCTTCGAGGGCGTTGATGATCATGAGCGGAATCAGCTTTTCGGGAAACTGGTAGGGCCCGTAATTGTTGGAGCAGTTGGTGATCAGCACGGGGAGGTCGTAGGTGCGGCCATAGGCCCTCACCAGGTGGTCGCTGGCCGCCTTGGAAGCCGAGTAGGGGCTGCTGGGGGCATAGGCTGTTTTTTCGGTGAAAAAGCCGGTCGCCCCCAGCGACCCGTAAACCTCATCGGTGCTGACGTGGTGGAAGAGCCTCCCCTCCTTCTTGCCCCAAAAGTGGCGGCAGGCCTCAAGGAGATTGAAGGTGCCTGTGATATTGGTGCGGATAAAGGCCGCCGGGCCGACGATGCTGCGATCCACGTGGCTTTCCGCCGCAAAATGGACCACCAGTTCCGGATCGTATTTTTCGAAAATCTCCTTCACCCGGTCAAAATCGGCGATATCGCCCTTTTCAAAGGCATAGTTCGGCCGATCCGCCACTTTTGCCAGGTTCATCAGGTTGGCGGCATATGTAAGGGCGTCGAAATTGATAAATTTATGCTCCGGAAAGCGGGGTACAAAGCGGTTTAAAAAATTCGAGCCGATGAACCCGGCTCCGCCTGTAACGAGAATATTCAATTTATCGCCACCTCGGAAAATAATAAAACTATATTCGTCACTGCAATCAAAATGTCCTACCGCAGATGAAGAAATAATCGAGATGGCATAAAGGTCATTAAACCGCAGATATTGCGGTTGATGCTTCCCAAACTGAAGCAATTATTTTCCAAACTTTATTAATGCTTGAATTTGTTATCATTGCTTTGGCAAGTTGAATAGCAGCATAACCTCTCAATCATTCTTTATCCTTGTAGCTGCCAAACAACAATGTTTCTTAATGGCAGCAGGAATCAGCAGGAGATTAGCATATATTTGTAGAAGCGAAAACAACGATATTAACGCAAAAGGGTAAATGATTCTAAAGGGTAAAACTAAAAACCTGGTAAGGCTGGTATAAATGACTCTCTCTGCCAACGGCTCCACTCTTTCACCGCCGCAAGCCCGGCGCCGCCATTTTAACGGTGAATTTATTTTGCATATCGCTCTGATCGCCGCGCTGCTGATGGCCCTAGTCCTGGCAGCAGTCATGGCTGTAATCAGCGCTTATAACTGCCACCCTGATGAGAAAGTACATTTTGAGGCGGTAAAATTCTACAGCGCGAACAACTGGCTGCCCCCGGCCATCGGCGATCCGCGGACGCTGGATTCATACTCTGCCTTCGGCAAATCGCGGCTGAATCTCCCCGATTTATACTACCTGATTGCCGGCAAATTTACAGCGCTGCTTTCCCTCGTCACAAGGAATCCCCTCCTGAGTGCGCGCCTGTTCAATGTTTTCCTGCTAGCCATCCTTGTTTTTATGGCCATTCGCTCAGCGGCTTCTCACAAATTGTTGTACGGGATCCTCCTTGTCACGCCGCAAATCTGGTACACTTTCAGTTATGTCAACTCGGATGCATTTGCACTTTTTTTAACCATGATCATTACCGGCCAGCTTGTGCAGAGCAACAGCCTCTTTCACCAGTATTTGGGCAGTCCATCGTGGAGAAGCCAATTTTATAAGAGCTTACCGCTGATTATAGCGGTTACCTTGCTTTATTTTGCCAAGCAGAATTTTTATCTCTACTTTATCTTTCTTTTGCTGTGGGGCCTCTGGTCTTTATATGCGGCGAAAGATAGAAAGCGGCTGCTGCTCAAGTATGCGGTTATGATATTAGTCTTCCTGGTCCTGGTGCTGATTAAGCAGGGTGTCGATTACTCGATCTACGGCCCGGATAAAGATGAGGCCCTAAAAGAAATACAGGAGCTAACCGCCGCGGAAGAATATAAACCGTCAGTTAGGTACACCGGCAAAGGGCATCCCCATCTCAACTTGAAGGAGCAGGGCGTCCATTACCTGGATCTTTTTAAAGAGCCATACAACTGGCACCTGGGTACTTTCTTTACCTTTGCGGGCGCGTACGATTACATGAAAATTTTTAGCCCGGCGGGATACTATAAGTTAAT
>JAAYGO010000218.1 GCA_012727685.1 Bacillota bacterium | reverse complement strand
GGTGATCTCCATCGGCAAAGCGGCGATTAATGTGGGCCTGGGCGACTGGCTAATGGATCTGTTTTTAGCCGGTTTAGCGCGCCTGGATCTATTCACGCTGCTGATTGTTTTGGGTATAGCCTTCGCCCTGATCAAGCTGCCAATCCCGATTGGCCCGGCAGTGGTCACCATGTCTGTGGCGCCCCTCTACAGCCTGGCGCTCGTGATGGGGCTGCCGCCGGAAATGCTGATTATCCCGCTCGCTTTCCACTGCGGAGCCTGTCTCCTGGTGCCGCTTGATGCCGTTCCCCTAATTACTTATTCACAGGGTTACTATACCATGCGGGACATGTTTATTAGCGGTTCGCTCACAACCCTGTTTTGGATCATCGTCACCGCCGCCTGGGTCCCGGTGGTCGGGAAATTGCTCAACCTGATCTGAAGTTCCTTCAGGGAGGGTGCGGATCAGCTATTGCCGCGGGCGGAAGGGGCGAAAGGCCTTGTTCCGCCCGTTTGCTCGTGGTCAAGGAAAGCCCTTTTCAATTATGGCGTACCGGTCTATCAAGAAAGTAGATCGCGAGGACAATTGCCGGGGGGATAATGGTGAACATGAACATGATGCCGTAGCCGGTAAGCGCCGCCAGCAGGCCCCAGAGGGCAGAGCCCAGCGCTACTCCCAGATCGTAAGCGATCCAGTAAGTGGCATTGGCTGCGCCCCGACTGCTTAAAGGAGAGCCCCTCAGGCATAGGGCGAGCATGACAGGCATGAGAATTCCATAGCCGAGCCCGTAAAAAAAGCCTCCGGCAGTAAGGTGCGCCATCGTAGTAGTTCGGGCCAGGATCGTCATGGCGGCGGCAATACTGATTACCGCCGCCATTATGGTCAGACTGATCCTGAATTTAATATTCTGATCCATAATGATGCCGGCAAGAGGGCGGACCGCAATGATGGTTACAGCCAATGCCGAAAAGAAAATCCAGGCATTGGGGACACCCTGATTAATGGCATGGACGGAAACAAACGATACCACTGCGCCGTAGTTCAAGGTAACCAGGAGCATCATCACAGCCGGCCGGAGGGCGGAACGTTCAATGAACACCGGCTTGGGGAGGGTTTTCGCTTTCGCTGCAGCAGGTGAGTATTTAATCGCTGCCGCCATGATTGTGGCCAGGAGTATGAGGGCAGAAGCTGCCATAAAAAAGATGGGAAAACCGGAAAACTCCAGGATTAAAAAAGCGACGGCCGGGGAATAGGCCATGGTAATGCCGAGTGAAATTGTAAAGTAACCCAGCCCTTCCCCCATTCGTTGCGGCGGAATAACATCCGAGGCAATGGTGCTCAGGGCAGTATTGCAGATCCCCCAGCCCATGCCCTGGATCAAGCGAAAGAAAATGAAGGCCACTGCCGGCAGCATCCAGACAAAAAGAATGGCTGGGATTAAAAAAAGGATCAGCCCTCCCAATAGAATCAGTTTGCGGTTAAAGCGATCAAGGGCCCATCCTGCAAAGGGCCTGGTCGCTACCGCGCCGAGAGTAAGGGCTGTCAGTGGCAGACCGGCAATTCCCTTCAGTCCTCCATATTGCTCGATATAAATTGGTAAAGTCGGGAACATGGCGGTAAAGGCGGTCATCACGGTGAAAGAAGAAAGGCATGCCAGAATGTAGTTTGCAGTCCATAACCTTGGTTTTTCTTCCGGTGAGATTGTTACGGCTGACAGTGGTTGTTTCATAGGCGATCGGTTTTCTCCGGTGAATCGAGATATTCAAGGGCGATGACTAATGCTTTAATATTCGATTCCGCTGTTAAATTATCCTTTCCGGAAAAAAAACCGATCATTATCGTGTCCATTGTTCTGCAAAGAGGATAATTGACAAAGCGGCGTCTTAAGATAATATTAAGTACAATACAGCAGGTTCTGGCTGTTTTTAACCGGCACAAG
>JAAYGO010000234.1 GCA_012727685.1 Bacillota bacterium | reverse complement strand
ACGCTGTATTTTAAAGCCTTTTTGCGGTTTTACTCAATTTTTAGGCCGGTTCGTTGTGACTATTTATTAGCTATGATTCGTGTTACCTTTTAGCTTTAGTTGACCTTTTTGGGGTCGAATCACTGGTTAATTGTAGTAATTCTACCTTCTATAACAATTTTCCTGCTTATTTTTGCAATTGTGATAAAAGTTGCATCTCGATAAAAAAGCAACGATGAGCTTGACGCAGATATTGCATCATTGAATTTTTAGCAATAGCACAATGATACCGGCGATTACAACAGCCAGCCCGATGAACAGCCCGGGCAGGGTAAAGAAGAGGAAGCCAAGGACCGGTAAACTGAGCAGGAATGAGATGATGCAGCCAACCAGGCCGGGAAGATTTTTGTGACGCAAAAAAACACCTCCGGTATGAGCTTACTGCACTGCAATTTTCTAAGGGGATTGCTTTGAGTGCCAGGACGTAATTCCATTGTAGCAGTACCGGTATGCCATCTGTTGACATACCAAATCAAGCTGGTTAATTTTCTATACTTTTTTCATGAAAATGCGGTATACCGGATGCAGCCCCCCCATCACCCTGACAACCTATCGCGAAAGAAAAATACTCAAACGATTTATGGCTACGCCCATCAAGGCGTCCCATCTCTTGATCTCGCAAATCGCAGTGAATACCTTTTTAACGATCCTGGGCATGTTGGTTCTTCTCGTGGTGGGGAAACTCGTGTTCGACATGCAAATCACCGGGAAGGTGCCGGCAATGATCATCGCTTTCCTGCTCTCCATGCTCAGTGTGTTCGCGATCGGTTTTATTATTGCCAGCGTCTGTCCCAACGCGCGCAGCGGGACAGTGGTCGCCAACCTGGTCTACTTCCCGATGATTTTTATCACGGGCGCCACCATTCCGATCGAAATCATGCCCGGCTATATGGTTCAGATCTCGAAGTTCCTGCCGCTCAGCTATGTTGTGCACCTGCAGAAAGGGGTCTGGCTGGGAGGAAGCCTGGCCGACTACAAGGGTGATTTGCTGATCCTGCTGGCCATATTGATCGCCGGTATTGTGATCTCAATCCTCACTTTCAAGTGGGAATAAGAGTAAATGGGTGGTATGGCCCTACTCTGAAAATACGGCAGTCGGAATAGCCCCCCTCATCCTGCCCTCTCCCCCCAAGGGGGGAGAGGGGATTAGGAAGGGTACCGTTTCGGTCACCCCCAGGCCGTTGGTGGCCTTATATATAAGTGGAAAGGGAATGATGAACGGCCGATATTTTCAGAGAGGGATGATGATCTTGCACCATTTGGCAGCTTTACTTTAAGATTTTGATCTGATAAGATTATGAAGTATATTACTACATAATGTGGTGAAATTGGGGGTATAGGAATGGTCAAAAAACTTTTACTGATCATGCTGGCACTTTTCTTAATTTTGCTCAGCGCCTGCACGGCAAAAGAGCCGGCTGAAGGGGACGAGCCTGCTGCAGGGGACGAGCCGGGTGAAGCGAGCGAGCCGGGTGAAGAAACCGACGCCGGCTTTAAGACAGTTGTTGAAGGCAAATTCATTGTTGGGTTTGATCAGAACTTTCCGCCAATGGGCTTCGTCGGCGAAGACGGTGAGTTTACCGGCTTTGACCTGGAGCTGGCGGCCGAAGTAGCCAGGCGCCTGGGACTGGAGCTTGTATTGCAGCCCATCGCCTGGGATTCAAAGGACATGGAACTCTCCTCGGGCAACATCGACTGCATCTGGAACGGTTTTACCATTAACGGGCGGGAAGACAAATACACCTGGACCGACCCCTACATGGCCAACAACCAGGTATTCGTGGTCAGGGCCGATTCCGATATATCTTCTCTGGCTGACCTGGCCGGCAAAGTCGTCTCCGTGCAGATCGAATCGAGCGCGGAAGCGGCATTAAACGACAGGCCCGACCTGGTCGAGACCTTCGACGAGCTGATTACCGCTCCCGATTATGAAACCGCGCTGATGGATCTCGAAGCGGGCGCCGTTGATGCCGTGGCCATGGACGACACGGTGGCCAATTACAAGATTGGGAAAAGGGGCGCAGCCTTTAAGGTTCTGTCCGAGACCCTGGCGGCCGAAGATTACGGTGTCGGCTTCCTGCTGGGCAACGAGGCGCTGCGGGATGCCGTGCAGGCCACCCTGGAGGAGATGGCCGCCGACGGCACGCTGGCCGAGATCTCCAAACAATGGTTCGGCAAAGATATTACCACGATCGGGAAGAAATAGAGACAGGGGATAGAGCAAAAAAGAAGGGCTGTCGCTGTTTGATAGCCCTTCTTTTCTGAACGATAACGGAGGAAGCGCCTTGGATTGGTCGGTGATGTTATTAAAACTTGCCGAAGGCATGCTCAAGTCGGTGGAGATTTTTACACTGACCCTGCTCTTATCGCTGCCCCTGGGGCTGTTTGTGGCCTTCGGGCGGATGTCTAAAAATATATTGATCAGGAATATTATCAAGTTTTACATCTCCATCATGCGCGGCACTCCCTTGATGCTCCAACTAATGGTGGTCTACTTTGGACCGTATTACATCTTCGGGCTGACATTGCCGCGGGGCTATCGCTTTTGGGCGGTGATCATCGGTTTTGTCCTCAACTATGCCGCCTATTTTGCCGAGATCTACCGTGCCGGAATCGAGTCCATGCCCCTGGGGCAGTATGAAGCGGCCAAGGTGCTCGGCTATAACCAAAGCCAGACCTTCATGAGAATTATCCTGCCCCAGGTTATCAAGCGCATTCTGCCGCCTGTAACCAACGAAGTGATTACCTTGATCAAGGATACTTCGCTGGCCTTTGCCATCGGCGAATTTGAGATGTTTACCACTGCGCGCGCCATTGCCTCCGCAGAGTCAACGGTGACCCCTTATATTGCTGCGGGAATCTTTTATTATGTTTTCAATTACATCGTAGCCGGGGCCATGGAGTGGTGCGAGAAAAAAATGAGCTATTTCCGGTAAAGGGGAGGCCAATATGAAGTACCTGGAGATCAAAAACCTGCGCAAAAGCTTTGGCGGCCTCACTGTAATCAAGGATATTTCCCTCACCGTGGAGGAAGGAGAGGTGGTGGCCATCATCGGCCCCTCGGGTTCGGGCAAGTCCACCCTGCTGCGCTGCGCCACCATGCTCGAAACCATGGATTCAGGTGAGCTGATCTACCTGGGCGAACATGCCGTGAAAACCAATGCGGAAGGCAAGGCGGTTTACGCGCCCCCAAAGCAGCTAAAAAAGATCCAGCGCTATTACAGCCTTGTCTTTCAAGACTTTAACCTCTTCCCCCACTTTACGGTGCTCAAGAATGTGACCGATGCCCTGATCACCATTCAGAAGATGAGCAAAGCGGAAGCCCTGGCCATCGGGCGGGAGCTGCTGCAAAAGATGTCTCTATCCGACAAGGAAGATGCCTACCCCTACCAGCTCTCCGGGGGGCAGCAGCAGCGGGTCTCCATTGCCCGCGCCCTGGCCTTAAGCCCCAAGGTGCTCTTCTTTGACGAGCCTACTTCCGCCCTGGACCCGGAGTTGACCGGTGAAATCTTAAAGGTAATCCGGGACCTGGCCGCAGAGCAGATGACCATGGTGATCGTGACCCACGAAATGAGCTTTGCCCGCGACGTGGCCGACTATATCATCTTCATGGACGGCGGGGTCATCGTGGAAGAGGGGCTACCGGAACAGGTGATCAACAACCCCCAGAACGAGCGCACCAGGGCTTTCCTCAGCCGCTTCGAGCGCTAGCTAAGCGCAATCGCCGCGCGCTCGCCGCTTGCTTATCCCCCGTTCTCACCGCTTACCCCTCCCCCGCCTGCTCTTGCCGGGGCTTTCCCAAAAGTGGCGAAGATGTTGAGTCTGTGTACTACTACTCCGCCCGCAGGGCGTCAACAGGGTTAAGCCTGGCGGCCTTGTTGGCCGGGTAGAGGCCGAAAAAGATCCCGACAAAGATGGAAAAGAGCAGGGCCACGATCACAACCTGCGGCGAAAAGGAGGCGGGAAGCTCGAAGAGGCTGTTTAACAGCTTCATCAGTCCATAGCCGCAGAGCATGCCGATGATGCCCCCGATGCTGCTGATCACCGCCGATTCCACCAGGAATTGAAAGAGAATATCCCGCCGCTTGGCACCCAGGGCCTTGTAGATGCCAATTTCCCTCGTCCGCTCGGTGACCGAAACGAGCATGATATTCATGATGCCGATCCCCCCCACCAGGAGCGAAATCCCGGCGATGCCGCTGAGCAGCAGGGTCATAGTCCCCATGACCTGGCCGAGCACGTCCAGGATCTGGAACTGGTTGAAGACCATGTAAGCATCTTCATCGCGAAACTGGTATTTTAGCGACGCCTCAATAGCGGCCATGGCCCGATCGACCGCCTGGGGCGACTCGGCCTGGATATAGATGTTCTGCACGCCGGGGCTCTGGAAAAGGCGCCGGGCTGTGCTCACCGGGATGATCACCTTGGCGTCGTCAGAGCCCATCATGCCGTAACCCTTTTCCGCGAGCACCCCGACCACGGTAAAGGGGGTGCCGTTGATCCTGATCTCCTGCCCGACCGGGTCGGCGGCGGGAAAGAGCTCTTCCACCACCTCCGTCCCCAGGACAGCCACATTTTGCCGGTAGGTGACATCGTTGGAGACCAAGAAGCGACCGGCCTGCGGGTAGTGGGCGCGCACCGCCTGGTAGGCGGGGGTGGTCCCCTCTACGGAAAAGTCGGCGGTTTTGGTGCCGTGCTTGAGCGTCCCCTGTGCGCTGATGATCGGCACCGCGGCCTGCACCCCGGCCATTTCTTCCAGGGCGGCCACTTCCGCCATGGTCATGGCCGTTTTGGTGCCGCGTCCCGAGATATACACGGTAATCAGGTTTGAACCCATGCCCTGAACCTGCTCGGCAACGGTGTCGCCGGCCCCCTGGCCCAGCGAGACCAGGGCCACCACGGCGAATACCCCGATGATCACGCCGAGCATGGTCAGGAAAGAGCGCAGCTTGTTCGACCAGATGGCGTCCAGGGAAAGGCGCACTGCCTGCCAGAAATTCATTTAGCGTCACCTTCTTCCCCGACGATTTGCCCGTCCCTGATCATGATCAGGCGCTCCGCCTGCTGGGCCGCTTCGGGGTTGTGGGTGATTAATACCACGGTTTTCCCCTGCCCGTGCAGTTCGCGCAGCAGGGCCATCACCTCGCTCCCGGAAGCGGTATCGAGGTTGCCGGTGGGTTCGTCGGCCAGAATAATGTCCGGATCGCCGGCAATGGCGCGCGCGATGGCCACCCGCTGCTGCTGCCCGCCAGATAGCTGGGCCGGGCGGTGGTGCATCCGGTCGGCGAGCCCCACCCGCTCGAGGGCGCTGCGGGCCCGCTCCGCCCGCTCCCGGGGGCCCATTCCCCTGAAGATGAGCGGGCGCACCACGTTATCGAAAGCCGTCAGGCGGGGCAGCAGGTTAAAGCTCTGGAAAATAAAGCCGATCTGCCGGTTGCGCACCTCGGCGAGCTGGTTGTCGCTGAGGCGGCTGACCTCGCGCCCACCAAGCCAGTAGCGGCCGGCAGTCGGCACATCGAGGCAGCCGATGATGTTCATCAGGGTGGACTTGCCCGAGCCGGAAGGACCGATCACGGCCACGAACTCCCCTGCGGCGATGTGCAGATCGACGGAGCGCAGGGCCTGGACCTGGACATCGCCCATGCGGTAGACCTTGCTTAAGGCTTCGGTACGGATCACTGCCCCTGCCCCCCTTGGCCGGGCCCGAACATGATTTCACCCTGCGGGCCGAAGGGGTTCAGCACCGAACCCTGGATGATGATCTTCTGACCTTCCGCAAGTCCCTCAAGGATCTCGATATGCGTGGCGTTATACGCTCCCGTTACCACTTCGACCGGAGTGCCCGGACCGATGCCGGGCCCCTTCTCTTTTTCCGTCGCGGCCAGCATGACCTTGGTGACGCCGTCCTCTTCAAAAACCGCTTCGATGGGCACCAGCAGCGTATTGGTGCGGACATCAACGAGGATGGAAGCGCTGACGCTCATCCCCGCCTTTAAACCTGCCACCGGATCGATGGAGACGGTGACATCAAAGGTGGCCACGCTTCCCGCTATTTTCCCGGTAGAGGAGATGGCGGCGACCTTCCCGCTGATCGTTTCTCCCGGCAGGGCTTCAGCCGTAATCTCCACCCGCTGCCCCACCTTGACCTTGTTGATGTCCAGTTCGTCCACCGGGATCACGGCCTGCAACTGCGAATAATCGACGATGGTGGCCAGGAGCGCCCCCTGGGGCACACTCATCCCGACACCAAATTCAGCGGCTTCAGGCAGCACCACGGTGCCGCTGATCGGCGCGCGGATCACGCTGTCGGCCCGGTTTTGCTCCTGCTGCTGCTTTAAATCGGCCAGCCGGAGACGGGCCTGCTCAAGCTGAATATCAATTAAGTCGAGCTGGTGGGCGATATCCTCATTTTTTAGCTTGACAAGAGCATCTCCCTGTCTCACATCTTTTTTCTTCAGTATCTCTACAATTTTCCAGGATGAAGCTTCGGAGGGAGCATAGACGGGAACAGGTTCCGAAGCGATGGGCTCATCTGCGCCGCCGTTCTCATCGCCGCTGCTCCCAAGGTTGATGTGCGCGATTAGGTCACCGCCCTGCACCCTGTCCCCCTTTTTCTTCAGCCAATGAACCTGGCCTGCCGCATTCGCCTGCAAGGTAAAATATTCCTGTTCTTCGAGGTTGTCCTTTTGCTCCTCCAGGTTGGCAATATCCAGCTCCCGCAATTTAATCTCCGTGCTCAAATCCTGGAACTGCAGGGTCACCAGTTCGTCACCGGCGGCAACTTCCAGCCCATCCGCGAGGCGATATGTCTCGATGATGCCCGCCGTTCCGGCGCGCACCGCCTCTTCCACCGCTGCGGTCACAGTCCCGTTTCCGGAAACCCATACCTCCAGGTCCCCCCGTTCGACCACCGCCTCCATCTGCGAAAACTGCTCCATCACCGCATCGACCCGGATGACCAGGCTTCTGATGCCCATGACGATGGCAAATACCACGACCAGGGCTACTCCGAGCCAGATAAAAAGTTTTT
>JAAYGO010000287.1 GCA_012727685.1 Bacillota bacterium | reverse complement strand
TCCGCCCTGGTTCGGGCCAGTTGCTTCTCGATTTCGGCCAGCCCTTTTTGGGCTTTGCGGTAGCGGGCAAAATATCTCTGCGCATTTGCCGCAGCCGGCAGCGCCGGGTCAAGGGGCACCGTGACCGTTTGGCCGGGCTGGTATAAATCGGGAAGCTCGACCTCGTTTGCGCCCCGGGGAACCTGGTGGCCGCAGGCAAGGATGAGCTCTCCGTAAACGCGGTAGCGGGGCGCCTCTTCGGCGGATTGGTACTCATTTTGCTGCTCCGCCAGTTTGCGTCTTAAGCGGCCGAGCTGTTTGTCAACGGCATGCCTGAGGGTGCGGCGCAGTTGTTCAGACCGCTCTTCCCGCAGCATGGTGCTGTAATAATAGTCGAGCATCTCGTTGACCCCGGAGAAAGAGATGGGTTTTTCCGCTGCCAAATGGGTCAGGGCAAAGGCGGCATAGTGCCTTCCGGCGATCATGGGTTCGCTCTCGCCGCGCAAAACGCTGCTGTAGAGCTCCCGGAGGGTGCGGCAGAGCCGCTGCACGGAGTTTTCAGGCGACCCTTTATCCCATCCGCAGCGGTGAACAATCTCGGCAGCGGCCAGGGGGCTCACTCCGGCTACCGCCTTTACCAGCGCCTGCGCGGGGTCAACTCCGCTTTGCACAAGGGGCAGCAGGACGCTGCCCAGTTCTTCACATTCAAGCGCCAGGGGATTGAGCTTGTTTTGAGCGGGCACCGCCCGGTAAACTTCCCCCGGCATCACCGGGCGAGCTGCATTTTGCTCCAGGCCGGCGGTGCGCACCGCGCCCAGTATGATGCCGCGTTCGTCCACCAGCACGATGTTGCTGCGGCGCCCCATGATTTCCGCGATCAGCTTAACCGTAGGCAGCGCTTCCGGAGCTTTAAACTCTATTTCCAGCACCCTTTCGGGAGGGTGCTGCCGGAAGGCGGCGATGGCGGCTCCGATCAGGTATTTGCGCAGCAGCATGCAAAAGGGCGCCGGTTGTTCCGGGTGCCGGTACTCTTCCCCGGTCAGGTGGATCCTGGCCCACTGGGGATGGCATGAGAGCAGCAAAACCAGCGGCTCACCGTAGCGGTGCATGTAAAACAGCAGGTCATAACGGTCCGGCTGGTATATGCGCTGGATCCTGGCGCCGATGGCTTGCGCGCGCAGCTCCCCCGTCACCGCGGTCATGATCAGGCTGTCAAAAGCCATCCTTTCCCACCCCCTCGTGCTCCAGTATACTCTTTCTGCGCCAAATTGTCATGGCGGGAAAATAGCTGTTAGATCCCGGCGGCGGGCTTCAAGGCCTGAGATCATGTATACAAGCCCTCAAGCCGGCATATGCATAGATCAATGAATAATTGTCGGGCAAAGGATGGCCTTGGCGAAGGAAAAATAGATGTAATGAAATAGAATAAAAGGATAAAAAAGACATTTAATGTCACAATGTCAAGGCCCGGCACCATGGGAGGTGGGGTGGTTGGTTAAATCTAAGTTCATATTGATGCTGCTGCTTTTTGCACTGGTTGCGGGATGCGGCGGCAATGGCACAGTGGAGCAGGAAGAGGCAGTGGAGCCGGTAGATCTCTCCATTGCGGCGGCGGAAGGGGTGGCGGTATTGCCGCTGCTGGTTGCCCGGGAAATGGAGCTATTTCTTGATCAGGGCATCAGGGTGGAATTAATCAAGGCGGGCGGCGTGGAAAATCCGGAGATTTATCTCTGTTCCGGGGCGGCTGACGGGGCGCTGAGCGATCTCTTCAGCCTGATCCGCCTGCAGGAGCAAGGCTTTTTCGTGATGGCCACCTCCCTTTCCGGCGCGGACTATTTATTGGCGGCCGCCCCGGAAAAAAGCGGTTCCTTTGCCGCCTTGCATAACGTGCCTGTGGCCCTTTCCGATGATCTAAATGAACTCTATCTCCTGGAGAAACTGCTGCGTGAGCATGAGCTGGATCTGACCGCGGTGCAGCTTGCAATCGCCTCCCGCCCGGAGGATGCCCTTGCAGCATACCTCGAGGAGCGTGCGGCGGCGGCGTTTTTACCCCGCCACCTCGCCGCCCAAGCCCTGGCCGCCGGGGCCGTGGTGATGGGCGGCGGTGAAGAGGAAAAGCCTGCTGCCGGTGTCATTCTCTTTACCGGTGAAGCGCTGCAGCAAAAAGAGGATCAGATTGCCGCCTTTTACCGGGCTTACAGCGCCGCGGTGCGGCGGCTCAACGAGGGCCTGGTCGATTTTAACCTCTTGCCGCTTGCCGAATGGGGTTTACAGGCTTTGCTGGAAGGGGAGCATGCGATCGCTTGCCCGGAAGCGGAAGCGGTTTCCCGCGATGCTTTTCTGGACGCACTTAACTGGTACATGGCGCACGAGCAACTGGAAACAAGGCCGGTGGTGTATGAAGGGGCGGTCTGGCAGAACCGCATTTTAGAATGACCGGCATTGGAATGACCGCCAGGGACTGCAGTTATGAAGCGGCCCGTCCGGGCAAAACGATGGTCAACGGGGCTGCCGATTAGATCAGCGGAAGGGGGCCGATTGTGTTCGCACAGTGGACTACCATGACGGCAGAAGAAGTATGCCGGCGCCTGGCCAGCGATCCGCGTCTGGGTTTAAGCGCGGCAGAGGTGCTGGCACGGCGCCGGCGCTGGGGCGAAAACGCCCTGGCGGAATCGCGCCGTCCTTCACTGCTCACATTGTTTATCAACCAGTTCAAAGATTTCATGGTGCTGGTGCTCCTGGGGGCAACGCTGCTTTCGTCGCTGCTCGGTGAACTTGCAGACGCGCTGACCATTTTAGTGATTGTCATTCTCAATGCGGTGTTGGGGCTGATCCAGGAGTACCGGGCGGAGCGTTCCCTGGAATCGCTGAAACGGCTGGTGGCGCCGCGCTGCCGGGTGCTGCGGGAGGGGAGAATTGAAGTTGTTCCCGCCCGGGATGTGGTTCCGGGCGACCAGGTCTTGCTCGAAGCGGGAGACCGGATCAGCGCCGATCTGCGGCTGATCGCCGCCCAGGCCCTTTCCATTAATGAAGCGGCTCTCACCGGGGAATCGGCAGCGGTGCACAAAAGAACTGCCCCTTTAAGCGCCGCAGCCCCTTCGCCGGGTGACGCCTACAACATGGCTTTCAGCGGGACGGAGGTGGTAGCCGGCCGGGGCCAGGGGGTGGTGGTGGCCACGGCCATGGAAACGGAGCTGGGCCGGATCGCCCATTTAATCGAATCGGCTGAGCAGAAGCTCACTCCGCTGCAGGAGCGCCTGGGCCGCCTGGGAAAGACGCTGGTAGCCGCATGCCTGGTGATTTGCAGCCTGGTCACCATCCTGGGCGTGATCCGGGGCGAACCGCTCTACGCCATGTTCATGGCCGGGGTCAGCCTGGCCGTGGCGGCCATTCCGGAGGGGCTGCCGGCCATCGTGACCGTGTCGCTGGCCCTGGGCGTGCAGCGCATGATCCGCAGGCGGGCCATCACCCGCCGCCTGCCGGCAGTGGAAACCCTCGGCTCGGCCACCGTGATCTGCTCCGATAAAACCGGCACCCTTACCGAGAACCGGATGAGCGTGAGCCAGCTCTACAGCAGCGGCCGGTTATACCGCTGGTCCGGCCGGGAGTTCCAGGTACAGGAGCAGGAAGGATGGCTTAAGGTCGGCGCAAAGAGTAGCGGTCCCTTAAGTTTTACGCTGTCCGCTGCCGCGCGCTGCACTAACGTCTACGAAGATAGAGGTTCGCTCCAGGGCGATCCCACGGAGGTGGCCCTGGTGGAAGCGGCCCGCCGGGCGGGGTTAAAAGTGTCAGGCCGCGATCCGCAAAGAATCCGGGAGTTTCCCTTTTCTTCCGAGCGCAAAATGATGAGCGTGATCCGTCAGGAGGGCCATTACCGGTTCCTGCTGCTGAAAGGCGCGCCCGAGCTGGTCCTGGAGCGCTGCAACCGGATCCGGTTGGGGGAGAAAGTGATCGCTTTAGGGGGGGCACAGCGCCGGGAGCTGCTCGGGCAGGTGGAGCGCATGGCCTCTTTAGGCCTGCGCCCCCTCGCCGTGGCCTACCGGGAGCTGCCGTCCAGGGTCGATAGCGCGGCGGAGGCCGAAAGGGAGCTGATCTGGGCCGGTTTGGTGGGGCTGGAGGACCCGCCCCGTCCCGAGGCGCTGCCGGCGATCCGCCTCTGCCGCAGGGCCGGGATCCGGGTGGTGATGATTACCGGCGACCACCGGGCTACCGCCGAAGCCATTGCCCGGCGCCTCGAAATCCTGCAGCGCGGCGACCTGCTCCTGACCGGCCAGGAGCTGGAGGCCATGGACGACCGTCGGCTGCAGCAACTGATCGGGCGGGTCCGGGTCTTTGCCCGGGTCAGCCCCGCCCATAAACTGCGCATCGTGCGCCTGCTGCGCCGGGCTGGCGAGGTGGTGGCCATGACCGGGGATGGCATCAACGATGCCCCGGCGGTAAAAGAAGCTGATATCGGCGTCGCCATGGGGCAGTCTGGGACCGATGTGACCCGCGAAGCCGCCGCCCTGATCTTAAGCGACGACAACTTCAGCACCATCGTGGCCGCCGTTGAAGAGGGGCGCAATATTTTTAGCAATATCCGCAAATTTATCCGTTTCCTGCTCGGCTGCAACACGGGCGAGGTGTTGACCATGGTCTTAAGCATTATCCTCGGCATGCCCCTGCCTTTGCGCCCGATGCAGATTCTATGGATCAACCTGGTCACCGACGGTTTGCCCGCCCTGGCCCTTGGCCTTGACCGGCCGGACCGCTCCCTGATGGAGCAGCCGCCCCGGCCGCGCCAGGAAGGAATCTTCAGCGTCGGCTTATGGAGCCAGGTGATCACGCGCGGCCTGCTGATCGCCGTGGTAACCGTGGCCTTGTTCGCCTTTTCGCTGGCCGGTGGAGCCAGCCTGAAAAAGGCGCAAACGATGGCCTTTGCCGCCCTGATCGCCGCCCAGCTCATATACGTGTTTGAATGCCGCGCGGAGGGGAAGCCCTTTTGGGCCGGTGCCGGAAAACCGAACTGGTATTTAAACGGCGCCGTAGCCTCTTCCTGCCTCTTAATGCTCCTGGTGATCTATCATCCCCTTTTGCGGCCGCTGTTTTATACGGCAAACCTTTCGGCGGCCGATTGGGCGCTGATCGCGGCGGCGGGGCTGTTGCCCAGTGTAGCGGACGGCATTAATTGGCTGATAAAAGGCGCAGCGGCCAGTATTTTGCAGAAAAAGGTTAAAATCCGCTAAATCCCTTGAATTTAACCCGGCTTGATGGTAAGATTAACAAGTAGTGCTGCCAGCACTACTGGAGGTTGGAAGTGGGAAGTTAGAAGCCCGGGAAGTATCTTTGGCACCTGTTTCTTTGTTCTTCTAGCATCCGACCTCTGTCTTCTAATCATGATTGACTTACTGCTAAGAAAAGAAGGTTTTACCATTGCTCAGCAGCATGACCGGTTACGGCCGGGGCAGCGGTTCGGAGAACGGGTTTGAATGCACGGTGGAGCTGCGCTCGGTCAACCACCGCTACGCCGACTTTCACCTGCGCATGCCCCGGGAACTTTATCACCTCGAAGACCTCATCCGCCGCGAGCTGCAGCAGGCGATCAAGCGGGGGCGGGTGGAAGCCACTATTACGCTCGCCAATATCCCCGCCGGTATCGACAGCGTCCGTCCCAACTTTGAACTGGCCGGGGCTTACTGCCTCGCCATGCAGGAACTGGCACGGCGCCTGGAGCTGAAAGGAGATATCGGACTGGAGCATTTAATGCAGCTTCCCGATATCCTTTGCCGGCAGAACCTGGTTTTACCGGAAGAGCTGGTCTGGCCGGCCCTGCACCAGGCCCTTGCGGAGGCCATCACCAGGCTCGTCCAGCGGCGGCGCGACGAGGGGGACAACCTTGCCCGGGATCTGGCCGAACGCTGCCGCTGTGCCGGGAAAATAGTGCAGGCCATCGCCGATCTGGCCCCCCTTGTTCTTGACGACTGCCGCGCGCGGCTGGAACAAAAATTAAAAGATTTTCTGAGCGGAACTTATGAAGAGAACCGGGTCCTGTTGGAATGTGCCATTCTGGTGGAGCGGATGGGCATAGACGAAGAGCTGGTGCGCTTGAAGAGCCACCTGCAGGCTTTCGAAAAGGCACTGGCTACGGGAGGGCCCGCCGGCCGCAAACTCGATTTTATTATCCAGGAAATGTTCCGGGAAGCGAATACAATCGGCTCCAAAGCAGGAGATTATCGCCTTTCCAGCCTGGTTGTAGAGCTGAAGACGGAGCTGGAAAAAATTAGAGAGCAAATCCAAAACATCGAATGAGGAGGTAAAACTCATGTCGATTAAACTAATCAACATTGGGTTCGGGAACATCGTTTCCGCGGGGCGCATTGTGACCATCGTCAGCCCCGAATCAGCTCCCATCAAGAGGGTGATCGGGGAAGCCCGGGATCGGGGGATGCTGATCGATGCAACCTACGGCCGCCGCACCAGGGCGGTGATCGTGGCCGACAGCGGACATGTCATTCTCTCCGCGGTCCAGCCTGAAACGGTGAAGCACCGCCTGCAGACCAAGGAGACCGGCGGAGGCGAAGAAGCGGAATAGGTATGGCGGAGGGGCTGCTGCTGATACTTTCCGGACCATCCGGGGTAGGGAAGGGGACCGTTTGCCGCGCCTTGCTGGCGCAGTTGCCGCGGCTCAAACTCTCTGTCTCCGTTACTACCCGGCGGCCCCGTCCCGGGGAGGAGGAAGGCCGGGAATATCACTTTATCAGTCCATCCCGCTTTCAGGAGTTAATCGAAGCGGAGGCATTTTTGGAATGGGCCATGGTGCACGGTCAATATTATGGCACCTTGAAATCTAAAGTGCGCTCCGCTCTAGCCGGGGGATTCGATCTCCTGCTGGAAATCGACGTCCAGGGTGCAGCCCAGGTAAAACGGCAGTGGGACGATGCCGTGACCATTTTTATGGCCCCTCCCTCCATGGAGGCGCTGAAAGAACGGATCGCCGGGCGGGGGACCGAAAGCGAGGCGGAGATCAGGCGGCGGCTGGAGGTGGCCCGCCGGGAAATGGCTGCATACCATGCTTATGATTACCTGGTCATCAATGACCGTGTTGAAACCGCCGCAGCGGCCATTGCCGCCATCGTCACCGCCGAAAAGTGCAAAGTGAGCCGCGGCGCCTGTCCGAATTTTTAGGAGGTGAAGCGATGATCTATCCTTCGATCGACCATCTATTGAGCAAGGTTGACAGCAAATACACTCTGGTGATTGCAGCCGCCAAGCGAGGTCGCCAGATCCGCGACGGCAGTAAACCGGCGGTAAAGTGCGATTCCCGGAAAGAGGTATCCATTGCCCTCCATGAAATTGCTGCCGATATGGTTGAAATTGAGCGTCCCCTGGACGGAACCAAGTAGGTGGTGGATGCTTTGCAAACGATTGTCCTTGGTGTGACCGGGGGAATTGCCGCTTATAAAGCCGCGGAACTGGCCAGGCTGCTCGTCCGCGGCGGTTTTACCGTACAGGTGGTCATGACCGACGCAGCCACCGAATTTGTGACTCCCTTAACCTTTCAGACGCTGACCGGCCGTCCGGTGCTAAGGGATCTGTTTGCCGCCGCTGACGGGGGTAGCGTGCGCCATGTAGACCTGGCCAGGGAGGCCGATCTGCTGGTGGTGGCGCCTGCTTCGGCGAACACGCTGGCCAAAATGGCCCTGGGGATAGCCGACAACCTGCTTACCACCGTTTACCTGGCCGCCAGCAGCCCGGTGATCCTGGTGCCCTCCATGAATGATCAGATGTTTGCGCACCCGGCGGTGCGGGAAAACCTGGCCCGCCTGGAGGCGCGGGGCTGCCTGATCCTGGAGCCGGCTACCGGGGAGCTGGCCTGCGGCACCATCGGCAAGGGGCGGATGCCCGAACCGCAGCAGATCTACGAATTTATCCGCGCCGCCGTCGCCCCGAAAGATTATAAAGGGGTAACGGCCCTGGTTACCGCGGGGCCGACCCGCGAGTATGTAGACCCGGTCCGCTTCTTGAGCAATCCTTCTACGGGCTTGATGGGTTATGCCATCGCCCGGGCCCTGGCCGAACGGGGGGCCAGGGTAAAGCTGGTCAGCGGTCCGACCGGGCTGCCCTGCCCGGCAGGGGTCAGCCGGACCCTCGTGACAACAGCCCGGGAGATGTACGATGCGGTCATGGGGCTCTACGCCGATTGCGGCCTGGTGATCAAGACGGCTGCCGTTTCCGATTACCGCCCGGTGGAAGTGTCGCCGCAAAAGCTGAAAAAAGGCGCTCCCCGCCTCACCCTGGAGCTGGCCGCCAATCCTGATATTTTAAAGGAGCTGGGGCGGAACAAGGGAAACCGCATCCTGGTGGGCTTTGCCGCGGAGACTGAAAACGGTTTGCTTTACGCCAGGCAAAAGCTTGCCGAGAAGAATCTCGACCTAATCGTGTTAAACGACCTGACCGCACCCGGGGCCGGTTTTGCCGTGTCCACCAACCGGGTGCAGTTAATCGGCAAGGACGGGGCGGCCGAAGAGCTGCCCTTGATGAAAAAGGATGAACTGGCGCACCGCATCCTCGACCGCGTCGCCGCCATCCGGGGGGCAGGAGACAAGAAATAGTAAGCCGGGACACCACTGAAGAATGTAAATGACGCAAGCCATAACCCAAGGGTGCCCTTAATGTCATCCTGAGCGAAGCGAAGAAACTCCGAGCCACGCTGTCGCCATGAAATGTCCCTGTAAATGGCAGGACACACAAAACGACAGAGTAGACCCCCATGCCCCCGTCAGCGGAGATACCACCAACAGGACTAAAGTGGTGCTCTTCTAAGTGCCCTCTTCCTATTGGGGGAGAGGAACAGGATGAAGGGGCAATCGCACCTGCAATTTCTTTAAATTGTGTCGGTGAACATGGCCAAAAGCTGCGGGGTGATCAGTATTTCGATGAAGGCGGCGGCCAGGAGCAGCAGCACAACCACGGGCAGTACAGAGATCGCTTCTTTCCAGATATACTTGAAACTTTGCAGGCGGCTCATCCCGGGCAGGGGAGAGGCCACGCAGTGATAGCCGAATTTTAAGCCGAGAGCGCCGCAAAGGATAAAGGCCGGGAGTTCGAAAATACCATGGGGGAGAATACCCAGGGTTAAAAGGGGGACCAGGGCAACTCCGCTGGCGGAGGCTGCGGCGCTAGTGAAGCCAAGCAGGGCGCCGTTTAAGGCCAGCGTCAGCAGCGGCGAGACTCCTGCTAGAGCACCGAAAAACAGCATTTGCGCCAGCGAGATAAAATTGTTGATAAAGATCATCAAGGCAGCGATGAACGGGGGCGCGTTCAGGATCAGGTTGAGCAGCTCCTGCAACTGCTCCGATTGCAGATCGAAATACTGTCCCAGCGTATCCCGGCCGGAGAGGGCCAGGTTGTAAACTAAAAGGGCGCTCATGATAAATATGGCTGCCGCGAGCACAAGCCAGTTTTTATTCTCCCTGATGACCGCACCGAACGGCATAAACAACTGGAACACGGTCAGATCTACCTCGCTTCGCATTTTTACTGGTGCACCACTTCTTTATTCTATCAAATTGTGATATTGTGGTAAAGTAATGGACCGCTACGCAGAAGTAATCATTGATTTAATCAGCGATGCCGTGGACAGGCCCTTTCATTACCGCATCCCCCCGGAACTGATCGGCCGGATCAAACCGGGTGCGGTTGTGAGGGTTCCTTTTGGCCATCGCAGCTATCACGGCTACGTGCTGCGCCTGCTTAAAGAGCCAGGCGTAGAGACGGTGCGCGACCTGAGCGCCCTCGTCACCGCAGAGCCCCTGTTGAGCAAGGAGCAACTGGCGCTGGCCTCCTGGCTGGCGCATCGCTATCACTGCCGCCGCATTGAAGCGATTCACGCCATGGTTCCCGCTGTTTGCCGCCAGGGGCGGAAGGTTGGCGCAGTAGAAGTGTTTGCCGCCACCGCCGCTGCCGGCGAGGCCGATCTTTCCCGGGCGCCGGTGCAGCGGCGGGCTCTCGACCTGCTCCGGGCGCGGGGGCCCCTCTCCAGGCCGGAGCTGTCCCGCCTGGGGGTGAAGGCAGCCATTTTGCGCGAGCTGGAGCGCAAAGGCCTGATCCAGGCCGGTACGCTGCAGGCCGGCACCGGGGCTGGTTCACCTGGCGAGAGTGCTCCGGCGGAGCCGCCCCTGCCGCTCACAGAAGAACAGAGGCGCTGCTTTGCAGAGCTTTGCACCGCCCTGGCGGAAGAGAAACCCCGTAAACTGCTCCTGCATGGCATCACCGCCAGCGGAAAGACGGAAATCTACCTGCAGGGGATCGCCCGCTGCCTCGAAAGGGGGCGGGATGCGCTGGTGCTGGTGCCGGAAATCGCGCTGACCCCCCAGATGATTGAAATCTTTCAAAAGCGCTTTCCAGGACAGACGGCGGTGCTGCACAGCCGCCTCACGCCCGCGGAGAAAAAGATCCAGTGGGAGCTGATTCGCACCGGTGCCGCCCGGGTGGTGCTGGGGGCCCGTTCCGCCGTATTCGCCCCCTTGGCTAAACCCGGCTTGATCGTCCTGGACGAGGAGCATGAAACGACTTACAAACAGGAAGAGGCGCCCCGCTACCACGCCCGCGAGGTGGCGTGGTGGAGAGCCCGCTACCACCGCGCCGTCTTGATTTTGGGCAGCGCCACTCCTTCGCTTGAAAGTTACTACGAAACCACCCGGAAAGGCGCTGCTCTCTTGACCATGAGCACCCGGGCAACCCAGTCGCAGCTCCCGCCGGTCAGAGTTGTGGATATGCGCCGCGAGCTGAAGGAGGGGCACCGGCATATATTTAGCCGCCCTCTGCTCGCCGCCTTGCAGCAGGTCCTCGCCAGGAACGAGCAGGCTCTCCTTTTCCTCAACCGCCGCGGTTTTGCCAGCTTTGTCCTCTGCCGGGAGTGCGGCTTTGTGCTCCGCTGTCCTTCGTGCGCCGTTTCCCTGACCCTGCATACCAGCCGGGAACGGATGGTATGCCATTACTGTTCTCACGAGGAAAAGGTGCCGCTCTCCTGCCCGGAGTGCGGCGGAACCCAGATCCGCCATTTCGGCGCAGGCACCCAGCGGGTTGAAAATGAAGTAAAGCGCCTTTTCCCGGGGGTGACGGCCATCCGCATGGACAGGGATACAACGGCCAGGCGGGGCGCGCATCAGCAGCTCTATCGCCTCTTTAGGGAGAGGAAGGCCCAGGTTTTAATCGGCACCCAGATGATCGCCAAGGGCTTTAATTTTCCCGGCGTGACCCTGGTCGGCGTGATTACGGCGGATACGGCACTGAACCTGCCGGACTTCCGGGCTGCGGAGCGCACCTTTCAACTTTTGACCCAGGTATCGGGGCGGGCCGGCCGCGGGGCGTCAGGGGGAGAGGTGATCGTCCAGACCTACCATCCCGACCATTACAGCATTACGGCCGCCGCGCAGCACGATTACACCGCTTTTTACGAGGCCGAACTGGAGAACCGGCGCCGGCTGGGCTATCCTCCTTTTTCGGATCTGCTCCGTTTTTTGCTCTACGGCGCCGCCGAGGCGGCGGTATGGGAGGCCGCCGCCTATCTGCATACCCTGCTGCAGCCGCTCGGCGCAGCAGGTGAACTGCTCGGACCGGCACAGGCGCCGCTGTTCCGGCTGAAAAATTACTATCGGGTCCATACTATTCTCAAAGGTGAACGCCTGGCTGCCCATGGCCGTTTCATCCGCGAGGCGATGCATACTTTTCGGGCCCATAAATCTTTTCGTGCCGTGCGCCTGGCAGTGGATTACAATCCGCAGCTAGTGCTATAATGGCTAGGAATGGGAGGTGCCGTCCTTGGCGATCAGGCGAATACTGAATAATGAACATCCGCTGTTGCGCGGCCGCGCGCGGCCGGTGGAAAAAATTAACCATGTAATATTGCGGCTGCTCGATGACATGGTTGAAACGATGCACGAGGCCAAAGGGGTCGGGCTGGCCGCACCGCAGATCGGCATTGCCAAGCAGTTGATCATCGTCGCCCCGGGGGAGGAGGAGCCGGTATGGCAACTCATCAACCCCCGCATCATCGATGCCTCCGGTGAGGCTGTCGATGTGGAAGGCTGCTTGAGCATTCCCGGAGTCTACGGCGAAGTGCCCCGCTATGAACAGATTATCGTCGAGGCGCTGGATCGTGACGGAAAGATACTCAAGCTCAATCTTTCCGGCTTTCAGGCCCGGATTTTCCAGCATGAGATCGACCATTTGAACGGGATCCTGTTTATTGACAAGGCGATCCGCCTGCTGGATCCGGCTGAACTAAAGCGGGAGGAAGAGGAATGAAAACGCTGAGAATCGTTTTTATGGGAACGCCGGACTTTGCCCTTCCTTCCCTGGATCTCCTCTATCAGAGCCGGCATGATCTGGCTGCAGTCGTGACCCAGCCGGATCGCCCCCGCGGCCGCGGGGGCTGCGTCACTCCGCCCCCGGTCAAAAAGTGGGCCATGGCTCACGGCGTGGCAGTGCTGCAGCCAAAGCGGCTGCTCGACGCGTCTTTCTGGAACCAGCTCGAGCAGATCAAGCCCGATCTGGTGGTCACGGTGGCATACGGGAAGATGCTGCCGGAGAAGCTGCTGCAGTTCCCCCCGCTGGGCTGCATCAATCTCCACGCTTCGCTCCTGCCCGCTTACCGGGGCGCAGCCCCGATCCACCGCGCCATCATGGAGGGGGCGACCCGTACCGGGGTCACCGTCATCGAGATGGTCCCGGAGATGGACGCCGGCAACATCATCCTGCAGGAAGAGCTGCCGGTGCATGAGGACGAAACGGCGGGAGAACTGCATGACCGCCTCGCGGTAAAGGGGGCGGCCTTACTGCTAAAAGCTGTGGAGGCCCTGGCCGCAGGCACGGCTCAATCCCGCCCCCAGGACCCGGCAGGGGTCAGCTACGCGCCCCGGCTGCGCCCCGAGGATGAAGTCCTGGACTGGAGCCGCGATGCTCTTTCGCTCTACAATCAGATCCGGGGGCTGAATCCCTGGCCGGGGGCTTACACTAACTGTGCCGGCAAGCGCTTGAAGGTGTGGCGGGCCAGGATACCGGCGCAGCCTCCTGTTTTAGAAGGTGACGGCAACGCCCCTCCGGGGACGATCATCTGCGACCGGAGCGATGCGCTCTTCGTGATCACCGGGACAGGCCCCCTGGAGCTCCTGGAAGTGCAACCCGACGGCAAGCGGATCATGAGCGCGGCAGAGTTCTATTGCGGCCGCCGCTTTGAACCCGGCGCCAGGCTCGGCTGTTAGCGGTTCGCAGCCGGCTGTTGGAAAACGCAAGTAATACAGGTCAAGTTGACTAGAGCATAGAGGTTTAAGTTGATGTGAGTGGCATGTCGGAAACAAGGCTGACCGCGCGGGAAGCGGCGCTAAAAGCCCTGATCAGGGTGGAAAGGGATCGGGCTTACCTGAATTTTGCCCTCAAACCGCTTTTGAGCGAGCTGCCGCCACGGGAGCGGGCCCTCGCTCACCAGATCGCTGGCGGGACCGTGCAGCGCTTGAATACCCTCGACTGGGTCCTCGGCCTTCTCCTCAAACACCGGCTTTCCGCCCTGACCCCCTGGATTCGCAATATCCTTCGCCTCAGCGCCTACCAGTTGCTCTATCTCGAACGCATTCCCGCCTACGCCGCGGTGGATGAAGCGGTGCAACTGGCAAGGCGTTACGGGCACCGCGGAGTGGCCGGCCTGGTTAACGCCGTCCTGCGCCGCCTGGCGCGCCGCGGCACCGACCTGCCCTGGCCTGGCAAGGAGACTGCTCCCGCGGCCTACCTCTCCCTGCGCTACAGCATGCCCATCTGGCTCGCACAGCGCCGCCTGGCACGCTACGGGCTGGACGAGGCCGAGGCGCTCTGCCGGGCTGATAACGAGAATACCCCCATCTCGCTGCGGCCGAACCGCCTGCGCATTAGCCCGGAAGAGCTGGCGCAAAAGCTCGCCGCGGAGGGGGTCACGGTGCTGCCGGGAGGACCGGTGCACGGCATGCTCCGGATCAAAACGGAGCAGGCCCTGGAGCAGCTCCCGTCTTTCCAGGAAGGCTATTTCACGGTCCAGGGTGACAGCTCCGCCCTGGTGGCGCCCAACCTGGATCCACAGCCGGGGGAAGAGATCCTGGACCTGTGCAGCGCTCCGGGCGGCAAAACGACACACCTGGCCGAGTTGATGGGGGACCGGGGCCGCGTCAATGCCGTTGACATCCACCCGCAGCGCCTGCAGTTGGTTGAGCGGGCGGCGCGGCGCCTCGGGCTGAGATCGATCCGGCTCATCCTGGACGACGGGCGGGCTATCAACCGCAAGCAGCTGCCGCCGCAGCAGCGCATTTTAGTCGATGCTCCCTGCTCCGGACTCGGGGTGATCCGGCGCCTGCCGGAAATCAAGTGGCGCCGCTGCGAGGCGGATTTGCCGGTCCTGCAGCGGCAGCAACTGGCGCTGCTGGAGACCGCCGCAGCGCTCCTGGCACCGGGAGGGCGGCTGCTCTACAGCGTCTGCAGCAACGAGATCGAAGAAACGGCTGCCGTGGTGGAAAAATTTTCAGATTCCCATCCGTCCTTTAGGCGTGAAGATCATTTCGTCGCCGTTCCGGATCAGCTGCACGCTGCGACGAGCGATGGCTGCCTGGAACTGCTGCCGCACCGGCACGGCATGGACGGCTTTTACATGGCCATCTGGCGCCGTCCCGGGGAAAGTTGATCCCCTTTTGCACGGTTTTTGCACGGTGCCGCGTAAATCGTTGAGATTGCTTTATTTTTTTGCTATACTGAACATGTATTTTTTAAGCATTAGCACCCTGAAGGATGTGGCGCCATGCTGGTTGCCGGGCTAAGCCATCAGGGCCTTGAACGGCCCCGCAACGAAGACAGTTTTTTAATCCGGAGAGAAGGAGAATATACCCTGATGGCCGTAGCCGACGGCATGGGGGGTCACCAGGCCGGCGATGTGGCCAGCGCCCGCGCCATTGCCGTCCTCGATGATCACTGGTCCGCACTGGTGCGGCAAGGTTTTCCGGCCGATAACAGCAGACTAGAGGAAATAGTGCAAAATATTATGCAAGAAGCCAACAGGGTGATCCTGGAGGATTCAACCCGCGACAGCACCAAGTACGGCATGGGCACTACCCTGACCATGGGGCTACTGGCCGGATGCCATCTGATCATCGGCCACGTGGGCGACAGCCGTTCCTACCTGATTGCGGGGCAGACCATCAGTCTCCTCACCGAAGATCATTCCCTGGTGGAAGAGCTGGTCAGGCAGGGCGATGTGAGCCCGGAAGAAGCCCAGGATCATCCCCAGCGCCATATTCTAACCAGGGCGCTGGGAACCAATCGCGCTTTGCAGGTTGACCTGGTGGAGCGCCTCCTCCCTCCCGGCAGCATGCTTTTGCTCTGTACGGACGGCTTGACCACGCTGGTGCAGGACCATGAAATCTTAAACATAGTCCTCACCGAGGAGACTCCGGACCAGGCGGTGGAGGCGCTGATTGACCTGGCCAATGCGCGAGGCGGGTTTGATAATATTACAGTGGTGCTAGCCGCTGAGATCGGGAGGTAGGCGGTTTGATGGTCGGCAGAGTTCTTGCTGGTCGCTACGAATTGCTGGAAAAAGTTGGCGAGGGAGGCATGGCCCGCGTCTACCGCGGCCGCGATCAACTGCTGAAGCGCACCGTAGCCGTAAAAATACTGAAAGATCAAATGACCGGCAGCGCCGATTTTGTCCGCCGTTTCCGCAGGGAAGCCCAGGCAGCGGCAGGGCTGTCTCACCCCAATATCGTCAATGTTTACGATGTGGGAGAAGAAGGCAACACCTATTTCATTGTCATGGAGTATGTGGACGGTAATAATTTAAAGCAATATATCCGCGAAAAGGGTTACCTTTCGCCTGCGGAGGCCGTGGCCATTGCCCGGCAGATCGCCGCCGCGCTGGTGCAGGCGCACGGGGCCGGGGTGATCCACCGGGACATAAAACCGCAAAACATCCTCTTCTCCCGGGACGGTAAGGTCAAGGTAGCCGACTTTGGCATTGCCCTGGCCGCTGACGGTTCCACCCTGACCTGCTCTGATGATATCGTCGGTTCCGTGCACTATTTTTCACCGGAGCAAGCCCGGGGCAATCTGGCCGGCAAACAGTCGGATCTTTATTCCCTGGGGGTCATTCTCTATGAAATGGTGACCGGCCAGGTGCCATTTAGCGGAGAAAGCCCCATTTCCGTAGCGATGAAACACGTTCAGGACCCGGTGGAGCCGCCGCGCCGGCTGAACCCCCATATCCCTGAACCGCTGGAAAGGATTATCCTCAAAGCACTGCAGAAAGAGCCCGGGAAACGTTACCCGGATGCCAGGGCTTTTCTGGATGATTTGCTGCTCTTCCAGCAAAAAGGAACTGCCGTAGCTTTACCGGCTAGCGATTTGTCCGCCGATGACGGGGATACTCTGGTCATAAAGCCGGTTCGCCAGTTGGATGATGAGGCGGATCCGGAGGAAAGAGCCGAACTGCCGGCACCGAAGAGATGGATTGCGCCGCTGATCATCGTCCTCGTCGTGAGTTTTATCCTGGTGGTCGGTTTTATTTACCTGCGCGGCCTGCTTTATGTCCCCGAGGTCACGGTCCCCCCGGTGCGGGAACTAAGCCAGAGTGACGCGGTGGCGGTGCTGATCGATGCCGGTTTGAAGGTAAACCCGGAAGTGTACTATGTATTTGATGATAAAATTCCCGTGGGCCATGTGGTGCGCACGGAACCGGTCCAGTGGAGAAAAGTGCGTCAAAACCGGGTCGTGGATCTCTATATCAGCAAAGGGCCGGAGACCATGTCCTTGCCCGATCTCTTCGGGCGCACGGAAAGCGAAGCGAGACGCCTGCTCAAGGAGATGGAGCTGCAATGCGAAATCATCCGGGAACACAACGAGGCGGTCGCGGAGGGGATGGTCTTCCGCCAGGTTCCGGAGGCGGGCTTCCGCCTGAGCAGGGGCGAGCAGGTAATCATCTACGTCAGCCAGGGAGGTCCACCCTTTCAGATCAGCAATCTGATCGGCATGACTGAGACTGAAGCCAGGGATTACCTGGAAGTTAATGGACTGCTCCCCCGGCTGCGCTATGAAAGGGCAGATGCGCCCGCCGGCACGGTGATCGGCCAGTATCCGGAAGTGGGCAAGAATGTAAAAAAAGGACAGTCGGTTGATATCGTGGTCAGCAAAGGCAACGGCAAATCGGAGGATGATGACGATTAAGGGGGGCATTCCTTTCTGGAAGGTACTGTAATCAAGGCCACAGGAGGTTTTTTCTTGGTGCGGGCTTCCGGTGGCGAGCAGTTCTTGTGCCGGGCTCGCGGCCGGTTGAAGCAGACCGGGGGCTCTCTCCTGGTCGGCGATCGGGTTATCTTCCAGCCTGCTGCCGGTGCGGCGGATAAAAAATGCGAAGGAATCATCGAAGCGGTGCTGCCCCGCAAGAATATATTACACCGCCCTCCGGCCGTCAATGTCGATCAAATGATCCTGGTGACGCCGCTGCGCGATCCCGCCCCCGATTGGCAGCTTGCCGGCAGACTCCTGGCCCTGGCGGAACAACAGCAGATGAAAGCGATCTTGTGCCTGAACAAGGCCGACCTGGTCACCGCGGCAGAACAGGCGGAAACGAAAAGGATGCTTGAAGCTTTTCCCTATCCTTGCATTTTTACCAGTGCCCTGCGCGGTGACGGCGTCCAGGATTTGATCGAACATTTAGGCGGCCACTGTTCCATCTTTGCCGGGCCCTCGGGTGCGGGAAAGTCCTCTTTGCTCAATGCCATTCATCCCGATTTCAGCTTAAAAGTGGGCTCGGTAAGCGACAAAATCGGCCGCGGCCGCCATACCACCCGTACCGCCGAGCTGCTGGTTTTACCGTCCGGCGGGATGGTCGTCGATACTCCCGGTTTTTCCCGCCTTGAATTTGTCGATCTGGAGCCGCAGCATCTTGCCGGGCTCTTTCCAGAAATGCGCCCCTATTCCGGCCGGTGTGCTTTTCGCGACTGCAGCCATCTCTCTGAACCGGGCTGCGCCGTCCGGGAAGCGGTCAGCGTGGGTAAAATCAACAGGATGCGCTTTGAGCACTACCAGGCCTTTTTCAATGAGCTGATGAACAGGAGAGATCAATACCGATGACGATACTGGTAGCTCCATCTTTACTGGCTGCAGATTTCGGGAAGCTGCGCGAAGCGGTGAAGCTGGTTGAGGAGAACGGCGCCGATTGGATTCACTTTGATATCATGGATGGCCATTTTGTTCCGGCCATCACCATGGGGCCTGCAGTAGTCCAATCGCTGCGCCCGCACAGCAGGCTGTTCTTCGATGTGCACCTGATGGTCGCCAACCCGGAAGCACATCTAGAGGCCTTTGCCGCCGCCGGCGCCGATCTGATCACCGTTCATGCGGAGGCGACCGCCCATCTGGACCGGGTTTTGCGCCGGATCAAGGCCCTGGGCGTTAAAGCCGGCGTGGCCTTGAACCCTGCCACCAGCCCTGCGGTCCTCGATTATGTCTGGCCGCTGCTGGACCTGGTCCTGGTCATGAGCGTTAACCCGGGGGCGGGCGGACAGCCCTTCATCCCGGAGGTATTGCCGAAAATAAGTTTTCTGGCGCAGCAGATTCGCGAGCGCGCGCTGAGCACGGTCATCGAGGTGGACGGCGGGATCAATGCAGAAACCGCCAGCCAGGTTGTGCAGGCGGGAGCAACGGTTTTGGTCGCCGGAACGGCAGTCTTCACCGGCGAAGACGGCCTCAAGCTGATCCAGGCCTTTAAGCTGCTGAAAGGGCCGACCAGGCCCATTTAGAAGTTAGAGGTGGGAAGTTAGAGGTTGGAGAAAAAGGATTGAAATCTGCATCTGTGCGGTGGAAAGGCTAAAGTACCAAGAAGAGCATGGGGGTGAAGGAGATGCAGAGAAGGACGATCAATCCGTGGCAGTGGCAGGAGAAGCTGGGCTTTGTGCAGGCCAACGAGATTGCCGGGGCGAAACGGCTGGTCTTCTGCTCGGGACAGGTACCGGTTGACAGTGACGGCAGGCCGCTTCATCCCGGAAAGATGGTGGAGCAAATCCACCAGGCTCTGGACAACCTGGAGACTGTTTTGGCCGGGGCCGGCTTGCAGCTCTCGGATGTTGTCCGCCTGAACTACTATACGACGGATATTCCGGCATTCCGGAAAGCCGAACCGGAATTGGCCAAGCGGCTGGAAAGAAGCGGGTGCCGTCCCACCTCCACCTTGCTGGGCGTCGCTGCCCTCTATCACCCGGATATTCTGATCGAGATCGAAGCCACGGCGGCAGTCTGATTGGCTTGCAAAACTGCTTGGCGCCGGTTGGCTTCAAAGGCGAAAAGATCT
>JAAYGO010000066.1 GCA_012727685.1 Bacillota bacterium | reverse complement strand
CTGGAACCTTTAGTTGAAGAAATTTACTTTTTCCCCGAGGATGAGGTGGCTCGCCTAACCGAGATCCTCTACGAGAACACTCGCAATACATTTTTCGAAAAGAATGATGCGGCGGAAGCTGAACTGGTATGGAGTGTCCTGGAAGAGACAAGGAACAAATAAGAAGTAGTTCGGCATAGAGTTACACGGTTTGCCAGGGTTTAAGTAAAAGCGGTGAAGAGAGGAGATGTACTTCGCTTATAAAATCAATATATCTTCTATCTTCACCGCATCGTCATTTAAAAGGTTATTAATTTTCGATGCTAATAGCGGGGCATAGGAGGTTATAAACCGAGGATGGAAAAAAAGTCTGCAGGCGTAATTAGATTGTTAGATCTGGTAACCAATATTTATACTAGCATTGCAGGATTGATTTTATGTTTGATTACCGTAATTGTTTTTTGTGACGTTATACTGCGGAAATTTTTTGGAAGTCCGACAACCTGGGGTTTTTCCGTTACCATTTTGGGGATGATGTGGTTTGTATTACTGGCTATGGCCCATAATATCAAAGAAAAAGATCAGATAACGGTTACTCTATTGGTCTCTAATCTTTCTGAAAAAACAAGGACAATGCTCGAGATTGTTACCAATATCCTCTCTCTTGTGTTTATTCTAGTATTAGGGTATTATGGTTTCTTGTATACTCTTGAAGCCCAAAGGGCTAATATAACAAGTACCGACTTGCTGAGTTACCCGGTCTGGATACTCCGCCTGGCTTTTCCGGTCGGTGCTTTGTTAGGTTTTCTTCAAATGCTGCGGATTATCGTCAGGGACATCGTCAAGCTAGCCCATAGACAATTACCGGCGAAGCAAAGTTGGATAGATAATCCGTATTTTATAATACCGCTTTTCATCATTTTACTGGTGGCCGGGATCGTCTTGCTTATTAAAAATCCGGTCGCTGGCACTATCATCCTCATCTTTTTAGTGTTATTTGGAGGCATGCCGATCGCATTTGGGATGGGCTTTATCGGAGTCGCTGGCTTATTTATCTGTTACAAGGGTTTTGTAAGCCTATCCCTGGTTCCGGTTCATGCTGAACCAATGCTGACTAATTTTATTATGCTGGCAGTACCGATGTTTATTTTCGCGGGAACTATTTTAGAGAAAACAAAGATTGGCGAATTAATTTTTGATTTTTCCGCCAAGTGGGTTGGGTTCCTTCCAGGGGGGCTGGCAGTTGCCACGGTAATGGCATGCGCAATTTTTTCGGCGATGACCGGTGTTAGCATGGCGGTTGCCGCAACGATCAGCCTTATTGCCGTCGAGGCATTATCCGCTCGCGGTTACCCGAAAGAATTGATCTATGGCAGCATAGGTGGTGGTGCCTTGGGTTCTTTTATTCCACCGAGCATTGGGCTCGTTATCTATGGCTACCTTACCGGTACATCCGTTGCCAGGTTATTTTTGGCCGCCAGCATCCCCGCGCTCATAGTGGTAATTTTATATTCCCTTTATGTCGTACTCTATAGCTTAAGAGATCCGAGGATGCAAAAAGTCAGAGAGCAGAGCAGGGAGCAGGTGAGCTGGAAAGAAAGATTCGATTCACTGAAAAAGACTTTTCCAGCACTTCTGATGCCGGTCATTGTACTTGGCGGGATTTATGCGGGCTTCTTTACCCCTACGGAGGCGTCAAGTATACTTGTTATCTATGCATTAATCCTTGGAGTGGCATATAGGAAAATTAATCTTCCCAAGCTAGTCGATATGATCAAAACGAGCACCTTGATTTCTTCAAGGATGATGATTGTTGCCGCAGGAGCGATAATCTTGACTTATTTTCTCACCCGTCTGGGCGTTGCACAGAAATTAGCGCTGTCTGTTGTTTCACTCAATGCTCCTAACTGGGCTATATTTTTAGCTTTGATAGTCATGTATATTATTCTTGGCATGTTTTTTGATGGGCTTTCGATTACCATTGTAACGGTGCCGGTTCTTGCTCCCGTATTGCCCAGTATAGGGCTTGATCCGCATGTATTTGGTGTATTACTGGTGATGCTGGTTGAAACGGCAGCGATCACCCCGCCGGTGGGAATGAACTTGTTCGTTATTCAGTCTGTGTCCAAGGATAAGTTAAGCATCATTGCAAAAGGGAATCTGCCCTTCGCGATTATTCTAATACTCGCGACTCTTCTAGTCATGTTTGTCCCTGAGCTGGCACTCTGGCTTCCTGGTTTGCTCGGGGTATAATATAATCTTGAGGGTTGAAATGGAGAGATTGATATGTATATGAAGTTTTAAGAAAAGTGAATAACTAGTAGCCCATATGTTAGCTATAGCTATTGGCCAGACTTCGTAATTGTTCGTAAGTGAACGACTGTTTCTCAATGAAAAGTGACAGAAGATTAATAAAGCAGTGGGAGACATTAAAGGTGGTTAAACAGTATAGATGGCAACTTTAACTGCAAACATATTTAATATTCAGCGTTTCAGCACAGAAGACGGACCGGGTATACGAACAACAGTATTTTTTAAAGGGTGCCCGTTGCGATGTCCCTGGTGTGCGAACCCGGAATCGCAAAGCCCTTTCCAGCAGGTGGCCCATAGGGAATCCCTATGCCTTGGCTGTGGCAGCTGGGTTAAGGCCTGCCCCGTGGGAGCACTGCGGTTTGGCCGGGGGGAGGGAGAATCTAAAATTGTAATTGACCGTAATGCCTGTAATAATTG
>JAAYGO010000303.1 GCA_012727685.1 Bacillota bacterium | reverse complement strand
CAGGATGACCGGGCGCTCGGAATGGGAGGAACGGGGCGAGGCGATTATCGGCTCCTTTGGCGAATCGGTGGGCCTCTCACCGGCCAGTTTTACGATGATGCTTTGCGCCGTTGACTTCTGGCTGGGGCCCACAGGGGAGGTGGTTTTGGCCGGGGCTACCGGATCTGAGCAGGTGGAACGCATGGCCGCGGCGATGCGGGAACATTATCACCCGGACTGGCTAGTGCTTTTTCATCCCGCCTGGGTCGAGCGCAAGGAAATTGAATCGGTAGCTCCTTTTGTTGCAGAGATGAATGCACCGGAGGGGCAAGCCGCCGCCTATATCTGCCGGAACCGCAGTTGCCAGGCTCCGGTAAACAGCGTCAATGCCTTAAAGGAGCTGCTTGAAGGGGCAAGACCGGCTGCTGTGATAGAGCAATAAGTGGAAACAGGCAGGGTTGATCGTTAAACCCGGCAGACTTATAATTAGGAATAAGATACTCTTCGAGCGGCCGGTTAACATCGTAATCCTGTCAATCCGGTTTTTACTATTTTGATATGGTAGCGCCGGAGCAATGCGGTTTATTTTTTCATTTTGCCCCCTTTCTAAACAGGATTTAAACCGGCTGCCAAATACATTAAAGAAGGAGATGCTAAAATGTCGAAAGTTATTACCGCCGAGCAGGCTGCCGCGTTGATTAAAGATGGAGTGACCATCGGCTCCAGCGTGATGGGCCTGGCAGGGTGGCCGGAAGAACTGGCCATCGCCATTGAGAAAAGGTTTGAGCAGACAGGACATCCCCGCGACATTACCCTCGTACATAGCAGTGCCGCCGGTGATCATGCCCAGAAAGGAGCAACCCACTTGGGCCATGAAGGCCTGGTTAAGCGGCTTATCTGCGGAAATACTGCCGGCGCCCCCAGCCTGGTTCGCCTGATCCAGGAAGATAAAATCGAATGCTACTTTATTCCGCAAGGTGTGATCTGCCAGCTGTGGCGGGCCATTGCCGGCAATAAACCCGGGGTTATCACCAAGGTGGGGCTGAGAACCTTTGTTGATCCCCGGCTGGAGGGCGGCAAGATAACTTCCATCACCAGGGAAGACCTGGTCCAGCTCATTGAAATCAACGGTGAGGAGTGGCTCCTGTATAAAAAATTCCCCATCGATGTGGCCATTATCCGGGGTTCCGTGGCCGATGAGAACGGGAACCTGACCATGGACCGGGAAATGTGCATTTTGGAAGCACTGCCCCTGGCCATGGCCGCTAAAAACAGCGGCGGCATAGTGCTGGCGCAGGTTGAGCATATCGCCAAAACGGGAACCCTCCATCCGAAAGCGGTGAGAGTCCCCGGAGCACTGATTGATTATGTTTTTACCGCCAAACCCGAAAACCACATGCAAACCCAGCAAACATACTTCAATCCTGCCTTTGCCGGGGATATCAAGGTTCCGGTGGAGAGCATTCCTCCTTTGCCCCTGGATGCGAAAAAGATCATTGCCCGCCGCGCCGCCGTGGAGCTGGTCCCCAATTCCATTATCAATCTGGGAGTGGGCATTCCCACCACTGTATCCGCCATTGCGGCTGAAGAAGGTGTCAGCGATGAGATGACGCTGACCACGGAGATCGGCTTGTTTGGCGGGATACCGGCCAGCGCCCGTTGGGACTTTGGCGCGGCGTACAACTATGAGGCCAGCATAGACCATGCCTCCATGTTTGATTTTTACGACGGAGGAGGGCTTGACGTGACCTTCCTCGGCATGGCCCAGGCCGACCAGGAGGGCAATGTCAATGTCACTAAATTTGGCCGCCAGGTGGCCGGGCCCGGGGGTTTCGTGAACATTTCGCAGAACAGCAAGAAGGTGGTATTCTGCGGCAACTTCACCACCGGTGCAGAAACGGAAGTGCGCGACGGCAAACTGGTGATCACCAAGGAAGGCAAAGGCAACAAATTTGTCAGCCAGGTTGATCAGGTCTCCTTCAGCGGTAAATATGCCGCGCAGATCAACCAGCCGGTTGTCTATGTCACCGAGCGCGCCGTCTTTACTCTGGAAGAGGGAGCATTGACCTTGATCGAGATTGCTCCGGGCGTTGACCTTGAAAAGGATGTTTTAGGACAAATGGGATTTAAACCAAGGATCTCGAAAAATCTCAAGACCATGGACAGCGGCATCTTCCAGGAAAAATGGGGCCGGTTAAAAGATTACATCAAATAAAGCAGAATAGCTATTAAGCGGGTATACCTCATTTTTTGCCTTCATCACCAGGAAGACGGGGCAGGGCGGTGTTCCAGCAATAGATCTGCTGGCGAGGCCGGATGGACGCAGTAGCCGGGACCCGGCAGCTTAAAGCAGCCCTGCCCAAGCTTTCGCTCCTTCATAGCGGCAATTCCCTGTTTTCCTATGGTTATAGCGGTGGAGCGCGATCTTTCAGTGAAGCGCGCTCCGGTTCCATCCGCCTCTGCTCCCAGTCTTGAATTTGACAGGTAGGCATTCCATTGGACAGCAGGTGATTAAATTTCCCAGGAAATAATAAAAAGTGACAGGAAGCAGCTCTTGTTAAACAGCATGTCGCTGAAACGGCTTAAACTGGCGGGTAGGGTCGATGAGCCACGGCCGTTGCCAGGATTATTTATCCAGGAGGAATGTAGTATAATCTAGCCGGAGATGTTCATCGTGATCATGGATGCTCCAGTCATGCCAATACCGGCCCAAGGGGGGTGACTTTGCCGTGAATCCGCAAAAGCTAAAGCTCCTCGTCGCCCTTGATCTGGTGTTTTTACTGCTGGTTTTACTGTTCATGTCTTTTTACGGCATCAGTCACCTGTTCTTATTGGGACTGGGCGCCATACTCTTCCTTGCTTCCCTGCTTGATTGCCGTACCGGCCGATTTTCGCAAATGACGGAGCTTTTATTCGGCTTAAAAAGCTCTGCGGAACAGGGCCGGTTTAACTGGTTGCCCGTGTTTTTATCGGCTGTCCTGCTGGTATACCAGGGCTATCTGTTCCTGGAATACGGCCCGGTAAATACGATGCAGCGGATGGCCATGCAGGAAGGCTATTTCCCGCGGCTCGTTTTGTGGTCAGGGATCGCCACTTTACTGGTTATTATAGTGGCGGTCGGATCGATTCGGCCGGAACGTTAAAGCTAAAAATCCGTTTGTTTCCCCGGCGGCAGCGGAAAGGCGGTTGAGAAACCAAAGAGAGAGGAGAATTGCAAGGTGTTTAAATTTTTAAGATTTCTGGTGAAAGTCGTGCTCCGGCTGGTGATGGTCGTAGTTGGATTAATCGTGCTGCTCTTTGCAGCCGGTGCGGTGCGTTACTGGATGTGGAACCCCGACCCGCTGGCGACATTGTACGAAGGAAGAGCTATTTTAAACATGGGGCACCGCGGCGCTTCCGGGGCGGCGCCGGAAAATACGATCGCCGCTTTCATTGCGGCCGCGGAACAGGGCGCTCATGTAGTGGAGCTGGATGTGATGCTGAGCGGCGATGGTGAAGTTGTGGTCATCCACGATTATACCCTGGATCGAACAACCGATGGGAGCGGTTTGGTTAAAGAGCACAGCCTGGCGGAGTTGAAGCGGCTCGATGCCGGCTCCTGGTTTTCCGCCGATTTTGCCGGGGAAAAGATCCCGACCCTGCAGGAAGTGATCGATGCCCTCGATCCCGCGATGCTGCTGAATATTGAGATCAAGAGTGAAAGCCCGGCTACCGATGGGCTGGAAAAAGCAGTGGTGGATGTGATCGCGCGCAACAATCTCTATGGCCGTGTCCTGGTTTCCTCTTTCAATCCCATTTCGCTGCTCAGGGTAAAGCTAGCCGATCGGCGCATTCCCGTGGGCCTCCTTTATATGGCTGACCTGCCGGTCTATCTCAGCCAGGGCTGGTTCATCCCGATCCTTTTACCGGAAGCGCTGCATCCCAGTTATGATCTGGTTGACGAGGCCTACATGGAGTGGGCGCATCGAAAAGGCTTCAAGGTAAACGTGTGGACCGTTGATGAGGCGGCGGATATGGAGCGGATGATCGATCTTAGCGTGGACGGGATCATTACCAATCGCCCCGAATTATTAACGCAAATTCTGGAGGAACGTACATAAAGGGATCGAAGGGATGTCCTCTATCCCCGGTGCTCATTCCCCGGCGAGGGCGTGCCGGGCTTCCTCTTTCACTAAGGGGTTATCTTCCCGCCGCAGGCAGTTCTCGAGATGCCGCCTCGCTGCCCGGTCCTGGATTTGTCCCAGAGCCCAGGCGCTGTGCAGCCTGATCACGGGGCGCGGATCTGCTTCGAGCAGGCGCGCCAGCTCGGGCACTGCCACCGGGTCGCCGCTGTTGCCCAGGGCGATGACAGCATTGCGCTGGATGGTGGTTTTGCCGCGCCAGCCGGCGGCGCTTCGGCCGATGGTTGCGGCGAACTCTTTGCGGCTGAGGCGCAGGAGCGGTAATAACGGCGGCGCTCCAGGGAGAAAGAGGGCTGATCGTGCATTGTTATTAGCTGCGTGCCGGGGAGCGCCGTTAAGGGGGCAAACCTCCTGGCAGCAGTCGCACCCGTAAAGCCTCGCCCCAAACAGGGGACGCATGGCCGCGGGAACGATCCCGGAGGCCTGGGTCCAATAGGAGAGGCAGCGGGAATAATCGAGGGTATAAGGGGCGATCAGGGCGCCGCTAGGACATGCCGCACGGCAGCGGCCGCAACCGGTGCAGCCTTCGGGCTGGGGCGCGTCTTCTTCCAGCGGTCGGTCCAGCAAAATTGTGCCCAGCGCCACGAAAGAGCCATGCGCGGGCGTGATCAGGGTGCAGTTTTCGCCGATCCGGCCCAGGCCGGCCTGGCGGGCCAGTTCCCGCTCGACCAGGGGGCTGCGGTCGCATAAAACCCGGTAGCGCAGGGGGGCAGCCAGTTCTTTCTTTAACAACCGCGCCAGGCTCTCTCCTTTTTGTTCCAGGAGACGGTGATAATCGAGGCCGCGGGCGCAGCGCGCCACCAATCCGCGCGGCCCGGCCTCACCCGCCAGGGGCGGTTCGTCAGGGCCGGCGGGATAAGGGAGCCCGACCGCGACAATGCTGCGGCAACCAGGCAGCAGATGATCCGGAGCAATCCGGCGGGCCGGATCCTTTTCTTCAAACGGAGTGACCCGTCCTTCGTTGGACCGTTTAAGCAGCCGCGCGGTGAGATGGTTTAGCGGCGCCGCCGCGGTGACCCCCGACAGCTCCAGGCCTGCGGCCGCCGCCAGTTCAGGCAAATTAATTCGTCCGGCCAAAGCTATCCCTTCCTTTGCTTACGATCATAGCGCTTAAGGTCTGAACGAGTCAAATGGCGGGGAGGCGGGATCAGGGACGGGGTCCATTATCCCGCTTATCCCGGGAGGAGTGATTTAAGTGGCTGATGAACAGTGGGTCTTTTTGGTGGAGGCTTATAACGATGTGGAAGCCCAGATCATTTTGGGGTTGCTGGAGTCGGAAGGAATCCCGGCCCGTAAAGAGGACAGCGATCCGTTTACCGGGGCGATGCGGGTGCTTGGCGGGCAGGCTTACGAAATCAATATCCTGGTCCCGCCATCAAGGCTGGAACAAGCAAGGGCCTTGCTGCGCTCCGCCAGCGAAAAAGGCGAAGACAATTGCTAGTTTTAGAGCGGTATCGTCAAGGTTGCTGCAGGCACAGCCTTATGCACCAGTTTAGTTGCTGCCACCGGGAAGGAAAAATTTATTTTATAAGCGAATAGTGCTAATATTATTACAGATATTTTATTAAGAAAAACCAGAATATCATCAAAAAAGGGTGCCAGCGGGGAAATGGATTACTGACCGGAATACATAAAACCGGGTGCGGATCTTGACATGCACTTCCAGATCAGTGAACGACAAGAGACCAACGCTTTGCTACATGGTAATTTAAGCGTATTTTTTAAGAAAAAGGAGTGAACTCTATAGAAATCCCTCCCGTGCATCGGCCTTATTTTTCGTCTAACCGGAGCTGCGAGAGGTTTTGGCTAATCTTCTGCTGGCTTGTAGTGATTTGCTGCTCCCTCGCCCTCTGGCTCTTCTGGGATCAGACCCGCACCATGGACTTAACCAATTATCTGCAGCAGTTTCGAACCTATGCCCCGGTTGAATATTTCTTTCAATTCTTTACTTTTCTGGGCAATGAAGAATTTTATTTGATCGCTATCGGTATCACGTTCTGGTGCATCAGCAAGTCGCTCGGTTTTTGGGGGTCAATGTTCCTTCTCGTTTCCGGGGTGGTCACCAGCGTGATCAAGGATTTAACCGCTTTGGAAAGGCCATACCTGGAAGGGATGCAACAGCTCGACAGCTACGCTTTTCCCAGCGGGCACACTACGAACGCCGTTATGGTATGGGGTTATCTGGCGGTGCGTCTGCGGAAAACCGCTTTCTGGATCTGGGCCGTTGTCGCCATGGTACTGATCCCTTTTTCCCGGATCATCCTCGGTTATCACTTTTTGGGCGATATCCTCGGTGGATTTGCCTTCGGCATTCCCCTGCTGCTTTTATGCCTCTGGATCAGCGCCGTCTTTGTGGAAAAGGGCCTGCTGGAAAAAATCAAATTGCCGCATATTATCATCCTTTGTATAGCTGTCCCGGCTTTGTTGGCTGCCTTTCTTCCCATAAGCGGCGTCCATACATTGATGGGTTTAATGGCCGGCTCTTCCGTCGGTTACGCGCTGGAAAAGAGCAAGGTGCGCATGGTTGAAAAGAGCCGCTGGTATTTCCAGATCATCAAGGCTTTGCTCGGTACCGCCATTTTATTCGGCATCATCTTAGGCCTGCGCAGTTTATTGCCGTCAAGCGATCTTTTCCTCGGTTTTATTCGCTACGGGCTGGGGGGGATCTGGGTGACCCTGCTGGCCCCGGCGCTGTTCGTAGCTTTGAAATTAAGCCCCAGGGAATAGGACATTGGACCTGCCCCCCTGTTTTCTGTACAAGGGGGCAGGTAATTCACCTTCATGGCAGGTATTTTTAGGTGAAAAGGAAATGGAGTAACGGCGTAGAACTAAACGTAAGGAGCTGTTTTTCTGGCTGGGCAGCGCAGGAGGGGTAAAAATGTTTGGTAAAATTGGCATGTGGGAAATCGTCCTGATTTGCGCGGTAGCGCTGATCGTTTTTGGCCCGGCCAAACTCCCTGAACTGGGCCGTTCCATCGGTCGCGCCCTCCGGGAATTTCGCCAGGCTGCCAGAGATATTGGGCAGAGCATTTCGCTTGAGGACGATAAAGAGGGAGAACAGAAATAAAATAACTGCAACCTCTGAGGGGGAGATCATTGGGTCACGGTTTACCGCTTACCTGGACGGAATTAAAAAAAGAATTTGATGCCTATGCCGGTAGCGCTGCGATTGAAGAAGCGCTGCTCCATTTTTATGAAGCCCTGTTTCAAATCTGGTACAGTAACCGGGATCGCGTAGAAATCGCCTTCATTTTTAAACCGGAACAGATTCGGGATTCATTGCGAGAGGGACGTTTTCTGCTATCCGGCCAAAAGCCTCCTTTCGATGCGGCTTTCTACCGAGAGATCCTGGCTGAGGTCGTCGCCGCTGCAGTGGAGCACTTCCCGGAAACAGCAGCTCTGCAGGAAGCGCTCCATTTGGAGGAACTGCAGGGTGACCGCCCTCTCTTGATGGCGATGGAGATCACGTCACTAAATGAGGTGCAGCTTGCGCACTTTTTCTCCTCTCAGCAGTGGTTTGCCGAAGCCGGTGTGGAGCCGGCTCAAGCAGCGTTCCTGCTGGCAGCCGCCTTAAAACCGTTTTATATTAGCCTGGCTGCCGCCATAGCGGCGCAAACCGATTTTTCGTTCTGGCGGGAAGGTTGCTGTCCCGTCTGCGGGCGCATGCCTTCGATGGCCCTGCTCAGGGCGGAAGACGGGGCCCGTATTTTGGAGTGCGGGCAGTGCCATGCGCAGTGGCAATTCGGGCGCCTGGAATGTCCTTTTTGCCGCAATCGCGATTTTCAACAACTGCGCCATTTCTCCATTGATGAATTTCCGGGGCGGCGGGTGCAGGTATGTGAGTGCTGCAAGGGATATTTAAAAACAGTATTGGGCAAAGAAATGGGGCGGAGAGTTACCCTGGAGTTGGATAATATTTTTACCGTGGAGCTTGATCTTGTGGCCCGGCGCGAAGGTTACCAGCCGGGTGGGGATCTGGTGTTGCCGAGATAATAATTATTTTGTGGGAGGCTACAACATGAGAATTGGCCCGTGGGAAATCGTTGCCATCCTGGCAGTGGTCCTGCTTATTTTCGGTCCATCCAAGCTGCCCGGCCTGGCCAAGGCGATTGGCAAGAGTGTAAACGAATTGAAAGAGGGGCTGCGCGGCAAGGGCACTCGTGAGGCAGAAGAAGCTTCTTCTGATTCTGAAAAATAACCCGAGCTAATCTTTAGCGCCTGTAATTGCTTTGCTTTCCCCCTTCTTCCGGGTAAGAGGGGGATTATTTTCATTGCACAATTGGGAAGTGAATCATCCGGTGGCCAAAAACAAAGACGGGACCATGACTGTCCTGGAGCACCTTTCGGAGCTACGCCGCCGGTTGCTGCTGGCGGCGGCAGCCGTATTGGCCGCAGCTCTCTTTTGCCTTACCCGCGTTGCCTGGTTGCGGCAGATGATCGCCGCTCCCCTGGAAGGCAGGCCGCTGATATATCTTTCACCGCCGGAGGCGTTTGCCTCGAATCTAAGGCTGGCGATCATCGCCGGGATTGTGCTGGCTTCACCGGTGATTATTTACCAGGTGGTCGCTTTTTTATATCCTGCTTTAACGCGCCGTGAAAAAATTGCCTTTTTGTGCGCCTTGGCGGGGATTTGTTTTTTTTTCGGCTGCGGTGTCTGGTTTGCCTACCGGATTGTCCTTCCCTTTACGATTCTATTTTTCCTGCAATATGCATCACCCAGCCTGGATCCGCAGTTTATTATCAGCGATTACATTTCTTTTTTTCTTTCGTTTCACCTGGCCTTCGGCCTGGTTTTCCAGCTCCCCTTACTGTCCTGGATTTTAGGGAGAATGGGACTGCTCACTTCCGCTTTCCTGAAACGGAATCGTAAATATGCTTTGTTAATCATATTGATTGTGGCGGCGGTAATTACCCCTCCCGACGTCTTTAGCCAGCTAGTGATGGCTGGGCCGCTGCTAATTTTGTATGAGATCGGTATAATCATGGTGATAATCAGTGAAAAGAAAAGGAGAAGGATTGGGCAGGCGGAACTGTGAACTCTAGGATGCCAGAGCCAGTGGAGATGATTCAGTTGCAGAAACCGGTAAAAACGCGAGGGGCCATAATCCTGGCGGGTGGAGACAGTAAACGGTTCGGGCAGCTCAAAGCGCTGCTTATTCTGGAGGGGATGACCCTGATCGAAAGGGTTGTCACCGGGTTGAAGCCTGTTTTCAATCGCATCACCGTGGTCACGGATCGGCCTGAACTTGCCGCAGGGCTGAACGTCCACTGTGTGGACGACCTTTTGACCAATTTCCCCAAAAATCCCTTGCGGGGTATTCATGCCGGCCTGAGCGCCTCAGATTTGCCCTTTCAGTTTGTGAAGGCCTGTGATATGCCCTTTTTCAATCCCGAATTGGTCCGCTATATGTCTCGCTTTGCGCCGCACTATGACGTTGTGGTGCCGCGGGTTGGAAATTACTACCAGCCCCTGCATGCCTTTTACAGCCGTTCCTGCCTGGAACCGATTCGCCGGCAGCTCGAAAGGGGCGGCGGCAAGATTATCGATTTTTACGAATCGGTTAAGGTAAAATATATCGGAACGGAGATCATTAACCGCTATGATCCCCGGCAGGATTCCTTTTTTAATATTAATACGCAAGATGATTATGTCGAAGCGCTGCGCCGCCTTAAAGGGTGAGGCGCACGCCTTAAAGGTTGTTGTGGCAGGTTGAAGGGCAGGTCACCGCCCGCCAGTGGTGCCTGCTCGGCGCTGCCTGAGCAATGCGCTGCCTGCGGTCAAGGCCAGGTAAACCAGGCAGGCTGCCGGTAAAAATTCGCCGGCCTTGACGTAGAAGGTGTCGCGGGAGGCCAGGTCAAGGGGCAGGATGATTATTTCGGCTTCCATTTTCTCCGAGCGAACCAGCTCTTTCCCTTGATAATCAAATGAGATCGTGATCCCGCTGTTGGCAACCTGGGTCACCCCCATCCCGGTTTCAGCGGCACGAATGGCGGCAACCTGGGCGTGCTGATCAGGGCCATTAGTTTTACCGAACCAGACATCGTTGGTGAGGATGAAAAGATGCCGGGCGCCCTTCCGGGCAAAAAGGCGGGTATAATCGCCGAAATATGATTCAAAGCAGATCACGCCGGCCAGGGGAATGCCGTTATAGCGAAACAGGTTGGTTTCCTCTCCGGGGGTATAGCTGCCCAGGATAAAATCTAAATTTACCAACCGGTTGAGCAGGTCAGCCATGGGAAAATATTCTGCGAAAGGGACAAGGCGTTGCTTGCGGTAGATCTGATCAGTCCCGTCCGGGTTTAAAAGTAAAATGGCATTGTAGAGCCCGGTGACGTCTTTTACCCTGGCGCCGTATAAAATAGCGATGCCCAGCTCTTCGGCAATTTTCATCATCTGCGGATGATGCATCATTTCCTCATCAAAGTGGAGATCAACCACCGTCTCCGGCCAGACTACCAGCTCTACCCGCGGTTCACGCTCCAGGGCCTGGCGGGTATAATCCAGGTAGCGCTGCAGAATAACCTGTTTTCCTTTTTGACTTAAAATCTCCGCAGCACTGCTGTTGCCCTGGATGAGGGCGGTAAAGAGCGTTTCATTGCTTTTTTTGACCGGGTATAACGGCGGCACCAAAATGCCGAGCGCCATGGGGACGATGAAAATCGCCGCCGTGGCGATCAGCTTTTTGCCGCGAAGGGAACGGGTCCAGGCGGGCACGATTAGACTTTGCCATAATGCTATGAAAAAGGCGATTCCCCAGTAACCATAAACGGAAGCAATGTTTAAGGCAAAGGGGTAATTCCACTGTGTATAGCCGATATAACCGACGTTGTAACCGATAAAGCTTAAAGAGCGGCAGTATTCCATCAGCAGCCAGAGCGCCGGAATGGCCAGGGCAGTGGCAAAAGAGTTTTGCAGGCGCCGCATGCAACTGGCCGCCAGGGCAAAAAGGGCGTTGAATGAGGCGAGGGCAAGGATCAGCAGGACCAGGGCCAGAATAGCCAGCGAGTGGCTGAGATGGGTGAAGAGCACTCCCGCCAGGTAAAGGTTTAAATAGCTATGGAGCGGGATGCCGAATAGATAACCTCCCAGCAGCGCCTGGCCGGGCCGCGCTTGCAGGCAAAACCAGAAGAAAGGAACCAGGGCTATCCATGCCAGGTAACCCTGGTTGGCAGGGGGAAAGGCGGGGATCAGAGCTATTCCGGACAGCAGGGGCAGCAGATAGGCCGGCCGGCCAAGAGTATCATGAGAATGTTTTTGCAAATACACCAGCATCCCCCTTTCCATGATTGAATTTTAACATATCCGCAGATCTCTCAAAAGATATCAAGCGCAATACTTGTTTACATCGCTCCAGCTATCAGCAACAGGTGGTAAAATTTTTTAGCATCCTGAGGGTGCATCCATTCATTGAAAATGGCAAGCCCGATTCAGACCCTCATCCTGACCCTCTCACCCGCAGGGGGGAAAGGGGATTAGGAAGGGCTTTTCCGTCCAGTGTAATCTTTAACCTGACTAAACCACTATTAGGACAGCCCCGGGATCTGTTACCGGCACCATTTTCATCTTTCTGATGGTACCGCTGCCTGGTAAAGGCATGGCTATCTACTTTATTAATCTGATCGAAGAGATCAAAAAAGAGGGGCAGCCATTGCCGGCACACCTCCAGGACACGGGTTGAAAAATTTCTCGCTGAAAAGACGGTTATGCAGCGGGCGGCCTCCGCCGGGCTAGCCGGCTTACGATAAACCAGATCACGAACGCGATGGCGGCTAGCGGAATTAAAACCGGCAGCAGGGCTGCCAATACCACAATTAAGCCGGCTAAAGCCGAAGAAACAAAATTAATACTACGCACAAAGGCCTCTTTTATTCTCCCGCCCAAATTGGCGAAGGGGGCTTGCGAGATCGTTTGGGCAGTGATTACCTCTTCGCTGAGGTGCAGGTGAATGGTGGAGAAAGAAACCTGGTCTTTTAAATAATTGAAGCGGGAGATCAGTGATTCAATATCGCCGCGCACCCTTCCCAATTCGCTCTCAACCTCAAGTATTTCTTCGACAGTAGTAGCCATGGCGAGTATTTCACGCAGCCGCTCTTCCTGTGCTTTGAGGTTTTCCAGCCTGGCTTCCAGGTCGAGGTATTGCATGGTTACATCTTCTTCCCCGTACTGGACGTGGGCGTTAGTACCGAGCTCCTGCAGCTGTTCCAGCACCGCTTCAAAATGATTAACGGGCACGCGCAAGGTCAAATCAGCCTTGAAATATCCTTCCTTGAATTCATATAATTGCGATCCACTGATCACGCCGCCGACAGAGTCGATAATTTCCTTTACTTTTTTAATCGTTTCCCGGGTATCGCCGACCGTTAGCCTCAAGGAACCGGTGCGAAT
>JAAYGO010000231.1 GCA_012727685.1 Bacillota bacterium | reverse complement strand
TTTTTGATTTTCAAAGATTCTCGCCTTGGCCTGGAAATAGCGCTCCACGGTGCCGTGATAATTGAGATGATCGGCTTCAAAATTTAAAAACACGGCCGCAGCCGGGCGGAAATGCTCTATATTCTCAAGCTGAAAGCTGCTCAGTTCGACCACGATTACACCGGAAGCGCCGATTTTCCCCACCGCTTCGCAGAGCGGTACCCCGATGTTGCCGGCTACCATTACCGGTTTAACCCCCGCCTCCTCCAGGATCGCCGCCGTTAAAGCCGTGGTCGTGGTTTTGCCGTTAGTGCCGGTAATCCCCACCAGGGGCGCTTTAATAAAAGCATATGCCAGTTCGATTTCCGATAATACCGGAATTTGCAGCTCCGCTGCCCGGCGAAATAGCTCCAGGGTCGGAGGCACGCCGGGGCTCTTGATGATCATGGCCAGATCGGGGTGGACCAGCTCCGGCGGGTTCCCGCCGGTGACCGGCTTGACCACTCCAAAGTTGCGCAGCAGGGCCAGCTCCGGCTGCAGCTCCGCTTCTGGCTTCCGGTCGGTGACCACGATCCTGCGGGCGCCGAGCTCAGCCAGCAGCCGCACCGCGGCGAGGCCGCTGCAGGCCATGCCCACTACTAATATTTCGCGTCCCCGGATGAGGTCAATCAAATTGCTTCCTCCTTAGATGGTGCCGGACCTTGACTTTGTCCCCAGCCGCTGTCGTACCGATTGCTTTTTAATGTCACAAAGTTAAGGTTCGGCCGCGCTTAAATTAATTGCCGCCAGATTTCGATCAAGCCGATCAGGGCAAAGATAAAAGCCAGGCCCCAGAAACCGGTAACCACCTGCCACTCCGACCAGCCCTTTAACTCGAAGTGATGGTGCAGGGGAGCCATCAAGAAAATGCGCTTGCGAAAAAGCTGGTAACTGATCACCTGCAGGATCACCGAAATGACTTCCAGGACAATGACCCCGCCGATGATCACCAAGAGCAGTTCAGCCTTGGTCAGCACCGCCACCGCGGCCAGGGCGCCGCCCAGTCCCAGAGAGCCCACATCGCCCATGAAGACCCGGGCCGGATGCAGGTTGTACACCAAAAATCCGAAACAGCCGCCGGCCAGGGCGCCGCAAAACATGGCCATATCGGGAAGCTCCCTGGTAGTGGCGATATATAGAAAGGCCAGCAGGGCGATGATTACCGTTCCGGCCGCCAGGCCGTCAATGCCGTCAGTTAAGTTAACACCGTTGGTGGTGCCAAAGATAATCAGCAGCACAAAGAGCGGGTATAACCAGGATAGTTCGATCGCCTGCCCGCTAAAAGGCACCGCCACCTGCGTGGAGTAAGCGCCAAAAAGGTAAATCCCGGCGATAAAGCCGGCGGAAACCACAAGCTGCCCGAGCAGTTTGCCGCGCGCTTTCAAGCCGAGCGAACGGGCATGGCTTATTTTGGCGAAATCATCGAGCCAGCCGATCAGGGCGCTGCCCAGGGTAGCAAACAAGGCTAATCCGTTCGCCGGAGTCCAGCCGTTTAGGCTCAGCAGGGCAACCACCGCCGCCACCAGGAACACGATCCCACCGGCCGTGGGCGTTCCCGCTTTGATGCGGTGCCGCGCCGGCCCGTCCTCCCGGATCTGCTGTCCAAATTGCAGCCGCCTCAGGATCCTGATGAATAAGGGACAGATGATCACACTAATCAAAAAAGCAATGAGCATGGCGGCAAAAATATTCCAATGCACTTGAATACGATCTCCCTTTGCTGCAAGTCACAAAAAACGGTTCGTTACTCTCTCATTAACGCCTCTACCAGCTTCTCCATGCGCGCCCCCCGCGAACCCTTGATCAGCACGTACCAGCCCTCGTTCAGCGGCATTGTTTGCAGGATGGCCAGCGCCTCGGCATGTCCGGCACAGGCATAGGCCTTCAGCCCCGCCTCCCGGGCTGCGGCAGCCGCTTCGCGTGCGCGTTTTCCCACCGTGACCAGGGCGGCGATACCGCACCCGGCGGCATAACGCCCGACCTCGGCATGGGCTTCCTTTTCCAGCGGTCCCAGCTCCAGCATATCGCCGAGGACGGCGATTCCATTCGCCCCGCCCAGCTCCCGGAGCACCTCCAGGGCGGCTTTGACCGAACTGGGATTGGCATTATAGCTATCGTCGATCACCTTAAAGCCGCCGGGAGCCTCTTTGATCTGCAGCCGGCCTCCGGTGATCTCGCTCCTGCCCAAGCCGTCCCGCATCTGCGCCGGTGTGAGGCGAAAGATATAGCCTACGGCCAGGGCGGCGAGGGCATTGCTGACCAGATGCCTGCCGGGCAGCGGCAGCTCGAAATCCTCCTCTTGATTGTCGGGGAAACGCACCCGGAAAAAGTTCCTTTCTCCCTGTTGAGACAACTCTAAACATTTAATGTCGCCGCGGCCAAACCCGTAATAATATACTTTCCCCGGAAAGCGTTTCCCCATCTCCAGCAGGCGCGCGTCGTCGCCGTTAAGTACGGCAGTGCCGGCCGCGCCCATCTGCTCCAAAAGTTCCCCCTTGGCCCTGGCGATGGCCTCCCGGGAGCCGAGCAGCTCCATGTGCGCCTCGCCGATGTTGGTGATCACGCCGATGGCCGGCCTGGCGATCCGGGCCAGGGCGGTGATTTCGCCGGGAGCGCTCATCCCCATCTCCAAAACCGCGGCCTGATGCCGCTCTTGCAGGGCGAGCAGGGTCAGCGGCAAACCGATCTCGTTGTTCAAGTTGCCGGTGGTCTTTAAAACCTCCATCCGGCTGGAGAGGACACCGGCAATGAAATCCTTGGCCGTAGTCTTGCCGCTGCTGCCGGTCACCCCGATCACCGGCAGGTCAAACCGCGACCGGTGAGCGGCGGCGGCACGCTGCAAGGCCTCGAGCACATCGTCAACCCTGATCACCAGGGCGTGGCCCGGCAGCGGCGGCAGCTCCGGTCCGGCGAAAAATGTGCCGCACGCCCCCCGCTCCAGGGCATGGGGAATATACTGGTGCCCGTCCGCATGTTCCCCTTTTAAGGGCACAAAAAAGTCACCTTCCCGCACCTGCCGCGAGTCGATCTGAAAGCCGGAGATTGGCAGCTCCGGATTACCCTGAACTATTTGCCCGCGGCATGCCTCCGCCAGCTCCAAACCGGTCATGATTTTCATGCTTATTTCTCCCCTGTTTTATAGCAGCAATCAACTCTTTTACTACCTGGCGGTCACTGAAGGGAATGACCCGGTTGCGGTAGATCTGCTCCACCTCATGGCCTTTTCCGGCGATCAGGACCAGGTCGCCGCGCCGCGCCGCCTGCAAGGCTGAGGCAATAGCCTCTTTGCGGTCGTGAATGATCCGGTAGCCTTCCGCCGGTCGGTTGCTCATTAAGCCCGGCTCCACTTCCCTCACGATGGCGGCCGGATCCTCACCCCGCGGGTTGTCATCGGTCAGAAATACAAGATCGCTGTAACGGCCGGCCACCTCGCCCATCAATACTCTTTTGCTGCGATCTCGCTCCCCGCCGCAGCCGAATACGGTAATCAACCGCCCGCCGGTGAGGCTGCGCGCCGTTCTGATGGCATTCTCCAGGCCGTCCGGGGTATGGGCGTAATCGACCACCACCATAAATCCCAGGCTCGCATCGACCAGTTCAAAGCGCCCGGGCACCCCGGGAAAGCGGTAAA
>JAAYGO010000225.1 GCA_012727685.1 Bacillota bacterium | reverse complement strand
GCATTGGTTAAAATTGCTAATGAGGGTTTTGCTGTTCAATTAATTATTGCTATAATTTGCTATTTACCGCAGAACATTTGTTTGGTAAAATATAAAGGATGTCTTCATTTCCCTCAAACTGAGCTAAACAAAGGCACCATCAGAAAGATGAAAATGCAAGGTCTATAATCCATGGGCTGTTTTATAAGTGGTTAAGGTCAGCCCTTCCCAACCCCTCTCCACCCCTTGGGGGGAGAGGGCAGGGTGAGGGGGCTGCCACCAGGATCAGGGGAATGAAGTGCTTCGTCTCCTGTCACTGAGAGCAGGAACAAAGTGGACATGTTTCAGCAGGGGTTGCCAGGCGGATCAGGCGGGTTTATACTGTTTTATGTGACTGAGTAAGCGGAGGCAGGGCGATGTACAGCAGTGGAAAATTTACGCTTATAGCGGACTACCGGCCGGCCGGCGATCAGCCCGAGGCCATTGACTCCCTGGTGCGCGGTCTTGAGGCAGGCCAGCGCTACCAGACGCTGCTCGGGGTAACCGGTTCGGGAAAGACCTTTACGATCGCCAATGTCATCGAAAGGGTGCAGCGGCCGACCCTGGTCATTGCGCCGAACAAGATCCTGGCGGCCCAACTGTGCAGTGAATTTAAAGAATATTTTCCCAATAATGCCGTTGAATACTTCATCAGCTATTACGACTACTATCAGCCGGAAGCGTACCTGCCGCAGACGGATATCTATATTGAGAAAGACTCGTCCATCAACGATGAGATCGACAAGCTGCGCCACTCGGCTACCTGCGCCCTGCTGGAGCGGCGCGACGTGATCATCGTGGCCAGCGTCTCCTGTATTTACGGCCTCGGTTCACCCCAGGAGTACAGGGAGCAGCATCTTTCCTTGCGGGTGGGGCTTCCGATCAGCCGGGACGAGATCATTTCCAGGCTGGTGGAGATACAATACCAGCGCAACGAAGTTGATTTCCACCGCGGTACCTTCAGGGTGCACGGAGACGTGATTGAGATCGTCCCCGCCTCGTATGGCGAGGCGGCGCTGCGCGTGGAGCTTTTCGGGGACGAGGTGGAGCGGATCAGGGAAGTGGACCTTTTAACCGGCAGGGTTACCGGGGAGCGCAAGCATGTGGCCATTTTCCCGGCCTCCCACTATGTGACCTCCCCCGACCAGCTTAAAAAGGCTGTGGCCGCCATCGAGGCGGAGCTGCACGAGCGACTGGCCGCCTTCAGGCGGGAAGGCAAGCTGCTCGAGGCCCAGCGGCTGGAGCAGCGCACAAGCTTTGACCTGGAAATGATGCAGGAGATCGGCTACTGCAAAGGGATTGAGAACTATTCCCGGCACCTGGACGGCCGCGCCCCGGGAAGCCGTCCCGCCACCCTGCTGGATTATTATCCACCCGATTTTCTGGTGGTGATCGATGAGTCGCACATCACCATCCCCCAGATCAACGCCATGTATGGCGGAGATTTTTCGCGCAAGAGCACGCTGGTCGAGCACGGGTTCAGGCTTCCTTCGGCCCTCGATAACCGGCCCCTGCGCTTCGACGAGTTTGAAGCCCTGGTGCCGCAGGCCATCTTTATTTCCGCCACGCCGGGGCCATGGGAGCTGGAACACAGCAGCAGCGTGGTGGAGCAGATCATCCGGCCAACGGGCCTGGTTGACCCGGTGGTGGAGGTCCGGCCAGCGGAGGGGCAGGTGGACGACCTTTACGGGGAAATCCGGGCCCGGGCAGAAGCGGGAGAGAGGGTGCTGGTGACCACATTGACCAAGCGCATGGCGGAAGATCTGACCGATTACTACCGCGAAATGGGCCTGCGCGTCCGTTACATGCACTCCGATATCGACGCCCTGGAGCGGATGTCCATCATCAGGGGGCTGCGCCTCGGCGAGTTTGATGTTTTAATCGGCATCAACCTGCTGCGCGAGGGCCTGGATCTGCCGGAAGTCTCCCTGGTGGCGATCATGGATGCGGACAAGGAAGGATTCCTGCGCTCCGAACGGAGCCTGATCCAGACGATCGGGCGCACTGCCCGCAATGTGGCCGGCAAGGTGATCATGTATGCCTCTGAAATAACTCCGTCCATGCGCCGGGCCATCGATGAAACGGAGCGGCGCCGGCAAAAGCAGCTTACCTTCAACCGCGCCCACGGCATCACCCCCCGCAGCATCGTCAAGCCGGTGCGCAGCCTGATCGAGGCCACCGTGGCCGCAGAGGACGGCGCTTCCTACCTGCCCGCGGACCCGGCTGCCCTGGATCCCGGGCAGCGGCGGCAGCTGCTTAAAGAGCTGCGCGAGGAGATGCGCCAGGCCGCCCGTGAACTGGCCTTTGAAAAGGCGGCGGAAATCCGCGATCTCATTTTTGAACTCGAGCGCGGCGGGTCGGGATCAAAGAGCACGCGGCAAAAATCTAGGAAAGCCGGTTATCGATAAAGGGATCTTGAAAGGATGTTTGGCTTGCCGGGAGAAGAGATCATTATTCGCGGTGCCCGCGAACATAATTTGAAAAATGTCAACCTGACCCTCCCCCGCAACCGCCTGATCGTATTTACCGGGTTAAGCGGCTCGGGCAAATCTTCCCTGGCCTTTGACACGATCTATGCCGAGGGGCAGCGCCGTTACGTGGAATCCCTTTCGGCCTATGCCCGCCAGTTCCTGGGGCAGATGGATAAGCCGGATGTGGATCAGATTGAAGGCCTCTCCCCGGCCATCTCCATTGACCAGAAAACCACTTCCAAGAACCCACGCTCCACGGTGGGGACAGTGACTGAAATATACGATTACCTGCGCCTTCTCTTTGCGCGGATTGGCCAGCCCCACTGCCCCAACTGCCGCCGCCTGATCAGCCGGCAGACGGTGCAGCAGATGGTGGACCAGGTGATGACCCTGCCCGAGGGAACGCGGATCCAGGTGCTCGCGCCGCTGGTGCGCGGCCGCAAGGGTGAATACAGCCGTCTTTTTGAAGAGATGCGCCGTAAAGGTTATGTCCGGATCCGCGTTGACGGCACCATCCGGGAACTGGAAGAAGAAATCGTTCTGGACAAGCAGAAGAAGCATTCCATCGAGGTAGTCGTGGACCGGCTGGTCATCCGGGAGGGCATCCAGGGCCGCCTGGCCGACTCCATGGAAACAGCGCTCAAGCTCAGCGAAGGGCTGGTCCTGGTCGGCGAGGTGGGCGGCGGCGAGCAGCTCTTCAGCGAAAGGTTTGCCTGCCCGGAATGCGGTTTCAGCTTTGAAGAGATCAGTCCCCGGATCTTCTCTTTTAACAGCCCCTACGGGGCCTGTCCCGATTGCAGCGGCCTCGGCTTCCGCTCGGAGTTTTCGCCGGAGCTGGTGGTGCCCTTCCCCCATCTTTCGATCCGGGAGGGAGCGATCCATCCCCTCTCGGGCAGCCAGGGCTACTACCAGCAGTTCCTGGAAGCGGCGGCGAAACAGTGGCAGATCGATCTGGATCTGCCCTTTAACCGGCTCGACCGGGAGCAGCGCGACCGGCTTCTGTACGGCTCGCCGGAAAAGATCAATTTCCGCTATGTCAACATCTTTGGCCGCGTGCGTTTTTATCAAAAGCCCTTCCCCGGGATCCTGCGCCTGCTGGAGCGCCGCTTTGCGGAGACCGAATCGGAAGAGGTGCGCCAGGAGCTCTCCCGCTACATGGAGGATATACCCTGCTCCCGCTGCGGCGGCCAGCGCTTGAAGGAATCCAGCCTGGCCGTGCTGATCGGGGGTTGCAACATCGCCCAGGTATCCTCTCTCACCGTGGCTGAGGCCATCGCCTTTTTCGAGCAATTGCAGCTCACGCCGCGGGAGCGCCAGATTGGCAGGCAGGTGATCAAGGAGATCATCGCCCGGCTGCAATTTTTAAACAACGTGGGACTGTCATATTTGACCCTCGATCGGGCTGCCTCCACCCTTTCAGGCGGCGAGGCGCAGCGGATCCGGCTGGCGACGCAGATCGGTTCCGGCCTGACCGGGGTGATCTATATTCTGGACGAGCCGAGCATCGGCCTGCACCTGCGGGATAATGCCCGTCTCCTGGAAACGCTGAAAACCCTGCGCGACCTGGGCAACACCGTGATCGTGGTCGAACACGACGAGGAAACTATTCGCGCGGCCGATTTTATCGTGGATATCGGGCCCGGCGCCGGGGCCCACGGCGGAGAGATCGTGGCTGCCGGCAGCCTTGCCGAGATCACCGCCGCCCCCGCTTCGGTGACCGGGGATTACCTGGCCGGCCGCCGCTCCATCCCCGTTCCGGCCCAAAGGCGCCAGCCCGGGGAGCGCTGGCTCTGGGTGCGGGGCGCCCGCGAGCACAACCTGAAAAACATTGACGTCGGCTTCCCCCTGGGGCTTTTTGTGTGCGTCTCCGGCGTCTCCGGTTCGGGCAAGAGCACCCTGGTGAACGAGATCCTGGGCCGCGCCCTGGCCCGCAGGCTGCACCGTTCCCGCGAGCAGGCCGGAGAGTACAGCGGGCTCGAGGGGGTCGAGTATCTCGACAAGGTGATCGAAATCGACCAGTCGCCCATCGGGCGCACTCCCCGTTCCAACCCGGCCACCTATACCGGCCTGTTTGACGGCATCCGCGAGCTCTTTGCCCAGACGCCCGAAGCGCGTAAAAGGGGCTACCGCCCGGGGCGGTTCAGCTTCAACGTCAAGGGCGGCCGCTGCGAAGCATGCCGCGGAGACGGAATCCTGCGCATTGAAATGCACTTTTTGCCTGATGTCTATGTGCCCTGCGAAGTTTGCCGCGGCGCCCGCTACAATCGCGAGACCCTGGAAGTGTATTATAAAGGCAAGAATATCGCCGATGTGCTCAACATGACCGTTGAGGAAGCCCTGGATTTTTTTGCGCCCATTCCAAAGCTCAACCGCAAGCTGCAACTGCTTTTTGACGTGGGGCTCGGCTATATGCGCCTCGGGCAGCCGGCGACCACCCTTTCGGGCGGCGAGGCGCAGCGGGTCAAACTGGCTACCGAGCTCTCGCGGCGCAGCAACGGGCGCACCCTGTATATCCTTGATGAGCCGACTACAGGCCTGCATATTGACGATATCGCCAAACTGCTTGCGATCCTGGAACGGCTCGCCGACGCCGGCAACACGGTGGTGGTCATCGAACACAACATGGATGTCCTGAAAAGGGCCGACTATATCATCGATCTGGGGCCCGAAGGGGGCGACGCCGGCGGCTACATTGTGGCCCAGGGCGCCCCCGAGGAGGTAGCCGCCTGCGACCAATCCCATACGGGACGCTGGCTGCGAAAATTCCTTTTTCAGTAGAGGGAGTTTCCATGGACCTCGAACAGCTTGCTGAAAAGGTGAACCGCTTTCCCCTCTCCCCCGGGGTATACCTGATGAAAGACGCCGTGGGGCGGGTAATCTATGTGGGCAAGGCCCGATCACTCCGGAGCAGGGTCCGCTCCTACCTGGCCGACGACTCCACCCTGCCGCCGAAGACCAGGGCTCTGAAGGCCCGGATGAAGGATATAGACTTTATTGTCACCGATTCCGAAATGGAAGCGCTGGTCCTGGAATGCAACCTGATCAAGGAATACCGTCCTCGCTATAACATCAATCTCCGGGACGATAAAGATTATCCCTACCTGCACCTGACCGATGAACTATATCCGCGCCTGGAATTTTTACGCCTTTCCCAGAGGAAGGAGGGGGACAGCTCCGGCCGCTTCTTCGGCCCCTATACCAATGCCGGCGCTGTCCGCGATACCATGCGCCTGCTGGGCAGGTTGTTCCCCCTGCGCCGCTGCCGCCAGCCGCTAACCGGGGAACCGGTGAACCGCCGCCCCTGCTTGAATTTCCAGATGAAGCGCTGCCTCGCTCCCTGCCGCGGCGCGGCGGCGGTTTCGCCCGAAGAATACGAAGACCTGGTCAAACAGGTAATTTTATTCCTGGAGGGGCACCAGGCAAAGCTGGAGAAACAGCTCACGCGGCAGATGCAAGAAGCTGCGGCGCGGCAAAATTTTGAAAGCGCGGCCCGCCTCCGGGATCAGCTCCAGGCGCTGCGGCAGGTTACGGTCCAGGATCAGAAAGTGCTCGATATCAAGCGTCACCGGAGCCAGGATATCGTCGCCCTGGTCCGCCATGACCGGGAGAGCGCGGTGCAGCTCTTTAAGATCAGGGAAGGCAAGCTCTTAAGCCAGGATCACTTCCGCCTCGCCGGCGCAGCCGGTGAACCGGACAGCGAAACACTTGCCGCCTTCATTAAAAACTATTACAGCCGCACCGGGCACCCTCCGGCGGAGATCCTGCTGTCCCACCAGCCTGCTGACAAAGAGCTGCTCGAAGCCTGGCTGGGGGATCTCGCCGGGCAAAAAGTGATTCTGTCCGTGCCCCGGCGCGGTTCCCGGAAGCAGTTGATGGAAATGGCCCTGCGCAACGGCCTGTTAAAGCTGCAGGAGGATGAAGAGCGCAGTTGGCAGCGTGAAAAGCTGCCGCTGCAGGAGCTGGCCCGCCTGGTAGGGCTTGATGCGGAACCGGAGCGCATTGAAGGTTATGATATTTCGCACCTGCGCGGCGGAGAAGCGGTGGGCTCCATGGTGGTCTTCAGGGAGGGACGCCCCGATAAAGACAGCTACCGCCATTTTCATATCCGCCAGGCGCCGGCCGGAGATGACTATGCCGCCCTGCAGGAGGTGCTGCGGCGGCGGGCCGGCCATGGTGAATGGCCGCTCCCCGATTTAATCTTGATCGACGGCGGCAAGGGACAGCTCCATGCGGCCCGGGAGGCGTTAAATGCTGCGGGGCTGGGTGACCTGCGCCTGATCTCCCTGGCCAAAAATCCCGAGCAGATTTTTCTGGAAGGATCGGAAAACCCGCTGATCTTGCCTGCCAACAGCACCCTGTTGCAGCTATTGCAGCGCATCCGCGACGAAGCGCACCGCTTTGCCCTGGAGACGCACCAGCGGCTGCGCCGCCGCCGGATCCGCTCCCCGCTGGAGGAGGTTCCCGGCATCGGCCCGAAGCGGCGTGCCGCCCTCCTGGAACATTTCGGCGGCATGGAGGGGCTGCTTAGGGCTACAGTAGAGGAAATCGAGGCCGTACCCGGCATCGATCGGGCCACCGCCGCCCGTCTTTACGAACACCTGCATTAAATTGGAGGATCCTTTAAAATGCGCTACCGCATGATTGCCATTGACCTTGATGAGACCTTGCTTAATAGCGACCTGCAAATCTCGCCCCGCAACAAGGCGGCGATCCGTGAAGCGGTGCGGCGAGGAGTCAAGGTGACGATTGCCACCGGCCGCATGTTCTGCACCAGCATCCCGTACGTGCGCGATCTGGAGCTGAACGTGGACTGGCCCCTGATCATTTACCACGGCGCCATGATCACCACCACGGAAAGCAGGCGGGTCATTTACCATCGTCCCATTGAAAACAGCCTGGCCACCGCCATTGTCCGTGAAGCCGAGGCGCGCGGCTATCATGTCAATATCTATTTCGATGAACGGCTTTTTATCCGGGAGGAAAACGAGAGCTCCCGCTTCTATAACAGAATCGCACCCATCGAACCCGAAGTGGTCGGCCCCCTGGGGCCTTTTTTAGAACGGCAGGGCGCCTCACCAACAAAAATTACGATTATCATCCGCTCGCAGGAGGAGCTTGACAAGGCCGAAGCCTTCTTTACTACTGCTTATGGAGACCGGGTTGCCGTGCTGCAAACCAGGCCCTCCTTCCTGGAGATCACCGACCGGCGAGCCACCAAGGGGCAGGCGCTGCGCCGGTTGGCCGAGCGGGAGGGCATCAGGCGCGATGAGATCATCGCTTTTGGAGACAGTTGCAACGATCTAGACATGCTCACCTACGCCGGGCTGGGCGTGGCCGTGGCCAACGCCATGCCGGCAGTGCGCCGTGCCGCCGATCTGGTCACCGCCGCCAATGATGCCGACGGAGTGGCGGAAGTGATCGAAAAATACGTTTTATTGTAAGTGCCTGTTATTGACAACTTTCCGCAAAAGCTGGCTCCGCGATCAGGATAATGCCGGGGCTGCCGGCACGGATAGGGATGGCAGATTACAAGTTGTCATAATATGCCTTTTCTCTGCATCATTCTCCGGCAGGATAAATATTATAAAAGCAGAACTCTTTTCTGACAAAGGCCTTTATCTTGATTATTCCTCGTAGCCCCATGTCCCCGCCAGCGGGGGCGCCATCAGGAGGAAGAAATTGGCGTCGTCCCTAATCCCTTCTCCCCCCCTTTGAGAGGAGAGGGCAGGGTGAGGGGGGCTGAATCCGGCTACCGTATTTTCGAGAGAAAAAGAGGTGGTTAACCTGAACAAGATCCCAGGACTCCAATTCGTTTTAATTACCGGCCTTTCGGGTGCAGGCAAGAGCAACGCTGTTGACTGCTTTGAAGATCTGGGCTTCTTCTGCGTCGATAACCTGCCCCCTACCTTCATCCCCAAGTTTGCCGAACTGTGCGCGCAGTCAGGCGGCCAGATCAAGAAAGTAGCGCTGGTCTGTGACATGCGCGGCGGCGCCTTTTTCGGTCACCTCTTTGAGGCGCTGCAGGAGCTTGAAGAGAAAAATCTCGAACCGGAAATCCTCTTTCTTGAGGCCAGCGACGAGGTCTTAATCCGCCGCTTTAAAGAAACCAGGCGCCGCCACCCCCTGGGCGATCTAAGCCTTCCGGAAGCCATTCGCCAGGAACGGGAGGCGCTGAGCGAACTCAGGGGTAAAGCGGATCGCGTGATCGATACTTCCAACCTGGAGCCGCGGGAACTGAAAGAGAAAATCGCCCATTACTATGAATCGGAGAAGCCCGAGAAACGGATGCATATCCTGATCATTTCTTTCGGTTACAAGTACGGCCTGCCCCTGGACGCGGATCTCGTCTTCGATGTCCGCTTCTTGCCCAACCCCTATTATGTGCAGCACCTGAGGCCCCTTACCGGTGAAACTACCGAGGTGAAGGATTATGTCTGGCGCTGGATGGTCACCCATAAATTTTTTCAAAAAATGCAAGACCTGCTCGAGTTTTCTCTCCCCTACTATGTGCGTGAAGGGAAGTCGCACCTGGTGATTGCTCTGGGCTGCACCGGGGGGAGGCACCGCTCCGTGGTTCTGGCCAATGAACTGGGACGGGTCCTCGGGAAGAAGTACAGCATCACTGTTGAACACAGAGATATCAACAAAGCCTGAGACGTATGGGCTGGAGGTGATTTAGTTGTGGTGGAAGCGGGTTGCGGGGAGCACCTGGCGGTGGCTCTATCCCGGCTTAAGGATAAAACGGTGGCTGCTCCTGGCGGCGATCGGTTTTGGCGTATTATTGCTCGGTTTTGCCCTGTTGCTCGGTCCAAAGCTGGCCTTTGCGTTCGGCAGATTAATGCGGCCGCTGCTGCAAGCTCTGCCCGGCTCCGTTTACAGCGGCTTGTTGATGATCCTCGGACTGGTTCTCTTAATCCTGGGTTTGCATCAAGCGGTCGTTTCGATCAGGGAGGCGCTGCTTCACAATCGCCTCACCGGTAATAATAAACCGTTGATTGAACTGATCTTCACCAGGCGCTACCTGGAAAACGGCCCCCGGGTGGTCACCATCGGCGGGGGAACCGGCCTTTCAGTCCTGCTGCGCGATTTAAAGCTGTATACCAGCAACCTTACGGCGGTGGTTACGGTCACCGATGATGGCGGCAGCTCGGGAAGGCTGCGCGGCGAACTGGGCATTTTACCGCCCGGTGACATCCGCTCGTGCCTCCTTGCTCTCGCTGATACGGAACCGGTGATGGAGAAGCTGTTCGATCATCGCTTTACCGCCGGCTCCGGTCTGGCAGGACACAGCTTTGGAAACTTATTGATCGTAGCCATGGCGGAGATGTTTGGCTTTCAAGAGGCAGTGCGACTCTTTGGCCGGGTGCTGGCCATTCGCGGCCGGGTTTATCCGGTTACCCTGGACCTGGTCCAGCTCGAAGCCGTAGATGTCCAGGGGAATCTCACCCGGGGACAATCCATCCTCTATCATCAAGAGGGGCCGCTTAAACGGATCTCCCTGGTGCCGGACCGGGTTAAACCGCTGCCGGAGGTGCTCGAAGCGATCGACAGGGCGAATGTGATCGTTTTGGGACCCGGCAGCCTCTTTACCAGCATCATCCCCAACCTGCTCGTACCGGGGATCGTGGAGGCGATCGTAAAAGCACGGGCGCCCGTTTTCTATATTTGCAATGTGGCGACCCAGCAGGGTGAAACCACCGGTTTCTCGGCGGCAGACCATGTGCAGGCCTTGCTGGAGCATTCATCACCGGACCTGCTCGACTATATTGTTGTCAATTCGGATCTCACCATCAGCAAGGAAGGACTTGCCTTTCTCAAGCACCATGGCTCGGCGCTGGTTCAACCGTCATACCAGGATTTGCGAAAAATGAATTCCCGGGTGATCAGTGCACCGCTGCTCGATCACAAGCAGGTGACGCGACACGACGGCCGGCGCCTGGCCCGGCTGATCATGGACCATGCCCTCCCCCCCCGGAGGCGTTCCTGGACCGGACGGTGGGAGGAGCGATTGCAGCATCGCCGGGCGGGGCGCCAGGCAGAAGCCCGGCAGAAAGCCCCGATTTCCGCATCTGGAGGTGGAGGCTGATGTCTTTCAACCGGCAGGTCAAACACGAACTGGTGCGCTGGCGTGAGCTCGCCGATTGCTGCTGTGCCTGGGAACTGGCTGCCCTGGTTTTGCTGCGCGGTTATTTAACCCTGCGGGACGGCAATCAGATCTTAAGCATTCTGGTCGACTACAATGCCCTGGCCCGCCATGTTTTCCGGCTGCTCAAAAAAGCGGGCATGGAGAAGCCTGTCGTGCTCAAAAAAAAGGAGAGCCGCTTCGGCAAGAATCGCTATCTCGTCCTGGTATCAGGCGCAGATCAGGTCGATGCCTTGCTGGTTTACCTGCACCTGAGAGAGGCCGGGCAAAAAACATGCCTCACCCGGGAGGCCGGTCACCTGCCACAGCAGCGCTGCTGCGCGCGGGCCTTCATCAGGGGCGCCTTTTTAGCCGGCGGATCGGTAAGCATCTCGGGACGCTCCGGCTATCACCTGGAGATCAATTGCAGTTACCAGGAAGATGCCCTGGCCTTGCAGGAGTGCCTCGCCATTTTTAATTTGCAACCCTCCCTGCGCCAGTATAACGGATTCCATTCGCTCTATTTAAAGAAAGGAGACGCCATCGCCGACTTTTTAAGGGTGATCGGCGCCGACAGTGCCCTCCTCGACATGGAGGCGGCACGCGTGGTGAAAAGCATGCGCAACCATGTCAACCGCCTCGTCAATTGCGATACGGCCAACCTGGATAAGGTCATTGCTTCGGCCCAGCAGCAGTTGGCGATCATCGACCGGCTCGACTACCTGGTCGGCCTTAACCGCCTTCCCCCTTCCCTGCAGGAAGCAGCCTGGCTTAGAAAGCAGTACCCCGAGGCCTCGTTAAAAGAACTGGGTGAAATGCTTGATCCGCCGGTCGGCAAATCGGGCATGAACCACCGCTTCCGGCAGATGGAGCGGATCGTCAAGGAGCGCGAGCGCAAGGGCGCGGGCGGGCAACCTGCAGGATTATGATCCGCAGTGTCGAAATAGTAGGGCGGGAAGTGGTGTATGATGAAGCTTGACTACGAGCTGAAGCTCGAACAGACGCAAAAATTAATCATTACACCGGAACTGAAGATGGCGATTACCCTCCTGCAGTATTCCTCGCTGGAGCTGCTGGATTATATCCAGGAAGAGCTGCTGAACAACCCCGTTTTGGAGATCAGCGATGAAAGCGAAGATGAAAGATTGGAGCCGGAGCAGGAAGAGCTAGCCGCCGGAGAACTTCCTTCAAACGACGAGTTTCCGTGGGAGGAATATTTCAGGGATGTGGACCTGGACCTGGCCATGCAATCGTCCGGTCCCAATGCCTTCAGCGAACTCCCTCCCGCCATCGATAATTATGCCGACGAGACCGAGTCAATGGCCGAAGATCTGCTGGGGCAGCTTCGTCTTTTATCCCTCACGCCGCGGCAGTATAGCATTGCCGCCTACCTGGTGGGCAACCTCGATCATAACGGCTACCTGCGCGGGGACCTGGATGAGCTGGCCGAGGCCCTCGGCGTAACGGTGGAGGAGCTGGAATCGGTTTTGAAAATCGTCCAGGGCCTGGAGCCCAAGGGAATTGCCAGCCGTGACCTGCGGGAATGCCTGCTCATTCAGCTCCAGAACCTCGATCAGGCGCCGCCGCTGGCGGAAGAAATAGTGAAGAATTTTCTTCCCGCCGCCGCCGACGGCCGCTACCGCTACATTGCTTCACGCCTCAACTGCGAGGAGGGCGAAGTGCGGGCGGCTGTTGATTTTATTCGCACCCTCAACCCTAAACCGGGCAGCATTTACGGTGCGGGAAGCGAAGCACGCTACATTATCCCCGATATTATCGTGGAAAAGGTCGGGGATGACTACGTGGTCATGAACAATGACAGCGGCATCCCCCAGTTGACGATCAGTCCTTTTTATCGCAAGCTGATGCAAAGCGGGGGGAAGGACGAACAGCTTTCCACGTACATTAAAGGCAAACTGGAAAAAGCATACTGGCTCATCCGCAGCATTGAACAGCGCCGTCTAACCCTCTACAAGGTTTCTCAAAAAATAGTGGAGATCCAGCGGTCTTTTCTCGAGCACGGGATTAAGCGGTTGAAACCGCTGACACTCAAAGAAGTGGCCCGCCAGGTCGGCGTCCACGAATCGACGGTCAGCCGTTCCACGAACAACAAGTATATCCAGACGCCGCGGGGCATTTTCCCCTTAAAGTTCTTTTTCTCCAACGCCCTCCCCAGCGATGACGGCGACGATATTTCTTCCCACAGCATCAAGACGGTGTTGCGGGAACTGATCGAGGCTGAAGATCCCAATAAGCCTTTGAGCGACCAGCAACTGGCCCAGGTGCTGCAGGCGCGAGGGGTGAACATTTCCCGGCGTACGGTCGCCAAATACCGGGAAGAACTGCAGATACCGGCTTCCTACAAGCGGCGCCGCTTCCAATGAGGGGCAATTGCCCCATCCCCAATTTATCTTTCTTTTCCCCTTTACCGGCTTAACTGAATAGCTTCCTGCTCGATGTAACAACGCTACGCTGTCGCCATAAAATCCCTCCTTTTCTCTGGAAATATAAGAAAAGAGATTCTTCGCTTTGCTCAGAATGGTAGATTGTGCAAAATGACAGGGTAGACGTCCATGCCCCCGCAGGGCGGGGGCACCAGCAGGGGTATGAAAATGATCCCGGTAATAATTCCCAAGGTGCCCTTAATGTCATCATCAGTGCAGCGAAGGATCTCAGTGGCTGCCGCATTTTCAGGATAAAATGAAATGGTGCCGCTCCTAAATTCCGGGGCTGTCTCAAAAGTTAACCATTTACCATTTTTTGTAGTACAAAAATAATTATAAGTATGCTAGAATTGGAAATATGGACGAGAAAAAGGGAAAGAACAAGGGAAAAGAAAAGGGAATAAGGGG
>JAAYGO010000086.1 GCA_012727685.1 Bacillota bacterium | reverse complement strand
TGCACAATAAGAGATCCTTCGGGCTTCGCCCTCAGGATGACAAGAAGGAATTCAGGATCAAATCGAGGGGCTGACCTTTTGGGCCAGCCCCTTAATTATTGGCAGGCAATCACGGTGATTGCTTTCGTAAAAGCCGCCATCCCAGACCCGGTAAGCGAAACAGGAAAAATACCCTGTTGGCACGAATAAAAAACAGGGTGTTTCAATCAAGATTTTTGATGCCAGCAGAATAGGTTTCCGGTGAAGCGAAGGAGCATGATGACTGTACTTAAAACTATCCAGTGGCAAAATGAGAAGTTGATCCTGCTTAACCAGACCCTCTTGCCCAATGAAATTGCCTACGAAGCATTTGTAGATGCGGCCGGGGTGTGGGAAGCAATCAGGACCATGAAAGTGAGAGGGGCGCCCGCCATCGGCATAGCCGCCGCCTACGGCCTCTACCTGGGGGTTAGAGAGGCGCCGGAAGAGAGCCCCGCTGCTTTTTTCCGGGTGCTGGAAGAAACAGCTGCATTGCTTTCCACCACCCGCCCCACGGCGGTGAACCTCTTTTGGGCCCTGGAGAGAATGAAGCAGAAAGCGCTGGCCCATAAAGAACTGCCGGTAGCCCGGCTCAAGGAGATGCTGCGCGCGGAGGCAATGCAGATCCATCGCGAAGACGAAGCGATTAACCGCAGCATCGGCGACAACCTGCTTACCCTGCTAGAAGACGGGATGGGGATCCTGACCCACTGCAACGCCGGAGCACTGGCCACCAGCGCGTATGGCACGGCCACTGCGCCTCTCTACCTCGGCAAAGAGAGGGGATACCATTTCAACGTTTACTGCACTGAGACGCGGCCGCGCCTGCAGGGTTCAACCCTGACCGCCCTGGAGCTGCAGCAGGCCGGTATCGATGTGACCGTGATCACCGACAATATGGCCGCGGCGGTCATGGCCGAGGGGAAGATCGATGCGGTGATCGTGGGCTGCGACCGCCTGGCGGCCAATGGCGACGCAGCCAACAAGATCGGCACCCTAGGCTTGTCAATCCTGGCCCGCTATTACCAGGTGCCCTTTTACGTTGCCGTTCCAACCCCCACCATTGACCGGAGCATCAGAACAGGAAAGGAGATCCCCATAGAAGAGAGGGAACCGGCGGAGATCACCAACCGCTTTGGCGTGCCGACCGTGCCCAAAGGAGTTAAGGTCTATAACCCGGCCTTTGATATAACGCCGAATCAAAACATTTCAGCAATCATCACTGAAAAAGGAATTGTCTACCCGCCTTACGAAGAGAACTTGCGCTTTGAACAATAAAAAAACTGGAAAACCGTTTATAAAAATACTTTTTTCCAGTCCGTTAATCATGAAAGAAACTCCGGTTTTGCAGGCGGCCGCCACTATGGGAAGTAGCTTAGAACGGTGACCCGGTGACCGTCCCTTTGAAAGGCTGATCGACATAGTCGATATACACTTCCACACTGGTGCCGTTTTTTTTAATAAAAAACAATCACCCCCAGGGTGATTTTGATTAAGAAAAGCAACTTTCTACCGCGTTAACTTTACGGGTGGGGTTGGGCATCCGATAGAATCGGTCGCGATCTTTTGGAAGCAGCCTTGCCGTTGACAAAATAACTCGGGCATACTGGGGACCTATGAATTAGTTTCGTATGGTATGCTGGTCATAAAGAATGGATCCTGTAATCGTCGGTGTCCTTGCGCTGATCGGTTTTGTTGTCTTTATGTTCCTAGGCCTCCCTGTACCGATCTCCATGTTACTTTTTTCAGTGCTGGGAATTATCGCGATGAAATCTCCAGATGCCGCATTTCAGGCTGTGGCCTCGGATATTTTTACAAATTTTGCATCCTATACCCTGACAGTCGCGCCCATATTTGGCCTCATGGGCCTTTTAGCCAGTCAATCGGGTATAGGGGAAAACCTGTTCAACGCGGCGGATAAATTCATCGGCCATAGACCAGGTGGTATTGCTTCCTCCGTTCAGGTTGCCAGCGCTCTGTTTGGTGCCATTTGCGGGTCTATCCCCGCGACCATGGGGACAATGGTTGCAGTTGCCCTCCCCGAAATGGAAAAGCGCCGCTACAAGCCGGGCCTATCTACAGCAGCCATTGCCGCCGGAGCCTCCCTGGCCGTTCTTATTCCGCCCAGTGCAACGTTGATCATCTATGGTGTCATTGCGGAAGAATCCATCGGCCGTTTATTCATCGCCGGTATCATTCCGGGTATTTTACTCATGGTGCTCCAGGTCATAGCGATTTACATCGTCGTTAAAAGGGATCCCTTGGCTGCACCCATCTCTGAAAGGGCGACCTGGCCTGAACGCTGGGCTGCCCTTCGCAGGGGCGGACTAATCGAGGTTGTCATTATCTTTTCCCTCTCGATCGGTGGAATGTTTCTGGGTTGGTTTACCCCGACCGAGGCTGCTTCCGTCGGGGCTATGGGTATGTTGCTGGTTGGGCTCGTTGAGAGGAAGATTAACTGGCAGAAACTCATGACCTCTCTTGTGGCCTGCGCCAAGCTTGCCGCCATGGTTTTCTTCATCATTACCTGCGGTACGCTGTTCGGCCGGATGTTTACGATTTCGAGGATACCGACAACGCTAGCAACCTATGTTGCAGAGATGGATGTGGCGCCATGGATACTCATGGGCGCGATTTTGCTTCTTTATTTTGTCATGGGGATGTTCATTGATGGAATCGCCATGATCCTCATTACGGTTCCCATTTTCAAACCGATACTTTCCGGCCTCGGTTACGACGGCGTGTGGTACGGCGTCCTGATCGTTCTGGTTCTCTGCCTCGGCGGTCTTACACCTCCTGTCGGTTTAAATTGCTTCTACATGAAGGGCTTTGCAAAACATGTACCGCTGTCAACGATATTCTCCGGTGTATGGCCGTTTGTGATCTCAATCGTCCTTGCAATGATCATCATCATGATCTTCCCGGAGCTGGCCACATGGTTGCCGACGACTTTATACGGTAATTGAAATTTACAGATCGGTTAAATATATTTACACAAATATTGATAGAGCAGCCTGGGAAACGATTAATCTTCCCAGGCTTGTTTTTCACGGACGCCCGAGTCGATTTAACTTGAACGCTCCGTTTATTGGCTGCTGCTTCACCAGAGTGGAAGAATATCTTGTGTTGGCTGGATGTTTTTTGTTACAATGCAAATGGCTTCCGGTGTTTATTCTTGATAGGCTAGGCAGAAAAAATGTATAAATGAAATAGGAGTTAGGTTTTTCTAACATAGAAAGGGGTAATTGTATATGACTCCTCTACCGGTCAGTGCATCGCTGCAGGATTACCTGGAGGCCATCCTTAATCTTTCGCGCACGGTTGGCACGGTGCGGGTGACCGATATTGCCTCCAGCCTTAACCTGGCCAAGGCCAGTGTAACCCAGGCTCTGGGCGTATTGCAGGAACAGGGCATGGTGATCCATGAACGTTACGGCCCGGTGACTCTGACTGAGAAAGGGCGCCGGGTGGCCATGACCGTAAGCAAACGCCACGCTGTGATTCTTGATTTCCTGGTGGAGGTTCTTGGAGTCGACCCCGCCAGCGCCGAGCGGGATGCCTGCCTGATGGAGCACGCCGTCAGCAGCAAAACCATGGAGAAACTGGTCCGTTTCATGGAACAGCATACCCGCCGGGACAAGGTAGAGGAGAGCAGTGAGCAATAGGTGTTGTTGTTCAAGGCTGGCTGGAGCTGCGCAATTTTTTTGAAGGGAGGAGCTGACAGATGGAGACATTGATTGCTTACTCCACCAGGTACGGTTGCGTGGAAAAATGCGCGAAAATGCTGGCGGAAAAGCTTGATGGAAAGGTGACCCTGGTAAATTTGCTAAAAATGCGGGTTGACCCCGCCCCTTATGAGCGGGTGATTGTCGGCGGATCCATCTATATCGGCAAGATTCAAAAAGAGGTGCGCGACTTTTGAATACAAAACATGGGTTTAATCCTCTCCTTTAGATGTTGTGGTAATGTTTAGATTAAAAGAGTCATCTCCCCGTGATCAGGGAAATTTTACCTGGGGCGGCTTATTCAGTTGCGGCCAGATCCGCCAGGGTTTCTTTTTCCAGTTCCGCCAGCAGGGCCTGCTGGGCCCTGCCCAAAGCCCTCCTGATTCTGCAGCCGGACTGGCGCGGGCAGTATTCCCCGGCTGAGAGGCAGATATTGAGGGCGATCTTGCCCTCGGTGGCGGCGATAATATCGGCCAGGGTCACGGCCTCGGGTGGCTGCGCCAGCTTCACCCCTCCCTGGTTTCCTCTCTGGGTCTGCACCAGTCCCGCGTGCGCCAGCAACTGGACTGTTTTTTTCAGAAACACGGCGGGGATATCCTGCCGCTCGGAGATCGCCCGGGTGGAGACAAGCTGGCCGAAAGGTACGGTTGCCAGTTCCACCAGGGTTCGGATGGCATATTCGGTCTGGCGGGTAATCTGCATCGCTGCTCTCCCTAATAGGACTAATTACATCTCAATTATGATATTTACGCGATAAACTTTACTATTCCTGCAGCAGAGAAAATTAAATTTAAATGGATTAAAAGTTTATAAATATTAGTTTTTATCCCGCGGCAGGATATTCGGATTCCGGAACATAATATCATTAGACTAAAACCTATTGGAGCGGATGAATTAATGATTACCAGCCAATGGCGAGGAGTTTTTACGGCACTGATTACCCCCTTTACCTCTACCGGAGCCGTGGATGCAGAGAAGATGAATCGGCTGATCGAGTATCAGATCGAAGGGGGGGTGGACGGGCTAGTACCTTGCGGCACTACCGGGGAATCTTCCACCCTCTCCCATGAAGAACATGACCGGGTGATCGCCTTGACGGTGCAGCAGGCCAAGGGCCGCGTGCCGGTGATTGCGGGGACAGGCAGCAATGCCACCAGTGAAGCAATTCAGCTTTCCCGGCATGCGGAAGAGGCCGGGGTCGATGCCCTGCTCCTGGTTACGCCCTACTATGTCAAGCCGACTCAAAAAGGCCTTTACCTTCATTTCAAGGCTATTGCCGAGTCTGTATCCAT